>CAZGVM010000095.1:0-12449 GCA_964528855.1 uncultured Desulfomonile sp. | reverse complement strand
ATAGAATTGGCTTCCTTAACGTTTGTGGTTGAGCTTCTCAGTAGGGCAAAAAAAATGGGACTCATAAAGTAGTTAATGATTAAAACCGATAAAAAGAATTGAAGTTAATTCAAAAGAGGCCTTAGAAATATTTTATGATTGGCATCGAGGTGGCAACACTTATTTTAGGGGCAGTGACCATGTATCTACTGGTGTTATGGGCTCACTCCATGCGCCACAGGGTGGGTCTTGCTCCTTTTTATGCTTTGATGGGGGCCATCACAGCCGTTATGTCCCTGATTACCGACGCTGGAGTCCAAATTCACGTCGCCGGGACAACTTTCATGGTCGGGTCTACCGTTTTCTACACGTCACTCTTGCTGGGAGTTTTCGTAGTTTATATTTTTGACGGTCCCCAACCCGCGAGAATTGCCATCCTGATTGTAGCCGGGCTTTCGACGTTTGTTCCTCTAACTGCAGCAATCATACATATTCCAGCTTCAATCTCGGGGACTCCAAACTTCATCCCTATCCCGCATCCCAGCTTGAGAATCAACGCGGCTTCTGTTCTTACAACAATTGCTGATATGTTGTTTCTGGCAGTCGCATGGGAATTTCTCGGCTCTCCGAATTTTCGGATAAAAATGTGGCTACGGGCTTTTTTGACACTTCTTGGTGTTATGTGGTTGGATGTCCTTCTGTTTTCAACTGGAGCATTTTGGGGAACTCCTCAATATCTGAGTATCATGCAGGGTTCGCTCTACAGTCGCTTTTTGGTCTCAGTATTTGCATCACCTTTTCTATATCTCTACATCCAGTGGCAGAATAGCAAGATGGGAGGCACAGTCAGCCATCGACCGGTTCTGGCGATATTGAGTGAGGTTGCAGAAGTCAGGGCTGAACTAGGGATGGCGCAGCAGGAAATAGAGCGTCGTAAAAAGGCTGAGAAGAATTTACAATCGGCATATCACAGCTTGAATCAAGTACTGGAATTTCTTCCGGATCCAACGCTGGTGATTGATAGATCAGGACGAGTGACTTTCTGGAATCGTGCAATGACCGATCTCACGGGCATTAACTCTGCTGAAATTATTGGCAAATCCGACTACGAATATGCTGTGCCTTTTTATGGAGAACGTAGACCTTTATTGCTGGATTTGGCTCTCACCTGGCAGGATGAGTTCAAGGAAAAATACGTTTCGGTAAAAAAACAGGATGACGGAATGCTGATTTCCGAATCCTATCATCCGGAACTGAAAAGCGGCATTTTCCTTTCGGGCACTGCTCGGGTTTTGTTCGATGCTGACGGGACACCTTCCGGAGCAATTGAATCTATTCGAAACATAACAGATATCAAGAACGCCGAGAGAGTAATTCAAGAGTCTCAACGTCTATCGTCACAGATCATAGAATTTCTACCCGACGCTACGATGGTCATAGACTCCAGTGGCACGCTCATCCAGTGGAACCAGGCCATGCAGGATCTGACAGGGGTTCCGGCGTCAGAAATCATTGGAAAAGGTGATTATGAATATTCGTTGCCTTTTTACGGCAAAAGGCGGCCAGTGATGCTTGATTTAGTTATTAATTATGATGAACTTGTGGTCTCAGGCTATCACAATCTGAGACGTGATGGTGATAGACTTGTTTCAGAGACATATCTCCCTGATTTTCGGGGAAGAGGCCCTGCCTGGTTGTGGAACATCGCTGCTCCACTCTATGATCGGGACAGTCAGGTGATAGGGTCTATTGAAGCCATCCGGGACATCTCAGAAATCAAAATTGCCGAAAAGATACTGTTGCAGACTGAAAAGTACAAAGCTGTCGCTGACTTGGCCGCAGGAGTAGCCCACAATTTCAATAACTTTCTGCAGATCATTCTTGGAAATGCAAACGTTTGTCTGATGCGTCTGAAATCAGGTAATTTATCGAATCTTGAAAAAAATATTCTAACAATAGCTGATACTTGCGTCAAAGCTTCCGAAACGGTAAATAGACTGAACCAGTTTGCATCCTATTCTGAAACCGAAAATCTTGAAAACAGGCTTGAGACGTTCGATCTCTCACTGGTGGCGGAAGAAGCCGCCGAACTGACAAAACCCTTCTGGTATTCCAGTTCCGTAAAAATAGGACTAAAAATTGATCTGACCGTAAATACGATCGTTGGGTGTTTTGTGGAAGGAATCAGGAGTCAGATATTAGAGGTTTTGGTGAATCTCATAAAGAATGCCGTTGAGGCGATGCCAGAAGGTGGATCAATAGAAATTGAGACTTTGAAAGAGACAGATTGGTTAGTTCTGAGGGTCCGGGACACCGGCCTCGGCATACCGACCGAGAGGTTGGGTAATCTGTTCAATCCATTCTTCACTTCACACCTTGCTTTAGGACGCGGATTAGGATTGGCGACTGCTTTAAAAATAGTTCAGGACCATCGAGGAGATATAAATGCGGAGAGTGTGGTGGGCGTTGGGAGCACATTCACGGTCAGGCTGCCCATCGTGAAAACAATCCCCGGAGATGCGTAATTCTTCCAGACGAACTCAGAAAACAAAATTCTTGATTGAACTTATCGGCCATTTCAAAATATGTTTCATCAAGTTCAGTGATCAACTGTTGATCTATTTCTTTCGTGAAAAGAATTTTTCCCGCAGCACCCGAGACAGGAAAATGGCATTGCCCACGAAGTAACGTTTCCATAATCGTCCAGGTTCCTGAAGGAATCTGTAGAACCATTCCATACCGATTTCACGCATCCAAACCGGAGCGCGTGAGATACGACCGGAATAAAAATCGAAAAGTCCGCCCACTCCCATGGCAACCCGGACGCCTGTTTCATCCAGACGGCGGTTAATCCACATGTCCTGTCCAGGAGCCCCCAGAGCTACCAGCAGTAAATGCGCTCCTGAATTCTTTATCTCCTCGATTATCTCTGGTTCCTCGTCTGAACTGAAATAACCGTCGTGGTAACCGCAAAGTTTCAGATTGGGATAGTTGCTGTGAAGCCAGTTCACTACCCCTTCCACAACTTCATTTCTTGCCCCCAACAGGAAAACCCTAAAATCAGTTTGTTCCAATGATTTACACAGGAGCGGAAACATATCGGTTCCGTTGACATTCTGGGCAATCTCCTGACCAAGGAGATTGCCTGCTATTTTCAGGCCAATCCCGTCAGCAAGACATAAAGTCGATTTATTAAGAACATTCAAGTAATCGGGACTCCGGTAGGCAATGTTTGCACAGTCGGCATTCACGAAACAAATTTGCCTTGACCTCGATTCGCCCAGCCATTCCAGAATCGTTTCGATAGCCTCAGCCATGGTAAAGTTATCTATTCTGATCCTCAGAATTTCCAATTTCTTGGGCGCTTCTATAGTTGCCTCTCCGTAAAGGATTGCTGGTATGGCTCTGAGGCAGATTCCAAGATCAGTGACGAGGCTATGGGTTTGCACATATTCCATGTCTACTTCCAACTGGAGACCATAATCTATATTGGCCCTTTTTCTGATCCACCATAGTGAAATGATACCCGGCCTGACATTGTACCTCTTACGAACGGCTTTTTCCTGAAGACTAAAATCGCCTGGAGAGGCCGGTAAGGGACCAACAAATGACATGTCGCCCCTGATTACGTTGATGAGCACGGGAAGTCTTGAAATGTGGAGAAATCTAACTATCCTTCCGGGGAGACTTTCGCCCACTCGAAAAGAGAGTTCATCAAAAGTGATCCCCCACTTGCCCAGTCTAGGAGTCCTGATCAGTGATCGACCTGAAAGGAGCCAACCCAGTAGCATCAATGGGGACAATAATATGGTGAAAAACACTGCCAACGTCAAATCCAAGAGCCGTTTTGAAACAGAAGTGACAGAAACTACCAGAAACCAGCTAATAGACCGAATATACCTGCGAATCTTCAGGCGTAGCAAACCCGTTCCGGAGAAACGCCTGTAGACCGATTCTATGTCCTTGTTCCTATCCCTGTTTTTCTGAGGCTCAAAATTCATCTGAACGAGTCCTGCGTCTTGTAGGTTTGACAGTGTTATGAAACTTAGGTGATTTAGAATACCGGTAACGCCATACTGTCCAGGATACTGAGCGCTATATCATCCATGGACTGTTCCCCATCTATAAGTATGTCGGCAAAAGCGCTAGTCGGAATGACGAATCTGTCAGTCATTGGCCTAACCGATTTTTCATATTGATCCAGGACCGACTGCCTGGTTCGACCTCTCTCGACAATGTCCCGCTCCAGTCTCCTGCGCAGCGCTTCCTCATGGGATATGTTCACAAAAATCCTGGTGTCCATGAGTTCGCGTAGCTCTTTCCAGTGGAGGACGAACAATCCTTCCACAATGATCAGATCTGAGGGGGTTACAAGAACTGACTCCGCCTCTCTGGTATGGGTGGAAAAATTGTAAATCGGGCGGTTAATTTCTTCACCTTCCGATAAGTCCCTGAGTTGATCGGCTAACAGTTCGTATTCTATGGCTTCGGGTAAGTCGAAATTATGTTGTTCACGCTCTTTTTCGGACATC
Organism: uncultured Desulfomonile sp.; assembly: GCA_964528855.1. Taxonomy (GTDB): domain Bacteria; phylum Desulfobacterota; class Desulfomonilia; order Desulfomonilales; family Desulfomonilaceae; genus CAITZA01. Next base: position 7,938 of record CAZGVM010000095.1, on the reverse strand, counting down.
AACGACAGATCACGATAATAAGAATCGATAGAAACAATTACCGGTTTCCTGTGGGCCAATTTGTCTTTCAATCTCCTGGCAAGGAGTGACTTACCCGAACAGGTAGTGCCGGCTATACCGATCATGTGAGATCTGCGACGTCTCAATTTTTGATCATCCTGGCCCTGGCTATGACATCTAAAGTCTTCAATGCGGTGTTTTCCCAACTAAACTGTTGGCTTCTGGTCAAGCCTTTTGCCACCAGTTGTTCCGATAGATCCTTATCAGAAAGCATCTTTAACATGGCGCGGCTAATGCTGGTTTCGTCATAAGGATCAAAAAGCAAAGCAGCGTCACCAGCTACTTCAGGCATAGAGGATATGTTGGAACAGACGGTTGGAGTTCCGCAGGCCATGGCTTCGAGGATTGGCATTCCAAAACCTTCAAACAGTGAGGGAAAGACGAACAGGTCGGCTCCTCTGAACAAAGTTGGCAAATCGGATCCGGGAACAAAGCCCATGAAAAAAATGTCATCCTTGTATGGAGACCGGTCTGCAACTTCGTAAACCTCTTCGGCCCGGCTCCATTTACTACCTGCCAAGACTAACTGATGGGGAAGGCCAGACCGTGATTTCAGTTCGTTGAAGGCGTTAATGAGCCTGGCATGGTTTTTCCCCGGATGCTCGATGCGTGAAACATAGAGTATGTACGGAGATTTTATGGGATATTTTGCCTGCAAAGTTTCCAGCGACTCGCTCTTGTCTCCCTGACAGTAGGTTTGAAGGTCCACGCCATTTGGGGTAACGACCACCCGTTCCGTGGGGATGTCGCAGAAGTTTACTATGTCGGCCTTGCTGCATTCACTCACGGTAAGGATCATGTCGAGTCTTCTTATCAGAATCGGGGTAACTTTCTTGATGAAGAACATTCGCGCGGGGTCATATTTTTCGGTAACATGAGCGCTGGAAAAGTCATGAACCGTGCCCACTGTCGGGCATGGAACCCATAAAGGGGCCCTTCTGTTGGCTGCAGGGAGAAAGAGGACATCATAGCCTCTTTTACGGCAAAGGTTGGGCAGGCCGATCTGAAACCATCCCAGATTGACGACGGGATTTCTCAGAGATGAGCCGAAGCTGTATGTTCCCATTTTTGAACCGACCGGAACAAAAATGGATTTCTCGTCTTCATAAACAATCACCTCAAAATCCATGTCGTGAGAGAGGATGTTGAACTGCTCTATGAGTTTAATTATGTACTGGCTGATTCCGGATTTTCCTCCGTCACCACCAAAAGTTATCAACCCTACTCGCATCTGGAATTTCCCTCTCGTCCAACACTTGACATCAGGCTCTACTTGTATTCAGTTCAGGCTTATCTGAAAATATCCCACAAATGCTGGTCAGGCATGATGTTCCAGCCAGCCAGGTATTTTAAAAGATAAAAAAAGAAAAACAGAATAACCACTATGGGACATGCTACAAAAAAAGAGAAAAACAGGCCGTTCACCCACGAAGAGTTACGGCGTCTGAAGCCTTCCTCTCTTACAATGGAAGCTCTACGATCACGACCGACAAGCAATACAAAAAAATAACGCGCAAAATACAGAGGGATGATTCCTCTTATGTCTATCGGACGGACGGGATGACCAGGACTTTTGATCGCTTCCCTGATAGCGTTCAGTTGGCCAGGAGTGAGAGAATCTCGAACTTTCGGATCTATTCTCTGAATTATTCCATCGGAAAACGGATCAACCCAATTATTCTCTGACATTTGTTTTCCAGTCAATTTCATTGAAGGTATTTTACTATGATATCGAGGAATTCCTCAAAAGAAAATTTTTCCTGTGCCCTTTTTAGCGCCGCCTGTCCAAGTCTTGTAGCATAATCGTGATCAAGCAGTATCCTCTCCAGGGCTTGGGCAAAAGCCCCTTGGTCCTGTTCCGGAGCTAGTAGCCCTGTGACATCATTCTCCAGCCAGTCAGGAATTCCTCCGACGTCAAAAGCTACCACCGGTCTTGCGTGTCGCATGGCCTCAAGCCCGATCATGCCGAATGGCTCAGGCCAGCGGGATGGGACGGCCACAACGCGTGAGTCCGAATAAAATGAACCAATGACGCTATTATCCACCCAGCCTGCAAATTTAACCTTGTCGTCCAGCGTGAGTTGGCGGGAAAGCTCCTTTAAATCAGCCTCAGCGTTCCCTGTTCCAACAATGGTAGCCTTGAAATCGCATGTAAGCCTGCTTAGAGCATGAAGCAACAGATCTATTCCTTTGCCCCGGATTAACTGGGAAACACATAAAACAGAAGGGGCGACCGAAGGATCTGTGATCTTGTCCGGTTTTAATGGAACGGAAGGAGCGACAATGTGAACCCTCCCTGGAGGAAACCCGTTCATGATGAGTTCCTGTTTCATGAAACGGCTTCCTACAAGTAAAGCGTCCCATTCGTAATTACGGCGCATTTCCTGTCGTTTCCGTTCAATACTTGCGAATTTGAAGCGGTTTAAGAATCCCGAGCCTCTTTCCAGAAAGGCCAGATCCAGATAACAGCGCCAACCAGCTTTATGATTACAGATTCGAGTGTTGTGAAAAAAATATTTGTGCTTTCTTGGGCAACAAAGATCGTGATCATGAACCATTCTAACTATTCTGATTTTGTTTACAAAAGGTAAAAGAAAATCCGTTAGGTGAGTCTTGTGAACATAAATGACGTCGGGAGCGACCGACCTTGACAGATTTTCAAATGAGACGCCGGGAGAAGGGTTTCCTGATGCACAAATTTCCTCGCATAAGAAAACGTCATTGAATAAGGAGCTATAGTCGTCAAAATTTCGTGAACTTTCGCCGTAACTCAGAAAACAGTCATGTCCCAATTCCCGCAGACCTTTGACAGTAACGGCTACATTCTGTTCTACGCCTCCGAAATAGCCACATTTATCATTTACGAAGAGAATTCTCACGAATGGCCTCCTCGTAAATAATTACCAATCTGCGAGTTATGACGCCCCAACTGTATTCAGTAACGGCTTTTTTACGTCCACTAATGGCCATTTCTTTTGTAGCATCAGGATTGTCGATGATGTTTTTGACAGCGGAGAGGAGACTGGTAGCTTTGTTAGAGTCAAAAAGGATTCCATCCGATAGATGAGCGACAAACGAAGGTATTCCACCGACACGACTTGCAATTACCGGCAAACCCGCCGCCCATGCTTCCAGAATGACTATTCCGAACGGTTCGTGGATTGAGGGCAAGACAAACACATCAGCCGAATGATAGGCGTTGGTCAGGTCGGAACTGTTGACGTCCAGCCCAGGAATGACAGTGACACGATTTTCAAGCCCACTTTTTGATACATAAGAGACAATTTCATTGTAATAAGAGCTATTGGTCACATGCCCGATTACCAGCAAATGGGCTTCGGGCTTGAGTGCGCATATATCCATGAACTGTTTTATGAGAAAAAACTGATTCTTCTGTGGATCTATTCTGCCAACAGTCAGCAGAACGTAAGCGTCCAGTGGAATTTGATGTTTTTGGCGAAAGCCTTTTCCGTCACCGTCCGAAAACATTTTTGGATCCACACCGTTAGGAAGATGGACAACTTTTTTGTCGGGATACTGACGTTGAGTCAGTAATTTCTCTTCCTCTCCGACACAGATTATTGCCGATGCGTCATCAAAAACTCTTCTGGAGCCTACCCACCAGCCAAGAATCTTGCCCCATTCAAAAGCGCCCTGTGTTGGTTCCGTCCAGGTTGAGGATTCTTCTGTGGGAACGTCGAACAGACCCCCATGCAATGACACAACATAGGGTATGCCTCTTTTTGAGGCTATGTGTCTTGCAATTCCGCCTGTTCTTTTCGCTGTGTGAAGATGAATTATGTCAAGGCCAGGCTCCTTTTTAAGCGCTCTCATCAATTCAAAGGAAAAGAGATTTCCTCCTTTAAGGTCTAGCTGTGATCTCGCGCTTGAAGACAATCCGAAATAGGGATAAAAATACCTGGTTCGGTATACCTCTACGCCTTCAATCACCTCTTGCTTCCGGTCGCTCAAAGCACTCGGACATATTATTTTTGTCTCGTGTCCAGTCGCCAGAAGCCTCTTGCAGGTTTCCAGTATGACGGTTTCGGTTCCTCCCCAATGACTCCTGACAAAACGACGTGGCAATTGAACGATTTTCATGGCTGGCATTCCTTTTCAACACTTTCGAAAAGAATCTGATCAGGTCAATTTCAGGTAAAGCTGATCCACATCATTGAGAATAAAGCCTGCTACAGGCGTTCCTGTGCTTTTTACCCGTTCGATGGATTTTTTCAAGGTTGAGGCCGGACACATCCTGCTGCGCACGACGAAAATGACCGCATCGCACCACTGAGCAAGTAATTCGGCGTCTACGTAGGTTGAAACCGTCGGCGCATCAATCAATATGATGCTGAACCGTTCAGAAAAAAAAAAAAAAAGTTCCTTAATCCGGGTTGATCCGAGAAGATCGGGGCTAACGGCCGCTTCCACCCTGGGTATGCACTCAACTCCCGGTAATTCTGTAGGCCAGACAATTTCCTCCGGCGTTAAAGCCTCGAATGACAGCCATTCTCCCAACCCCGCGAGAGGCTTGTCTTTCTCCGAGATAATGTATCGAAGGTCCAATTCGCTTTGCACCGATCGTATTTCGGCGTCCATCAGCAGGACTCGCTCATCCTGCCTACCCATGCACGCGCCAAGATTGGCTACCACCATGGTTTTTCCTTCCCAACGCTCGGCGCTCGTCACCATGATCACAGCATTCTTTTTGGGGACTTCCCGTCGAACATTGAGCACAATCATCCTGAACATTTCTACCGAAGGAAAGCTCGAACCAATTGGCCACAACTCGCTTGAATCTTTCATTTTGGGGATTACACCGAAGACCGGTCTGGAAAATTTGGCCTGTAGCTCTGCGCCTGATTTTATTGTCGTGTCCATCAATTCCGATGCCAGGACGGCCACATAACCGATCATGGTTACCAGCACGAGGATTGCTCCGAAAAATATTTTTTTGTTGGATTTGATGCTTTGAAGCGGAACCGGGGCATTTGAAACAATTACATATCCAGAATCAGTCGATTCGAAGTCTTTTCTGAGTTTAGCCCGTGTTTGCTCAAGAGCTATTTTTTGAGCCTCCTTTGCAGAGAACTCCTTTGACAACGTGCTATACTGTCTCTGAAGATTCGTGAGCGTTTCCAGGCGAGACTTCAGGCGGACAATCTGGTCGCTTACAAAAGTAACCTTTTTCTTCAGGGAAAGCTCCTGAAGCTCCATTTCAAGAACCTTATTCTGGAGACTCTGTAGCATTTCCTGAGTTGGACTCTTAAAATTCTCTTCTTTTGGAATGACTTCTTCTTCCAGAATCTTGAGTTGTCTCTTCCATTCCTTGATTTGCTCTGTGTCTACAGCCTCGACTTCTTTGGCTTCGTATTCAGCCTTTACCTTTTCAAAATCCTGCTGCGCTATCAAACCTTTTTCGAAAAGTTCCTGAGCCCGTGAATAAGCCATTTCATCCCTTGTGAGCTCAACGCTCCCCTTGCGTTGCTCCTTGTCATCGTGAATAGCCCGTCTGAGCCTTTCAATGCGTATATTAAGATCGGCCAAGCTCTTTCCGGCAGTGGTGGCGGCTTTTTCCTGGGCCACTTTTTCTTTTAGAATTTCGATTCTGTCCTTGAGGTTCTGTCTTTGAGTGTCCAGTGTATCTATTTCATTTTGAGAGTTAGTTAAAAGAGTTTCCATGGCGGATATCTGGTCAACATGAATTTGGATATCCTTGGGAAGGTCAATAATCTTGTTATCTGTGATGAAGTTTTGAAGTTTTTGGTCTGCTTGTTTGTATTCACTGTTCACTACGGCAAAGTTTGCTTCAACCTCTTTGAGTTCCCGTTCGGTTTCTCCGCGGCGTAAATCAAGTTGACTTGCCACAAAGACATCCCTGAGGTTGTTGGCTAGATCAGCCGCCATTTTTGGCGATTTCCATCGTGCGGTGATGTAGACTAAAGAAGTCTTCTTTTCAATACGCACTTCAAAAGTTTCACGCAAGGCCTTGAGTGGAACGTTCAACTTCAGCTTGTCCCTGACGGCGTCAAGATTTGAATTTATCTTGACCATCTGAACCTGAGTGCTTAGAGGTGGCGTGCGGTTGGTAGGGTCGTTAACCCGTTCAGGCATCATGTAAAGTATGATTGTTTCAGCTTCAAATGTTTGGGATCCCAGCATGTAAGCTGCGACGGTCCCCAGGATAGCTGAGACGAGTAATATGCCGACAAGGAGCTTCCAACGACGAACAAAACCGACCAGTATGGTTACTGGATCGAAGGGTAGCTTTGGTCCTGATGGAGCTTGTTCGTCGGGGGCCATCACATCTCTCACGTGTGTCCTGGAATTGATCCTGATTAATGGTTTCTTTGAGCTTTACGCCGAAGTAACGCTTTGCCTATCTTGTCTTTCAAGTAGGCTCTCTCTGGTGACTTGAAGCCAATGATCCAGAAAAACGATCCAAAAACAAGTATGCCTAAAGACTCGAGAATAGCTACCTCCAGAAGATTGGTCAAGATGCGAAATTGTAGGACAAGCCCAAAAAAAGCACTCATGATGACTGCCGGGATTATACTGGGCGCCAGTGTAGCCCTATAGAAACTCCAGATTGATATATTGTGTATTTTACATGCTCGAACCTGAATCAGTCCGATGTAAACCGGGGCGGCGGCCATGAATGTCGCCATGGCTACACCGGTTATGCCCAACCGTTCTATGGCCAGTAAAGACAATATTATGTTGAGTATTTGGCCTGATAAAATGCAAATCGCCGTGAACTTCTGGTATCCCCCCATACTGAGGAGGTTGAGAGAATTGCCGTGGGCTATTCCCAAAATTGCGGCTCCTATCAGCCATTGACATACTGGTGTGGCGGCTCTGAAATCCGGGCCGGTCCATGCCAGAATCAGCGGCTCGGCCAATAATGCCAGCCCCAGAAGCAGCGGCGTTGAAAAGGCTATGGTTATTTTAGTCCCAAGAAAAAGAGCCGCCTTGGCGTTGGATTTGTCATGGGCGCCGTGAAGCTCTGCAAAAACCGGAGTAAGAGCCCGAGTCAAATGGGAGCAGAATAAAGTGGCTTTTTCAGATAATCGCATACCAATCGAATAAATTCCGACCATCTCCAGGGGAAGAAACAGCTTTATGATGAGCGCATCTGCTCTGCTTGCTATCATCCCGGCCATCTGTATCAAAGAAAAATATAGTGAGAACGAGGTTAGTTCCCTAACAAGGTTTCGCTCAAAATAGCGAGGTGAAATGCTCAAATATGGAGCAATCCTCCTGACGTGTATCATCATTACAAACATTGGGATCAGGCCTGTTATGGTATTCACCCATGCAAGCACTCTAATGTCCGGAGACATGCTCAAGAACACAAGGACCGCCAAAAGATACAAAATATTTGCCAATGCCTTGTAAATATTGGCGACCATCATTTTTTGGTATCCGACCAGGACACCCCGAAACATGCCCAAAGGCAAATATAATGCCGAGCGGACACCCAGGATGAGAAGGACGGAGTTAGCTAGCAGGGCCTGATCAGAAGGGATCTGAAATACTTTATTGAAGAACAGGAGGCTGGAGAATATTCCCACCACAACCAGGGTTCCAAGGAAGACATAAATCCAGAAAAGCGTGCAAACTATCTTTCTTAATCGTTCATTGTCCTGTTTTCCCCTGGCGTCCGCTACATACTTTATTACAGAGGCTGCAAAACCGAAATCCGCAAGTTCGAATATTGCCAGAAATGACCATATAAGCGACCATAGACCAAAACCTTCATTGCCTAAAGTCTTGATTATGAAGGGTATCATCACCAGGAAGGCGATGGTGTCCACCACATCGCGTCCATAACTGGAGAGGGTGTTCAAAATGATGTAACGCGACCTGTTTTGAGGG
>CAZGVM010000094.1:9342-12460 GCA_964528855.1 uncultured Desulfomonile sp. | reverse complement strand
CGATGACCGCCGGATGCTCGACACAACTTGTTATTACACTCTTTTCCGACAGGTCATCAAACCCTGTTGTTCCAAAAATAGCAAAATTATTGGACTCCGTCCCTCCGCTTGTAAAGATTACTTCTTTATGGTCGCAACCTATCAGAGACGCCACCTGCTGTCTGGCCCTTGCGACAGCTCGTTTAGGCTCAATGCCGTAAAGATGTGAACTGGAAGGATTTCCAAAGTCCTCTTCCAGAAATTGCTTCATTGCATTGACAACCTCGGGATCAAGGGGCGTTGTTCCGTTGTAGTCCAGGTAAATTGGTTTTTCCAAATTAATCCGCCCCTTCAAGGTTAATCATCAACATTTCCACAGAGGCCAGAATCCTTTTGCAATTCCTGTTTACAGCCGGAAATTCATCCGATTTTTTATAAAGTTCAAGCGCCTTTTCTTTTAACTCACGGGCTTCCAGATAAAACTCTCTCAAGTCGGTCTGCTTGTACATTTTATCATCCCTTCCCACGTAGGTCCTTGAATCTTTTGGATTTTACCTCGTATCGTGGCAAACTTCCTTCTGGAAACACCTCTATGCGGTAACCAAGATTAGTTTTCAATCGTAATTCAGACCTCAGCTTTGACTCCAGTTCTTTCATTTGTTCGGGGGTTGAGACCAAAGCTTCTACTTTGAGTGAAATATCGTCAAGATCCCCCTTTTTCTGAACCGTGACCTCAAATTCATTTCCAAGCTCAGGAATGGATCTGACGACATCTTCAATGGCGGATGGGGCCAGAAGCACACCCTTTACTTTTGTGATATCATCTGCTCTGCCAATCACCCCGCCTTCAAAAAGTCTGAACGTACGACCACATTCACATTGGTATCCTGAATATTCTACAATGTCTTTTGAGTCAAAACGCACGCAGGGCTGAGCTATCCGATCGAGAGCTGTTATTACCAATTTACCCTTCTTCCCTGGCTCCGTTATTATTTCACCAGTTTCCAGGTCCTCAACCTCCGCTAGAAACATCGCCTCGTTGATGTGCATTCCACCGGACTGGCAGGCGCATTCAAATCCCCAGGCCCCTATTTCAGTAGCCCCGCTATGATCAAAAACTTTTGTTCCCCACGCTTCTTCAATTCTTTTCTTGGTGGCTGGAACCATGGCGCCCGGTTCACCGGCGCAGGTGATCTTCTTGATCTGAAGATCCTTTCTCGGGTCCATTCCGAGTTTCTTTCGGGCGACATCAGCCATTCCCAAGACATAGGTTGGAGTAGCCATGAGAGCTGTCGCCTCAATCTCTTTCATCTTGAGAATTCGTGCTTCAGTGTCCAGGACCCCACCAGGGACTGTCTCACACCCGATCTTTTGACTGGCGTAGTGTCCCGCCCAGAATGCCACAAAAATGTTATAACCAAAGGGGATGAACACCCTGTCTGTTGGACGGTAACCTTGCGCCCACATAAGAGTGGCCCAGCATTCGGACCACCATTCCCAATCCTGCCAGGTATCCGGTTGATAAACTGGTTGCCCGGTTGTGCCGCTAGTTTGTCTAAACTCCGTGACCTCTTCTAGAGGAACACATAAACTGTCTCCGTAAGGGAATGGATCTTTGCGCTGAGCTTCCCTCATCATCGACTTTTCCACTTTTGGAACGCGACGCACATCTTCATGCGTTTTGATGTCTCCTGGCTCCAGTCCCACCGAGTCATAAAGGCGACGATGGAATCGGGATCGTTCGTAGGTCCACTCCAGAATCTTTTTGAATTTTTTAAACTGTAATTGCCGCAATCTGTCAAGCGGAAGAGTTTCAAGATAAGGATTCCAGAATTTAACGCCAGTGTCCATGACTATCTCCCCACCTCCCTGTCTACAATTGTTGTTGCAAGAAGTTCATCCCCATTACCTGACAACAGGTCTGAAAAACCAGGATCCCGAGAAAATGAATGCGCTAAGCCATATTGAACCCGGGACCAGACCTCGAATGTCTGTTCCGTTCCAAAATTTTCTGTGGAACAGAAAAAATCATTTCATGAGCATGTTTGGTAACCACAACGATATCTCTGGAAAGAAAAGAAGAATCAAAAGGCAAATCGTCATACCCGCAAGAAAAGGATATATCCCTCGATAAACCACTCCAACAGGTTCCTTGGTCACCCCGGAAACCACAAAAGCGTTGATGGCCACCGGCGGCAGTATTATTCCGATCATCGTAATTACTGAAACTATTACCCCAAACCATACCGGATCGTAGCCTAGCTTGAGGACCACAGGAAGAAAAATAGGTGTTGCGAGAATCAAAAAGGCCAGGTCTTCAATAAAAGAGCCACCTATTAAATAGACAGCCACTATAATTAACATGATTATATGCTTATCAAGCTGGAGACTGTTCATCCATTCCGCAACAAGAAACGGGGTCCGTGTAACTGCGAAAAAGTGCCCAAGAATAGTAGCGCCCGCAATCAGCATCAGGACCATACAGGCTATTCTCAGGGTTTCCATTATGGATTTTACAAATTTTTTGAAATCCATGTCCTTCTTGCAGGCAGTCAAAATCAAAACCGCCATCGTGCCAACACTTCCAGCCTCAGTTGGTGTGAAAAAACCCATCATCAGACCACCGACAACCAGCATGAAGACCAGCCCAACCATCAACATCGGCGGCAAGGAACTGAATCGGTCTTCCCACGAAAAAATCTGACCTCTTGGCCCCAGTTTTGGATTGATGGTACTCCAGCCGATAAGGGTGATAACGAAAGAAAATGCAATCATCAGGCCTGGTATGATTCCAGCCAAAAAAAGCTTCCCGATTGAGGTTTCAGTCAATATTCCGTAAATGATCAGCACTACACTGGGAGGAATCAATATCCCCAAGGTTCCTACAGTGGCGACAGTTCCGCAAGAGAGACTTCTGTCATAACCATATCGATCCATTTCTGGAACTGCTATTGTCGCAAAAGTGGCAGCTGTGGCAGGAGAAGACCCGCAAATGGCCTTGAAGGCCGTTGCCGCAATCACGGTTCCAACAGCTAAGCCACCTGGGACATGACCCAAAAATTTGTAAGCCGAATCGTAAAGACTTCTCGCTATTCCACCACTTGCGCCTATCTGTCCCATAAGCACAAACATTGGAATT
>CAZGVM010000094.1:7349-9332 GCA_964528855.1 uncultured Desulfomonile sp. | reverse complement strand
GAATTACCGTGAAACCATATGACGAAAATACACTGAAAACGTCCTTGGCCACCAAACTGCAGGCTGCGTCAAAATTCACAATGGAGGCGAAGCCGACAAATCCGGCCAAGGCCATGGCGAATCCTATTTCCAAACCGATGAAAAACAAACCGAACAATAAGGCTATTACCAGTAGACCAATTGTAGCGACAGTCATGCTTCAGGCTTCCAGGTATTTAATATGTCCACAAACAGAATCAGACATTGGATGAAACAACAAACTGAAATCCCCCACGCGACCGGATACAGTGGCAACTGAAGCGTGGGAGTCACTTCACCAGACACTTGGAAATCGGACCCCATGGACCAAAGATTTAAGCCGATTATCAAAAAAATGGATATTCCAAGTAATCTCGTAAGGATTCGCATCAGGCGTCTGGACATCCCGGTCAAGGCGCTCGGGATGAGATCCATGGTGACGTGTCCACCCAATTTGGATGTCTCGGGAATGGCAAAACCGACGACAATTGCGCCTAGCAGTCCCACCAATTCATAAGTTCCCAGAATCGGGCTTTTGAATGACCTCAAAATGACGTCGAGCACCGTCAGTATCATGATCGTGGCCAAGGCGACTCCGGCTACAAAATACATGATTCTGGCCAGAACTTCTGATAAAGCGAGCACGTATTTCAACACAAAACCCCTCCAGGACGCTACCTCGGCCAGATACGAATCTTTAAGCTACAAGATTGTTTCAGACTATGGATTGTTTTTCAACCACTCTGTGCAAAAAATCAAAGCTTCTTCGCCGGGAAGCTTTTTCTGATTCATATTGTTCACGTAGTCGCTAAGTACGGGTTTAACGGCCCGGGCCCATTTTTGGTCTTCTTCCGGGGATAGTTCAATCACCTGGTTGCCCAGACCCAATGAATACTCCTTGCCCTGTTTGTCCAGATCATCCCAGGTTTGACCGGTTTTTTCGATCCACTCGCGGTTTACCTGTTCGATTATCTCTTGAACATCCTTAGGTAAGGAATCCCATTTCTTCTTATTCATTGTCACAAAGAAACCGAGAGAATATGCCGATCCAAAATTCTCCGTGGAAGATTTTATTACTTCACCTATTTTCCAGCCTTTAAGTGTCTCTATTGGAGACACCAAACCATCAACCACGCCCTTTTGCAGGGCATCATAAGATTCATTTTGAGGCATGGCGACAGGAGTCGCCCCAAGCGCTGAAACAACCTTAGCGCTGGTTCCAGAGCATCTTATTTTCATGCCCTTCAACTCTTCCATGTTTTTGACTGGCTTCTTGGTATGAAATATCCCGGGGCCATGGGCATGCAGATACATGACTTTGGTATCGGATAACTCAGCGGGTCTGAATTTGTCGTGATAGGCGTTTGCTAGCCTCGTGGCCTGCAAACCATGTTTGTAACCCAGTGGTAGATCAATCACTTCGGACAGAGGAAATCTTCCCTTAGTGTAACTCAACACCGCCATTCCCACATCCGCAATCCCTTTCGCTACTCCGTCATAGGTTTGGTCTGCTGGAGTCAGCGTAGCGCCCGGGAACATGTTAACCTTCACTGCGCCATTAGTTCTCTTTTCGATTTCCTTTCCCCATTCGGTCGCAAGTAAAGTTTGCCCATGCGTTGCCGGGAAGAAAATGGAATAGTTCAGTTCCACTGTCTTAGCCTCGGATGACGTTAGGCTGAACCAGAGTAAGCTGACAAACAAGCCTAGCCACACCAATTTTCGCATTGCTTTCAATTTAGCCTCCATCTAACCTGCTTTGTATGGATCAACGCTACCTTAAGTAGTGTGCCCTCCAAGATGAGAAAGCTATACATCCTAATTTTCAGCGATCCAAACTACCCTGACGATACAGCAATACGGAGATTATTTTGAAAAAGATATGACCCGTCTCTAGTTCCCCCTATCGAATCATCATCTTCCTGGTCATGACCTTTGAGGCGATTCCTATTGCTACGACAGCCACCA
>CAZGVM010000094.1:0-7339 GCA_964528855.1 uncultured Desulfomonile sp. | reverse complement strand
AATTCTGCTAACACAAAAATTGTACCCTTTTATTGAGTCCTCAAACGTTCATGTTCAAGATAAATTATTTCATTATCCTGAACATCGTCATAGACAAAGCCGGAAAAGGCGCCCTGAATGAAAAATTTTTCATCGGGGTGACAGCCGTCATTTTATCTTCCGGCTTCGTGTCATCACCTTATCATGGATTATTTTTCAACCATTCCAGACAGAACGCCAAAGCATCTTCCCCTGGCAAACCTTTTTGCTTCATTTGATTTGCATAATCATTGAGAACCGGCTTGACCGCCTGCGCCCATTTTTGATCCTCTTCACCGGATAATTCAATTACCTGGTTGCCCATGCCAAGCGAAAACTCTTTTCCCTGCTTATCCAGTTCATCCCAGGTTTGACCTGTTTTTTCGATCCACTCCTGGTTTACCTGTTCGATTGCCTGCTGAACCTCTTTCGGCAATGAATCCCATTTTTTCTTGTTCATGGCCACAAAAAAGCCAACCGTATATGCAGATCCAAAATTTTCGGTGGTAGATTTGATGACTTCAGCTACTTTCCATCCTTTAAGAGTTTCGATTGGCGAAACCGTTCCGTCCACCACTCCTTTTTGGAGCGCATCATAAGATTCGTTTTGAGGCATTGCCACGGGGGTAGCGCCCAGAGCCGAGACAAGCCGGACACTTGTTCCGGTGCACCTTATTTTAAGACCTTTCAATTCGTCCATGGACTTCACCGGTTTCTTCGTGTGGAATATTCCGGGACCATGTGCGTGGAGGTACATTATTCTGGTGTCGGCCAACTCGGAAGGTCTAAATTTGCTGTAAAAGGCATTTGTCATTTTGGTGGCCTGTAGCCCATTTTGGTAACCCAAGGGTAAATCTATCACTTCTGACAAAGGAAATCTCCCCTTGGTATAACTTAAGACTGACATTCCTATGTCGGCAATTCCCTTCACTACTCCATCATAGGTCTGGTCCGGAGGAGTAAGTGTTGCTCCCGGGAACATGTTAACTTTCACTGCGCCATTGGTTCTTTTTTCTATTTCTTTCGCCCATTCGGCAGCCAGCAAAGTCTGACCATGTGAAGCGGGGAAGAAAATGGAATAATTCAACTCCACGGTTTTGGCCTCGGAGAATGTCAAATTCAAACAGCAGACCCCTACTAATACCAATGTTAACAACCAGACAGGTTTGCATGTTATTGTCAATTTTGCCTCCTTCTTACCTGGTAAAATCAAATCCGGGTTAGCTAAGATTACCAACCGCATGATTGTCTCACTCCCCGTCCGACAATCATTACAAAAAGCACCCGGAAAAACATCATAGATGTATCTTCAGCTTTTTTCAAATGTTTCACAATTTTAAATTCCCTTCCTCTCAGGCCTTGGCGCCGGGGGAAATTTGTCTTTCACCTGAATATATTGTATCTTCACGAATCTACCAGATGGAATTCCATCTGGTTCAAGGGGAAGAATTTATGTAACATGATCATAACTTGGCACGAGGCCGGTCTGATCTGCTCATGATTCCGAATAAAATCAGGATCCGAAATTAAGACGGTCTTCACACCAGGCTGAAGGTTAAGCCACGACAGTCCTCTGTTGGGCGTGTAGCCCTGGAGAAAAACAATGACTGAATCAGATTTCACAACTCCAATCGATCAGCGTTATTTTGAAGATTATGTGGAAGGCAATGTACACGAGTTTGGAAAGATTGCAGCAGATGAAACAGAAATGATAGCATTTGCAGTCCGTTTTGACCCCCAGTCTTTCCACACCGACCCTGTAGCGGCAAAAAAATCCATTTATGGAGGCTTGATAGCAAGCGGATGGTATTCGGCAGGTTTAATGATGAGGCTGTTCGTGGATCATTATTTGTCGCACGTGGCCAGTTTGGGCTCACCGGGTGTGGACCAGTTGCGGTGGTTTAAGCCTGTCCGGCCTGGAGACACAATGTCATTGAGAATAAAGATATCACAGACAAAACGCTCAAAGTCCAAACCTGATCGAGGGCTTGTTCATTCTTACGTCGAAGCAATTAACCAGCATTCAGACGTGGTAATGACCATGATGGCCGTCAACTTTATCAGTTTGAGAAATCCTGATTGATTCTAGGATCACTTGGCAATGTGGATCTGTCATGAACGCCGGTTTACTTTTTTATCTCCCGTCTGCTGTTTTTCAGGTGGCGTCCAGGACAGCCCTGACAGCCTGTAACATTTCATGAATGTCATAAGGCTTGTTGATAAAAGCTTTTGCTCCAAGCTCCAAAGCCTGGGTTCTTGAGTTATCATCAGAACAACCGCTTGCAACCAGGACCCTAACGTCCGGGTCAATCATGAGCAGTCCCTCGAGACATTTGTGACCGCCCATTTGAGGCATTATAAGGTCTAGAATGACCAGGGGAATCCTCTGCTGATGCTCTTGATAGAGTTCCAAACCTTCAATACCGGTGGCGGCGCCCAGTGTCTCATAACCCATCGATTCAAGAAGCTCCATCAAGAGTTCTCGCATTTGATAGTCGTCCTCTACAACCAATATGGTCTCAGAACCTTTCTGGAAGACCTCGCCAGACCTTGATTGCCTGATGTCTCCGGTTGTTCCTGATTTGGGAAGATATATGCTGAATGTTGTCCCAACTCCTGTTTCAGTATCACAAATGATGTGACCTCGATGAGCCTGAACAATTCCAAAAACAGTTGAAAGCCCCAATCCCGTGCCCTGTCCAATATCCTTGGTCGAAAAGAAAGGTTCGAAAATGTGATTCGCCACATCTGCGCTCATACCGTGACCAGTATCTGAAACGTTCAACAAAACATAATCTCCAGGCTGAAGTTCGGGATAGCTCTCGCAGAAATGATCATTCAGAAAAACATTTTTTGTCTGAAGCAAAAGAACACCGCCGTCAGGCATGGCATCTCTGGCATTTGTGGCAAGATTGAGCACAACCTGCTCAAACTGAGTTGAATCCAATTCAATTATGTGGAGTTCAGGCTCAAGGTTCAGCTTTATCTCTATCATCTTTGGTATAGTTCGGAATAACAGGTCAGATATTCTTTTCAATTCAACATTCAAATCAATGAATTCAAGACTGACAGGTGTTTTTCTGCTGAACGCCATAAGTTGCTTGACTAATTCCGCCCCATTCGACGCTGCTTTTCTTATGGCCTTTAATTTTCTAGATTCGGAAGTATTGGGGTCGAGCTTATCCAGCAACATATCCGAGTAGCCCAATACAATCTGGAGCAAGTTATTAAAATCATGAGCAATACCACCTGCCAAAGTACCGACAGCTTCCATTTTCTGAGCATGACGAACCTGCTTCTCCAGCTCAACTTCCACCGAGATGTCACGCTTTACCGCTACAAAATTTGTTATCAGACCGTCGTTGTCAAATATCGGAGAGACTATTGCAGACTCGTCATAGAACTTCCCGGTTTTTTTTCTGTTGATTAATTTACTTTTCCAGGAATTACCTTGCCTCAAATTGTCCCGGATTTCGCCACGGGATTTTTCATTGTGCTCGTTTGTTGCAACTTCGAGAATGTCTCTGCCGAAAACTTCATGTCTGTCAAATCCGGAGTTGTTTTCAAATGCAGGGTTGACGTAGAAAATTTTCCCATCAGAATCCGCTATGAGCACACTCGCCTCGGACTGTTCTATGGCAGCCGCCAGCATCATTTTCTCATGTTCCACCTGCTTTTGGTCGGTAACATCAATCCAGTATTCTAATAATTTGTTAATATTGCCGTCCTGATCATTCACCGGATAGGCTCTGTATTCCAAAAACCTTTTTACGCCGTTCTCATTCTGTGTTTCCAGGAATATGACCGATTTGCCGGTCCTTTGGACTTCATCCAACACGTGTGTATAGTTGTCTGGAACGCACATCTGGTCAGTATCCAGAAAAGAGATACGACATTTTGTCTGATTTAGATCAAATGGCTCAGCTTTAGCCGCTGGATTTGAAATCTCAATCTGGTTTGTTTTCAGATCAACCACCCTGAACGGGTGTGTTATGGACTCAAGTATTGTGTTTAGGAAAACACCTGATTTCCGTAGTTCCTCGTCAGACTCCTGCTCTTTTTTAACAATGTCACGAATTTTCCCGGTGATCAGAACGCTCAATAATCCAAACAACAATAGCAGGCCCACATATATGCAGGCCTCTATTATCCTGTACCTTGTCTTCTTCAAGGTGATCACATTTTCAATATTTTCCAGTTCTTTTGCGCTTTCAAACAGGATATTGTTGGCCGTTTCCTTAAGTCTTTGAAATAACGGGATGGCCCTTCTCAAGTCATTTTGAATAAGTTTGATTTGTACAAAATACCCATCAGCGTCACCTTCCCTCCTTAGCCTAGTGCGCTCTTCAAGAAGCTTGACCAGGATATCTATTCGCTTTTCAAGTTCGGGAAGTTGAGGTCTGAGTTCGATTGCAGCGAGTATGTAGCGCTGATTTGGGTCCGGTTTGTAAGGAAGACTAACACTCATGCTGTCAGTGTGCGGAGTGTTGAGCAGAGTTTTTGATTCAAACACCCCCCCTGATTCCAATATGTCTATGTCTTTTCTGATGTGAGAAATGAGATTGCGAATTTGGTCAATATAAAGGTTCAACTCATAAAGCCCGGAAACAGGAGCAAGTTGAAAATATAAGGATTCCATATCATTGACGTCAGTGGCAATGTGGTTTCCTATCGCCTGTCTCGCCTTTTCATTTGACGCCAGATCGGAAAGTTGGTCCGTGACTTTCTCAAAGGTAAGTCTGAGACCAATGACCGTCATCATTCCAATGGCAAAAACTATTGTTAATAATCTCAGGTAATTTAGAACATTCGTAGTTTTTTTCCTACGTTCTGTCACGCCGGATCAAGGCCTCTGGTCCAAGGATGAAGGTTCGAATCCGAATTTCTCAAACACCTGACGTCCTTGTGTGGTTGTGGCCAGTTTTATGAATTCCAGAGCCAAATCCGGATGGGCCGAGTAGCTCAAGGCGCCCAACAAAAGAGGGGTCTTTGGGGCATAGTCCTCTGATATCGGCATTGCATCCACAATGGCCGAATTTTCCGGCCACTGCGTGGTAGCATACCAGTTAATTCCAACATCGGCATGTCCGCTCTGAATAGCTTTGGTGATGTCTTTGGAATCGGTAGTAAACACTGGGCCGTTTGCAATCACTTCAGCAAACAGACCTGCTTTCTGAAGCGCCGTTTTTGCTTCACGTCCTATGCTTCCAGTTTCTGGGTCTGCTATGACAACTTTGTACGAACGGTTCGTCAATGATTTCAAGTCAGCCGGTATATTTTTGGGATTATTTTTTTTCACAACCAAGACGGATCTGTTGTAACCGACGCACACAAATACACGGCACAAACCGTCTGAAATACATGAATCCATGTATGAGGATTCCCCGGGCAGATACAGGTCACCCGTTTGACTTAGCTCAATTGCCTTGAGCAAATCTCCCGATCCGCCTTTTATAATCTTAACAAGACAGCCATGTTTTTTTTCAAAAATCCCAGCTATTTCCTGGACCGGTTTGATCATGGTTATCCCGCAGTAAATAAGTATTTCTTTTGATGCGTTTTTAGGAGGAGTCGGGGCGCTGCAAGCAGTGACAAACACCAGAGCCAGCAGACAACAAGCTGCATGAAGTGATGGTTTTATGTAATGTCGGATCATCATCGGCCCATCCATTAAATCCCGCTGACTATTCCGGACCTGGAATACTTATTCAGGATACTATAACACAACATCTGGGTAGGTTAGCCCTGCAAGCGGGGAACCAATTAGGGACCGGTGTGGAACATCCATATTTTTGTGACAATTAAATGGGACAAAAATACTTCAGACAAGTGACCATAGAGCGCCAGACAAATATAGAGTCTTAACCATTTGATGTCAATATTGCCTGATTCACTACAGACAACTCTTTGAAGTTTTTGGGAGAAAAAACCGGATGATTACATGGAAATGCCGCAGGAAAAGAAATGGAACTATCTATCCGGATTCCGTTCATCTTGAGTTGTCGGCGATATTGGTTTATTTTATCGGTCTAAACTATTTGCGGAGGTCCTGTAGTCCATGGCAAAGCTCGAAATCGTGGAGGTTGTTGACCGTTCCCTGAGGAGACAGTTTATAGAATTGCCGTGGACGGTTTTCCCTCCAGAAAGTAACTATGTTCCTCCCTTACGGATGGATTTTGCCAGACTGATAGACCCTGCTAGGCATCCCTTTTGGGAATTTTCGAAACAATCCTTGTACCTGGCGGTCAGAAACGGGCATCCCGTGGGAAGGATAGCCGCCATTGTGGATGGACGATACAACGCATATCATAAGGAAAAAATGGGAATATGGGGCTTCTTTGACTGCCTGGATGATCAGGAAGCAGCCAGAGGTTTGTTTCAGGCCGCAGAACAATGGGCCAGAGGCCAGGGGATGGATTTCATAAGGGGCCCTCTCAACCCCTCAACCAATTATGAGGTCGGATTACTCATAGAGGGATACGAACACTTTCCCGCTCTGATGATGCCCTGGAATTTTCCCTACTACCGGGAACTTGTCGAAGCCAACGGGTATGTGAAAGAAAAAGACCTGCTTTCTTTAAGGCTTTCCAGGAGTGACCCTTTAACACCCAAAATAGAACGGCTTGCCCAACGGGTGAGAAGAAAAACCAATATAACAATAAGACCGCTTTCAAGAAAAAATTACCTTTCTGATGTGAGGCTTCTGGTCGATATTTATCATGATGCGTGGAGTGAAAACTGGGGCTTTGTGCCGTTGAGTGACAACGAAATAACTGAAATGGCCAAAAACCTAAAACGCGCCATGGAACCCGATCTCATTTTTTTCATAAATTATGAAGATGAGCCAGTGGGAGTCGGGATGGTGCTGCCGGATTTTAATCCAATGCTCAAACAACTCAATGGGGGCCTCTCCATCTCCGGACTAATCAAATACCTGTTCCGGCACAAAAATGTTACGGGGGCTCGTGCGCTGATGGGCGGCGTAAAAAAGAAAGTCCGCAACCTGGGACTGCCGGTGGTGATTTTTGACTACCTGAATCAATTACTCAGAAAAGACAACAGGATGAATTATTTTGAGATGGGGTGGAATCTGGAAGACAATGACGCCATCAACAAGCTGGAGCTTGCTGTTGGGGCACACGTTCGCACCAGATACAGAGTTTTCAGAAAAGATTTTTTCTGATCAGGCCTGTCATCCGATAATTTTTTCTCTTTACATTTTTAAAACCCGTTTTGCTAAGATACGTACGTGGGGTTATTTTTTTCTATTTTTTTTTTGGGAAATTTAATACGTTTTTTAAGGATATTTGAACCGTGAAGG
>CAZGVM010000093.1:0-12516 GCA_964528855.1 uncultured Desulfomonile sp. | reverse complement strand
GCAACGATAGAGGGGCACAGTCCCTGCGTAGTAGTGGTGTTTTGAAGCAGTCTTCTGACATTCGAATTATTGCAAGGAGTTTTAAAGGGTAAATTGCATTACTTTAACAAGCTAAGACTGATAGTTGTCGATAGTTACCTTAACAGCCCGTTTTCATTTAACGTTAAGGTATTAGCCAGAAACAGGGCTTATATTATCGTTGGTTTGGCTCTGATTCTAATAGTTGCTGTGTCATTTGGAAAACCACACGGAAAAACGGTGGACGTCAAGAAACCTTCGTCCCCATCCGGTTTCAGCATTGATCAATCTGAAGATGGATTAGTGGCTAGTTGGCATCCTTCAGCAGGCGCAAAGTCTTATACTTTGTTCTGGGGAACGAATAAAGGCGAATACAGAAAAATGTTCCCAACGGGTGAAACCTCTGTATTTATCAAAGGTTTTGAACCCGGACAGGTATACAACTTCACTGTTACTGCTTCCAACGACAGTTATGAGAGTGATTATTCAAACGAATGTTTTTTTGTATATGACGATGTCCCCAGGAACTCGACGGATCACATTGCAAAAGCCAAGGATATGATGATTGACAGGCGCCATGGTGAGGCGTTGGCGTTTCTTAACACGGCCATTCGGTTGGATCCGGAGAATCCGGAATCCTATAGAGCCCGGGCCATGTTGTTTGAAAGACTAGGGAATAAGGACCAGGCGCGTCATGATTTCAAGAAGTCGGAGACGCTTTTTGGTAATAAACAGATGACCTCCAGCAAATAGTCCGTTAATTATAGATCAAGTGTTTTCCGCTCCGGTTGTTCTCCGACACTGATGACCGGCTATGCTGAAAGTCGTAAAAAAAGATTTGGATTTTGGGATACTGTGTCTCATCGCAACATTCCTGAATAATTCCTGGCTTCATCCAAACCTTTAGAATGAGGGCGACCTGTCGTTACATAGGGGCCGATTAGCCAGACAATTTCATTTCCCATGGGTGTCAAAATTGTACTCCATCAGCGATGCAGCGTCAGCTTCATTCATCATGATAGTATTTTTAAGGTTGTTGAGTTTGATACCCAAACTGCTGAGGGAATTAAGGGGAAACATGACCCTTGGGGATGAGTCTGTCTCTGCGCATACGAACAGCGGTCCTTTTATCAGCATAATAATAGCGGCAAAAGATGAATCCGGGAACATAGAGGCTGCTGCCGCATCAATTCTGGCGTCATCATACGGGAACATCGAACTGATATTGGTTGATGACCGAAGCCAGGATAACACATTTGAGCTGATGTCCAGAATTCGTCGCATTGATGGCAGAGTAAAAGTTATCAGGGTTACAAATCTTCCGGAAGGCTGGACGGGAAAGACAAATGCTTTGAGCCAGGGGGTCCAGTCAGCAAAGGGTGAAATTTATCTTTTCTCTGACGCGGACGCCTTTTTCAGTAAAAACCTGATCCAGGACTCTTTCATCACTTTCGACAGAAATAAGCTTGATTTACTCAGCCTGTTTCCGAGCTTTTTAGATTCAGGATTCATTGAGAAAGCCATCTACCCCCACATGGCTTTGGGGATATCCTATTTCATGCCATTAAGTGAGGTCAATAACCCAGAGATAAAAGATTCTGGGTTGGCATCGGGTTGTTTCATAATGATCAGTGCGGAAGCCTACAACAAACTCGGAGGCTGGGAAAGCTTCAGATCGGAAATCACTGAGGACATTGCCATCAGTAAAGCTGCGAAAGGCTTAGAAATGGGTGTCATGGTAATGCTCGCCGGTAACCGTCTGAGAACTACTCCATTCAGATCCCTGGGCGCAATGATAAGGTTCTGGGTAAGGACTTTCTATGGGGGGCTTAACAGGAGCGCCTCCAAATCGTTTACTCTTTTGATCAATTATTCCTCGTTGACAATTGTGTTTGCGCTGTTCTTTTACTATGCGTCTTCTGTTATCATTGGAACAGCCGACGTGGCTCACAGATATCTAATGCTCGCCTACGGGCTGACGTTTTTGGGGGTTATAGGCTCTTCATCCATTTTCCTGAAAAAATATCACGGAGAACCCGTTTACGGTATTTATTCCCCCCTGGGAATCTTTGTAGGTGTCTGCATAGCAATTGATCTGTTGACCAATCTTTTGTCAGACAGAGGTGTGACATGGCGGGGCGCCACATACCGTTAAGGCGGAAATTGGCGCACCAATTGTTCCTCTTTATGGTCAGCATTGCGCGCCGTAGCATTAAAACGACTCCGCACTTTCATTATCCGTTTGTTTTTGCCATCTGATTCTGCTATTGATTTTTTTGCGCATTTTGTAATAAAAACTCATTTCCTGGTGAGTGTAACGGGGCTCCGTTTTCAAAGTAGCGGGCAGAATAGCTTGACGTTATTAGGAATTTATTGCTAAAATCTACTTTTGTCTTTAGTCCCTTTGCGAAAGGAGACATTTAATGAATCATCGATCCATCAAGTGGTGGGCCACGTCATTTTTATTTATAGTCGTCGTTTTGGCTTTCTCTCCCTCAGCGTTGTTTGCGCAGGAATTCAAGTCTTTTACCAGCGACGAATTCGGATTCTCGATGAAGTTTCCCGGAGCCTGGTTTAAAAATGACCAGCCAAAGGGTAGCTATTACGTAGTGTTTACCGCTCCTGATTTGGCTGACAATGTGAGGGCTCGGATCAACGTGGCGGCCCACAAGCCGGTAAAGGATCCGATGAGCGCATATTTAAACG
Organism: uncultured Desulfomonile sp.; assembly: GCA_964528855.1. GTDB lineage: Bacteria > Desulfobacterota > Desulfomonilia > Desulfomonilales > Desulfomonilaceae > CAITZA01. The sequence continues at coordinate 9,792 of CAZGVM010000093.1, read as the reverse complement.
ATTTTCGCAAGGGAATAGCCGACCTTCAGAAGGAAAAACAGGAAGTTAAAATAATTGATGAAGGAGAATTCAAGAGTGAATCTCCAGGATCTTATTATTTTTTTATACGAACTTATGAAACTAATTTAAAGGCGTGGCTGGACATAGTCATTGTCTACTACAAGAACGATCAGACTCTCGTCAGGGTATCCTGCATAGCGCCTTCATCCCAGATGGAAAAATTCCACCAGACGTTTAATGAAGTGCTATTGTCGGTGAGATTCATCGCTGATTCTGCGGCGTCCGTTCGTCCACAGCAGCCAGCCCCTGTAGCCCAGCCCTCGGTTCAGCCTGTCCAACCCAGGGTCCCACAGGGACAGACGCAATCCGGACCTCCTTCGGTCTTCCGGCAGGAACAGGAATCTCCTGCGCAGTTTCAACCGGCAGCCCCTCCGAGGCCATCCGGCCCCAGAGGCCCATCCAGAGACCTGGAGCGTCCGGCAACGGGACTTGTTAATTAAACCCGAAGTATTTGTACGCCCTCGTGAGGTTGGTCATTAAATGAACCTGAACCCTCTATTCAAATTATTTGCACGCCACGAGGGCTATCAAAAATTTGATAGATCATGGCGCCAGCCGGAGGCCTTCTGGGTTGATAACGATGCAATAAGATCCCGGGCGCTTAAACTGGCCGAGATCCATGAACCAAAGAGCGATAGATTCGAATTGGAGAGCGCTCTCTCCGAACTCAGCGTCTACTATGAAGCTGCCGATTTCAGACGAACGGCCTGCTTGATGGATTACCTTACCAGCAGGCTTTTTCGGGACATTTCAAAGACGCCTTCAGACGAAATCCGCAAAAAAATAGTCGAATTTCAGGGCCCCAAATTTTTTTTCGTCAATCATTCATCGTATTTTGATTACATCCACACCGCTGGAGCAATCCGGAGGCTTGGCTTACCATCTCCCGTCATGCATGTCACCGGAAGCGTAATGGGCGGCTGGGCGTCGAAGTGGCTGAACGGGTTCCGGGCCTTAAAGGTTGCAAAGACCCTCCCTCCCCTGGGGCATAGAGCATATTCCTGGTTTAGCGCGGCGCTGGCGGAGAAAAATGAAGTTCAGGCCTTATACGCTCGAACAAGCAGGTATACCGTACGATCCAGAGAGGGTATTCTCCGTGAACCCTATGTGCCACATGCAGTCATATCATCGGTGAAGGCGTCAGGGAAGGCGCTGGTCATCCCCATATCGATATCGTATTCCGTAATACCGGACGATAGTTACCTTACTGCTCCGTGGTTTTTCCCTGTCCTGTCGATGTTTCCCCGTAACAGACTGAGAGTCGCCCCGTTTGTTCTTGGCCTAAGGTCTCCCGAGAAGGTTCTGAGCAAAATAGAGGAGATATTTGGAGACGTCTCTGTGGGATTCGGAGATCCATTTGAATTGGCTCACGACAACAGGATCTCTTTGCAAAGAATATCTCACAGGGCTATTGAAGAAATAGCCAAGAACAAGATGATACATCCTTCACACCTTGTGGCCAAAGCCCTTCATGGTCAGGCTAAAGTCAGCCTCAAAAACCTCAGGTAACGATTCAGACAGGAAGTTGACAACACTACGACGTTTTTCAAGACACGTTACAGGAAAACGCCTCCATTTCATCCTCTTGTAGTTTCCGACATTCCTCAGTCGGTCAATCTTGGACTACGAGTTTTGACAAAAAGAGGGGCAATTTCCAGTTCAGTCATTCACAGGACGTATTCCGCCAAGGACGAGTCTCTTCTCAGCTTCTATTCTTATCACGCTGACAGGCGCATCTATCCTCTTCGGGGGCGAAACACTCTGACTGTCATCAACGCTGGAGCATGGGGCTACACAATTGCCCTGCTGATAGGTCAGAATTTGCTGAAGAAAGAGGAATTGTCCGAGCATTCGCTGATACTGTATGATACCCGAGAGGAAATAATCGAAAAACTTACCCTAGAGGGCAAACACCCCTTGCTGTTCAAGGACATTGCCCTTCCGAGGTCCATTCGTCCTGAAGCGGATTTGATAGCGGCTGTTGGCGATACATCTCTCATCTTGATTGTCACTCCCAGTAAGTACTTTTATTCGACAATGACAAAAGTGGTGGAACTGGCGCCCGATGGCAGTGACCTTGTAATTGCCACGAAGGGATTCATTCCGGAGACAGGTTTGTTGCCGTGCCAGACTGTTCGTGAAGAGCTGGAAAGACTCGGCAAGAAGATGAGGGTCTCGGCTTTATCTGGCGCTAATCTGGCGCATGAGATAGTTCTGGGAGGAGCCGGGGTCACCCAGATCGCATGCGAAAATTATGAGACCTTCGAGCGGATGAAGCCGCTTATCGATACAAATCTCTTTCGCCTTGTCCACTCAAACGACGTCATCGGCACCACCCTGGCAGCCGCCCTAAAAAATGTCTACGCAATCGGGTACGGCATTCTTGAAGGTTCCAAACAGGCCCCTGAGAACTTTCTGGCCACTTACGCCACTCTTGTAACATCCGAAATACGTGACTTCGGTTCACTTCTCGGAGCTGCCCCTGAGACTTTCGATGCCGAATCCCAGGTTTGGATGGCGGACTTGCTGGCGACCTGCAGAGGTGGACGATCCGCAGCCTTTGGTCGTGAACTAGCTCAAATTGATGAAAAGCAGGGCAAGCCTCGGCCCGCCAAAGCCCTGATGGAGCAATACCGCAAGAAAAAGATCGCAGTCGAGGGATTTGAAGCCAGTCGTTTTGCTCAACGAATCGCTGCGCAGCGTGGTTTTCACCCGCTAATACTCGGGGAGATATACTCCATATTGCATGGTGGAAAAAAAATTGACGTTCAGGAACTCATGGAAAAATGCCTTGACACCATGGACAAGAGAATTGACGGCTCCGTTTTATCTCCGTTTAAGTCTCGTCCTATCCGTTATTAGCAATATCCATCGATGAAATTGCTTCAGGCATTATAGATTGGGGGATTGACCTTTATTTATCGGTCATCTACGATAAAGAAATTCTGCATGCCAACTTATTGAGAGAGCTGGAAATGGACAATTTATTTTCCCCTCAGGAACATATACTCATAAAAGACCTAAAATCCGGGCTCGAAATTCTCCAGTTTTTTCAGGTTTCATCCAAAGAACTCCGTAAGACCAAAACAGGCCAGGACTATATGAGTTTGACTCTGTCGGATATGAGCGGATCAATTCCAGCCAAACTATGGTCAAACTCCATGAAGTCAAGCAGGTTGGACTTTGAGAACGGAGATTTCGTGAAGACAAAGGGTTCGACCCAGGTCTATGGCGAGATTCTTCAGTTCAACATTGAAAGAATCCGCAAGGCCGACATCTCGGAGATATCCGACTTAGACCACCTGATTCGCAAAACATCTTTTGAGACTGAATCATTGTACAAGGAGATTCTTCATTGCGTGGAACTCTTGAATCCGCCTGAGTTGTCTGAACTTGCAAGGCGAGTTATCGAGAGTCATTCTGAGCAGTTCAAGACTTTCCCGGCAGCCAGAAGGATTCATCATGCGTATCATGGAGGATTGATCGAGCATACGTACACAGTAATGATTAAAGTCCAGGCCCTCATCGGCATGATTCCGGGAATCAATGGGAATCTGGCAGTGGCTGGAGCAATTCTCCACGACATAGGCAAACTGAATGAGATAGATGCGGCGTCCAGGGGACGGACGGCTTTAGGCCGTCTCAAAGGTCATGTGATGCTGGGAATAGAAATGTTAAGGGATGTGGCGGGCGAATTAGGTGTGTTGCCAGAGCCCTGGTTTTCAGAACTGGAACATGTTCTGTTATCCCATCATGGAGAACTTGAATTTGGGGCCCTGGTCAAACCTTTAACCAGAGAGGCCATTCTGGTTCATTTCATCGATAACCTGGATTCGAAGCTAAAAATAATCGATGAAGCTCTGGAAAAAACCGACACTGAAGGATTCAGTGATTACAATAAATATTTAGAGGGCCGAGCGTACGCTGGCTCTCATCGTTCAACGGAGGATTGAAAAAATGTTTGAAGTTCAGGAGAGAATTTCTCAGCTACGAGAAAAATCAGACAAACTCAGAGGTTATCTTTGACCTCGATAGCAGGGTAAAAAGACTGACAGAGTTACAGAAAATCCAGGAGGATTTGGATTTCTGGAATAATCCTGAGACTGCTAAAAGCGTACTTAAGGAACAAAAGCAGCTTACCAGCCTGCTCAATAGTTTTAACGCGCTCAGTTCCGAGGTTGAAGACATATCCGTGCTTTTTGAGCTAGCACTGGAAGAAAATGATGAATCCACTATTAATGAGGTTGTGGACAAACTGTCCACCGTAGAGAATCATGTTCGGGACATGGAGATAAAAAGACTGTTTACCCGAACGGAGGATCAAGGGGACGCCATTGTTGAGATTCACGCAGGCGCTGGAGGAACCGAGGCTCAGGATTGGGCTGAAATTCTTTTGAGAATGTACTTGCGATGGTCGGAACTGGAAAGTTACAAGTCAGAAATCCTGGACACTTTACCAGGGGAAGAAGCAGGCCTGAAATCGGTGACTTTCACGATTGAAGGCGATTACGCTTACGGTCGAATGAAGGCGGAAATGGGAATTCACAGACTGGTCCGGATATCTCCTTTTGACGCCAATGCCAGAAGACACACATCTTTCGCTGCTGTCTTCGTATACCCGACGGCCGATGACGACGTCGATATCCAGATTAACGAAGCCGATCTGAAGATTGACACCTACAGGGCCTCAGGGGCCGGTGGCCAGCATGTCAACAAAACCGATTCCGCTGTGAGAATAACTCACATGCCTACAGGGATAGTGGCACAATGCCAGAATGAGCGCTCCCAGCACAAAAACAAGGCCATGGCGATGAAAATTCTAAGGTCACGGTTATACGACCTGGAATTAGAGAAGAAAAAAGAAGAAAAAGACAATCTGAACAAGGACAAGAAAGAAATAGCATGGGGGTCCCAAATCAGATCTTATGTTTTACAACCGTATCAAATGGTCAAAGACCATCGCACAAACTGCGAGATCGGCAATGTAACCGCTGTCCTTAATGGTGACATAAATCAGTTGATTCAGGAATATCTACTCCTTGGCGCATCTGAAAAATCAGCCTAAAAAATGTTGGAATGGCATCCTGATGCTGTTGTTCTGACAATCGCAACAGAATCAGGAAGGCTCCCCCAAGACGCTCGAAATCGCAACCTTTTGATTACGGATTAATCACCTTGTGACCTCAAACGATTCCTAATTTTGCTCCCAAATCCGCATCACTCGGCTCCGTCATTACAGTCCCATCTTCGAACAGGAGCGTAGGTATGACAAATCGACCATTGGTCTTAATTACAAATTCTTTGTTTGCCGGGTCTTCATCTACATCGAACCAGAAATAATCAATCTTGTTTGAATCGAGAAAGCTTCTGGTTCTTTTGGCGTCAGGGCACCATTTTGCACCGTAGACTATCAATCCTTTCCCTTTTGCCGTCATTTCTGCTCCTTTCTGACTCCCATTAAACTGATCGTGTTTATCTGTTTCTTGATCCGACTGGATTGCTTAATTGCGTTACGGATGATTATATCATAAATATCAAATATGATTATTGTCCCCATTGTGAATTTAAAAGGAATGGGCGGCTGAGGATTAAATGAAAGAAAAATTGGACCGCCCGAAATTTGAAAGCAAGGGCATCGCTCACAAGACCCTGTCGGATTACTGGGATAAAACAAAATACGGAGTCTTGGGCAAAGAAGTGGAATCAGAACTTACCGGAGTTTCCTCAACTATTGAAGATTATTTGAAGCAACGTTCCCGGTTGGCTTCGCGATGGAAATGGGCTGGAAGAGGCCTGAGTTTACTTGGCGCCATGACTTTGCTTAGTTCCTGCGCCGTGTCAATGTTTTCGACCACTGGGTTGTATTCTGCAGGCATCGGGGTGGCGCTTCTCATATCAGGTTTAATCGTGTCTTCATGGAAACCCAGGTTGAAAGACACCACAGAAGCCCTCATAGCCGCTCACAAATACGGATCTTTATTAAACACCACCAGGCTGGCCCTCGAGATGGACATATCTCCGGATAAAGCTGAAGCAATACTTCAGGAACTTGTAAAAAGCGGGATCGCTGAAATTGAACTGGACCAGCAATCCAAAGACGGCAACCTGAATTACAGAATCAAGGGGTTTTGAAGCTGGAGTCAACCTTGACAACTGCGTTTCGGAACCGGAATTAATCCAGGTCAGGATAAATTTAATGTGGGTTTTGTTTGGGCCTGAATTTTAGAGCCAACATCGTGATGTCGTCCGTTTGAGGACAATCTCCGCAAAATAGCTTCAGATTGATCATGACTTCGTTGACTACACTACTCACTGACTTTTCACCGGCGGAAGAAACTGATTTAACAAGCCTGTCATCGCCAAACAATTCTTCGGACGAATTGAAGGCTTCCGTCACCCCGTCGGTAAAAGTGAGTATTATCGAATTGGGTTCAAGCTGACAGGACTCTGTCCAGATTTTGGGGTCCTCAAGCACACCCAGAATAGGCCCAGTCGCTTCACTCAAAGGCCTCACACTTGCTCCGGGAACTATCAATAAGGGGGGATTGTGTCCACAGTTGGCATATGTCAAGAGCCCTGACTTTAAATTCAGTATAGCCAGAAAAATGGTTACAAACATACACTCTTCATTGTTTCTCAACAGCAAGCTGTTTACCTGCTTCAGGGCAATATCCAACTTGTGTTCCGAAGATACAGTGGCCTCCACCAGGTACTTGGTCACGGACATGAACAAGGCTGCGGGCACCCCTTTTCCAGAAACATCCCCAATTGCGATGCAAACACTGTCCTGATCAACAAAAAAGAAGTCGTAAAAATCTCCTCCTACTTCTCGAGCAGGTTGCATCAAAGCGCAAACATCCAGATCCTGCCTTTCCCCAATAGTTGGAGAAATCGCAGGGAGCATGCTTCTCTGAATATTGGCGGCTATTGCCAGTTCGCTCTCTATGCGCTCTCTTTCAGCAGTCGCAGTGGTCAATCTCTGGATGTAATCACGCAGAGAATTCTGCATCGCTTCAAAGGCGAGAGACAACCCACCAATCTCGTCCCGTCTGTCAGTTCCGGGAGTCTTTACTTCAAGATTTCCTGTCCCTATTTTCCTGGTGGCCTTCGCCAGTAACTTGATAGGATTGGTGAAAGAGAGCGCGACCATGTAACTCACGGCTATGAGGAGGAGCACCCCGATTATGGCTATGGCAATCAGTTTCTGGTTCAGTTCCCTGGAAGACTTGAACAGTTCGTGTTTGGGGAATAGCGCCGCTATTCTCCACCCTGTCGTTGGAACTGTGTAAAAAGCGCAGTAGGAATCGACTCCCGACAAAAAATCTCCGGCATCTACAAAACCTGAGCGACTAGTTGTCATTTCGTGGGCTAGTTGTTTCAGGAGCGGTTTTCCGTTCTTAACAGCCAGGCCCTGAATTGATTGTTTAAAAAGAAGATCAGCGTTTGGGCTGGCTATGAAAACTCCTTCATCCGAGACCATAAATGCATGATTGGAGTGAATTCTTAATAAATCCGAAATATCATGGCTTAGACGTTCAAGGGAGAGATCGGCTGTGACGATACCCTTTATCTCTGGTGTTTGGGCCGGTGAATTTCTCCGAAACATGGGACGAGAAAAGGTGACCATCTGAATATCGCCACCACCTGCGTCAAAATAGGGAGAGCTCCAATACGGCTTCTTGGTCCGTTTGGGAATGGAATACCAGTCCTTGTTGAAATAATCATATTCGGGCTTGCCCAATTGGACCAGTTCCATCCCGTGTGAAGTTTTGCAGTAATAGGGAGCATAAGCCTTGATGTCCGAATTGAACGAATACGGTTCAAAGGCAATGGTAGCTCCATAAATGTCATTGTTCTCCTTGACCACTGTTTCAAGCAGGTCAAGGAGCGACACCTCATTCCAGTTTCCGAATTCTACGGCGTAAGCGAGGTTTTCTGTTGATCGTATGACAGATTGCAAACGATCGTCAAACTGAAGCGAGGCCGACTGCACCACACCGGTTGCGCTTTTTTCTACAAGTCCAAGAATTATACGCGATGAAAAATATTCACTGTACTGTAGAGTGAACGCTAAAATTAACGAAGTCCCCAAAAGGGTCCAGAGCGTCAGTTTTGCGGTAATCCCAAATCTGAATTGTTTGGGTGAACCTACGTCACTCTTTATATTCGACATAATTTAACTCTTGTCGTTTTGAGGTACAAAACTGAATATCAGGCTGAGCGTATTAGAATGGTTTTCATGGCTCCATTCAATTTCATCGGCCATCTCTCTGATCAGCAAAATACCCAGCCCGCCGATCTCTCTGTCTGCCAAAGGAGGTTTGATGTCAGGCGCTGCGACTTTTGTCACATCGAATGGGTTTGCCCAATCGGTCATTTTGTATATTAAAGAATTGTCCTGACCTCTATAACACTGAAATCTTACCGGACCCGGCATGCCAGCGTATCCATGAAAGCACACATTCGCATAGGCTTCTTCCAGGGCCAGAAGCATCTCCGACATTTTATCCGCCGGAAAACCTGAGTCAAGCCAGCATTGCTCCGCCCAACTTTTAATCTTGTCCAAATTCTGTACAAGTGAGACTGTTTCAAGTTCACCAACACCACATATCGATTCAGCCATCGGCCCTCAGCCTTTTGCCTCTTCAACATTGTCCGCTATTTTAGTAAACTGGGAAAAGCCGCTTACCTTGAATATTTTCCGGACAACGTCATTCATGCCGCAAAAAATCAGAGCGACGTCTGATGAACGAGCCTTTCTGCACAGTATCAGCACGGACCTTAAGCCTGCGCTGCTAATGTAGGACATGTCCTTCATATCAAGGATTACCCTCCTGGAACCGGAAGTCAACGCGCCTTCCAGACACCCCTGAAAATCCAGCGCTGCAATCGTGTCCACTCTTCCACAAATTCTTGCTATTGCTATATCGTTCTCAAATGATAGATCTATTTCCAAATCAGCCTCCGGATCAATTTAATAAATTTTTTTGAGGTTCAATTTGTTCTAATTAGAGATAAGACCTCAATTTTCTCGAGCTCCTTCAATATTGACTCCCACGACAACGAAAGATCACGAAAGCCGGGGCAACGCTAAAAACGAGCGCCACTGCAGCAAAGATAAAAAATTGAGGTAATCCAGCCGAATTCATAAAGTGCGCTCCGACAATAGGACCAACAAAAAAACCCATCTGGAACATTTGAAAAGTGATGTTGGTATTAAAAGCCCGAAACCTAGGTTCGGAAATATCAAATACGATGCTGGAAAGCAACGGCATTATCAAACCCCAGCCTATTCCCATCAACAAACCCATCAGGAAGAATATGTGCCCGCTCTTGACAAAACCCATCATTGCGTAACAACCGCTCAGCCAAAGAACTGCCGATATCAGCAGGTAAGGCTTGTTCCCCTTGTCCATCAATCCTCCGCCAATAAGCCGCACAACTATCTCGGCCACGCTTGAAACTGTAAAAAAGAAACCGGGATTGGAAACGCCTATTGAGGCGCCGAAATTGTTGAGAAAAAAGAATACCGGCGCATAGGCCGTCCAGACAACAACCGCTATCAGAAGAATAGCGACTATAGACGCGTTCCTGAAATTACTCTTTATTTCCTCCAGGCTGAGTCTGGATGCCGCCTGAGGCGATGTCTTCTCCGAATCATTGGGCATCAGCGTCATCAAGGGGAATGTGAGCCCCATAAGCACTGCGGCTGCCACCAAAGTAGCAGGGAAA
>CAZGVM010000092.1:2108-12704 GCA_964528855.1 uncultured Desulfomonile sp. | reverse complement strand
ACCAATACAAATAGCATATAATTCCAAAGCTATTTAATGGAGCTAAACACAAAAACGCCGGTGGCGGTGGTTGTGGCGGCGGTGGTCGTCGTGACGACAGAAACCGTGGTTCACGCTGGTAGTAAATCCGGCCGGTAAAATATCTGAATAAAAAGAAAACAGGAGTCAGTAACCACTGGCTCCTGTTTTTTTATGCGTTAATAGAACCGTTTGACCGCTGTTTTAAATCCACAACGCTCTCGAGGTCATTTGGCAAGAAAATGGCGCCGGAGGTTGTCGGCAGTCGTTTCCGAAGAAAGCGCCCATCTACATGATGGAACCTGGTTGGTTTTCAGGGTAATGTCAATCCACCAAGAAGCTTTTTGTTGTATGAGTGAGCGGCCAATGCTCCCCACACAACACAAACAGGATGAGTTATGGCCAATCCGTAACCTACAGTCAGCAGTCCGACAATCCCGGATACTATGATCATTATTATGGCCCCTGTTATCGTGGAGTAAAACATTCCCAAGGGACCAAAAATGACTGTGAGAATTATTGATATACCGACACTTTTTGTCGGTGTTACGACAATTTGTCTAGGAGGCTCACGATCAAAGGTCATAGGTTTCCACTTGAACCTTTCTTGAAAAACCACTTACTACAGGCTACTCCCTGATGTTGAAACTGCCTTTGAAAACGAAGGCATGTCTCGTTTTTTTATCTGACAGCAATTTGGGCTGAGATCAGCGAGAGTAGTTTGTGAAAATATGATTCAGGACAAAGACCATGGGTTCGCATGGCCTTTGTCCGTTTTGCGACCCACTCTGACGTTTTGGAGCCGGTGATTCACTGACAAAGAATTTTCCGGGATTTATAACGCCGGCAGTTTAAACCAGGCCCGGTATTTTTACCCCGGCCTCTGCCGGCTTGATCATGCTCAGAGCATGTTTATAAACCAATTTTGTGTCTTCAGGGTCTTCTACAATTATACAGAAACTGTCAAAACTGCGAACATACCCTTTGATGGAACTGCCAGAGGTTAAAACTGCCTCAATTTCTATCCTGGCCTTTCGGACTTGATTAAGAAATTGATCCTGAATGTTAAAATGTGTTTTAGGCATTTTGAGCGCCCCCATGCGCATAATCCCAAATCAGAACCGCTTGATCGGATCAGTCGGCATGACTGGGAGAAAATCTCGGCCTGGACAATCCTGACCGAGAAAATTTTCAACAAAAACCTCGATAGCCGAGATATTAAAAGGATCAAACCACTTAGCGTCTGATTCCGACCTGAACCAAGTGAGTTGTCTCTTGGCATAGTGTCGGGTGTCTCTTTTCATTAAGCGAACGGCTTCTTCCGCGTCCGCCTTTCCGTCAAGAATCATCGCAGCGTGACGGTAGCCCAAGGATTGCATCGATTTCAACTCAGAACCGTAACCCATGCTTCTGAGGTTAGTAACTTCCTGTAACAATCCAGTGTTTATCATATTTTCTACACGATTATCAATGCGTTCATATAAAACTTCTCTGGTTGGAGCTATGCACACGAACAACGCGTCATAAGGTCGTTCACGAAAAACATGCTCATCGATCAGTTCGGACATCCGCCTTCCGGTAAGTTCAAGGATTTCCAGTGCCCTTACTATACGAGAGGCGTTATGCGCTCCGATCCTCAAAGCGCTTTCAGAGTCTAACCTGTTAAGCCTTTCGTATAACGCGCTCGGGCCTGATTCCTGGAGCTGTCTGAATAATTCTGCTCTCAAGTCGGGATCTGACGGAGGAAGATCGACCAGTCCCCCTAATAGACCCCTGATGTAGAGTCCGGTTCCACCTACTACAAATGGAAGGGTCCCTTTCTTAATAATTCTTTCAATTACTGAGCGTGCTTCTCTTACATAGTCTCCTACCGAATAATCTTCATCCGGATCCCGTATGTCAATCATGTGGTGGTAAATACGCGCTTTTTCGGCCTCGGCAGGTTTGGCCGAACCGATGTCCATGCTCCTGTAGATCTGGATCGAATCTGCGGAAACAATTTCTCCGTGAAAAAGAGTGGCCAGTCTTATGGCAAGTGAGGTTTTTCCGGAGGCAGTAGGACCGGCCACGATTACAATTTTCTTTTTGTGATTCGGCATGCTGGGCAACAATTTCAGTGGGAAAAAACGGCGCTCACCCATTCCGTTTTGATCAGTTCCCGACAGAGTCTGAGAGAGTGGGTCCGAAACACATCTTTAAGGGAATCCCACTGATCTATGGTCACGCCGGATATGACAAGTTTGTTGATGAAGATTTCTTTCAGGGTATCAGCGTTTGATGTCAGTGTCATGGCATCCAGATTTGCCGTGACAATCGGAAACCTTTTCGACCATTCCCGGATCCCCCGGTTTTCAAGGATAATCTTTTCTTCTATCCGGTTCAATTGCGCATTTTCCATTGCTGATTCTACTGCTACAGGGTCATTATCAATCGCAGTGACGGAATCAGCTCCCAGTTTTACCGCCGCTATGGCAAGAATGCCGGAACCGCAACCGACATCTAAAACCGCCGTAGATAGACCTTGCGTTTTCTGCTCATCCAGGACTTCCTCCAGAAGCTCAAGACAACCCTGAGTCGTCTCGTGCGAACCCGTGCCAAAAGCTTCCGCAGGTTCTATGATTATTAACTGGCGTTCGCCCGGGTCAGGATTCAACCATGGAGGGCTTATCATGATTTTGGCGCCTACCTTCATGACTTTAAAGTTGTCTTTCCAAGCCACCGCCCAGTTTTCAGACAACGCAGTGCTAAATGTAACCTCAGCCTTGGGATATTCCGGAAAAGCCCCTGAAAGCTCTTCAATATAATTATTTAGTTCCTGATGGACTTCATCAGTTGAATCAGGCTCAAAGTACGCCGTTATACGAGCATTTCCAGCGTCTTCCTCGATTGTCACACCGTGTACGCACATTTCATGCATGAAACTACTCACGGCTTCCAGGAGTTCATCGCAAACCACCGCTTGGGCCACAAGCCACTCCCTGGGAATGAACTGCGTCATGTTAAATACCTTTCCATCATCGGTGAAGAATATCTTACAGCAGGTTTATTTGTAAATAGGCTGGCCCTGAAGTCAAAAATGTTAGTGTCGGTAGAATGAGCACAAAGGCGGGAGCCTGATGTCAAAGGATATCAGGCTCCTGCAAATGCGAACTTTTTGATGGTTGATTCGTCGAGAGTAGTCAGAATCAGGTCCGGAAGGTTGGATTTACTAGTTGACGGATTTCATGCAGCGTTCCGCCTCTTCCGAGGTTTGTCGAAACAACTGACGAAACTTGTTTTCCATCTCCCGGTTTTGGTCATATTGCTGGAACAGAGTTTCTAATGCCTGAGAAGTTCCTGAGTTCTTAGGCTGTTTAGACATGTTCTCAATTTGTTGCATTAGGTTTTTGCAAACCCGGTTATGCCATGTGGCCCTACTTTCATAGTTTCTAGCATTGTTAACCAGTTCCTGGCACATATTCAGCGCCATACCGCTATCAGAAAATACCTGGCCAGGCCCTGTGATCAACAGGATTGAAAAGAAAGCTACTACAACAAAAATGGACCTGATCATCATGCTACCTCTCAACTGTTTTGAAATTCATATAGCAGCGCTTTATCATAATATCAAGTAAAAAGTGTTTTATTTATTATATCTAACTAATTTTATACATTTATATTTTGCATCAACTTTCAGTGACGCTCGGTTTCAGGCGCCTTGAAGGCTTCATCAGTAAATATGAAAACTATTGCCTGATGTGCTATCATAGGGTCCTAAAACGGAGCCCCAGCGACCATGTTGAAAATTGCAGCGGCGTTGAGCTTGTTACGTTATTCCGGTTTGTTTCATGGAGGCCAATTTGTCAGATCCATTTAGAACCATAGAGTGGAAAGGTGATCATATACGACTTCTCGACCAGACTCTGTTACCTTTACGTGAGGAATACATTGAAATTAGCAATGTAGATGAGATGTGCGAGGCTATAAAGCGTCTGTCGGTGCGAGGCGCGCCGGCAATCGGAGTGGCGGCGGCAATGGGGATAGCGTTGGGGCTTCTGGATTCAGGTGATGACTACGATGAGTTGTCTGTCCGATTTGGAGAAGTGTGTTCTGCAATCGCCTCGACCAGACCGACTGCGGTGAACCTTTTCTGGGCGGTCAACAGGATGAAATCCCTGTTTGAGAGAATTGCTGAGTTGAGCCCGTCCGAGATCAGAGACGCTATGGTCAGGGAAGCAGTGCTGATGGAGAAGGAGGACAGAGCGCTTTGTGAACGGATAGGATCTCACGGGGCGGCCCTGATCAAGGATGGAGAAACGGTGCTGACCCACTGCAACGCGGGAGGACTGGCTACTGCCGGTTACGGCACAGCCTTGGGCGTTATAAGGGCGGCATTTGAACAGGGCAAGAAAATCTCGGTTGTGGCGGATGAGACCAGACCTTTGAACCAGGGTTCAAGAATCACATCGTGGGAATTGATGAAACTGGGAATCCCCGTAACCCTTATTCCGGACAATACGGCCGGTGCGATGATGCAAAGAGGCCTCATTGACAAAGTGGTAGTCGGAGCTGACAGGATCGCATCGAACGGTGATGCAGCCAACAAGATTGGAACCTATTCAGTGGCAGTTCTGGCAGGTTACCATAAGATACCGTTTTATGTCGCTGCGCCCCTATCGACAATAGACATGTCTCTGAAAAGCGGATCAGAAATTCCCATTGAGGAGCGCAAAGCCGAAGAAGTGACGCATATAGGCGGATGCAGAATAGCCCCCGAGGGTGTCAAAGTAAGAAACATTGCGTTTGATGTCACTCCCAACGAATTGATTCACGGAATTGTCACGGAATGGGGTGTCGCATCCAACCCTTATCAAGCCTCTTTCGAAAAATTTTTCAGTGATTCAAAGAAAGATCTCATCTAATGAAACCGAAATTGATGGACGGACGGTCCGGGGCGGCAATCGATAGCGTGAATCTGGTAGACGAGAAAGACGGGCAGTTGATCGGAGTCGTTGACGCCCAAAAGGCCTACCGCGGACTGAAATGTGAAAACAGGACAATTGATACTGATCTTTACGAATTGACGATGGTCGCAGGCTACAGGTCTCTTGGCAGAAACAGGCAGAATGCATGTTTTGACCTGTTCTACCGGCTGAATCCCGACAATGGCGGTTATAGCATATTTGCCGGTTTGGAAAGTGTAATCAGCCATATAAACAACTTGTGCCTTCTTCCTGATGACCTTGAATATCTGGGGAGTCTTGGAATTTTTTCTGACCCGGCAATGGAATCGCTGTCGAAGGGGATAAAATTCACAGGTGACATCTGGGCGGTTCCGGAAGGAACGGTAGTGTTCCCCGGAGAACCCCTGATCAGAGTCACTGGCCCCATTGATGAGGCTCAAATACTTGAAACCACAATGCTTGCTCTGGTGGGCCATCAGACTCTTATAGCCACCAAGGCCGCCAGGTTGAGACAGGCCACAAGGGGTGAGCCTGTGGTGGAATTCGGCACAAGAAGGGCTCATGGAGTCGAGGCGGCAGCGTACGGGGCTCGAGCCGCGTACATCGGTGGGTGTTCGGGAACGTCAAATGTACGGGCCGGAAAACTTTTCGGCATCCCCGTCAAAGGAACTCACGCCCATAGCTGGGTCGAAAGCTTTGATGAAGAACTGGACTCCTTTCAAGGCTTTGTGAAAGTTTTTCCGGACAACAGCGTTTTACTGGTGGATACCTATGACACTGTTCAGGGAATCAAGAAAGCTATATCTGTGGCCCGGGATATGAGAAGCCAGGGAAAAACACTGCAAGGTATCAGAATTGATTCGGGAGACCTGGCTTATTATTCGAAAATAGCCAGGGAAATGTTGAATCAGGCCGGCTTCCCTGAGGTGAAAATCCTTGCCAGCAGTGACCTGGACGAATGGATTATAGAGAGCCTCCGTGAACAGGGGGCCAAAATCGATATATGGTGCGTGGGAACCAAGTTGATAACCTCGTTTCAGACACCCGCTCTGGGGGCTGTTTACAAACTTATGGCTGCTGACTGTTCATATGGCGATCTGACGCCCAAAATAAAAATTTCGCACAATCCCATGAAGGTCACAAACCCTGGAGTCAAAAAGATATTTCGCTTTTATAATACTCATGGAGGAATGATAGGAGATCTTCTTGCTCAATATGATGAGCCGACTCCTTGCGGGCGAAAGATCACTGCGCATCATCCCATGTACGACTACATGAAGAAGGTCTACAAACCCCCTTACCGCGCTGAAGAGCTTATGATACCCATCTTTCTCGAGGGAGAGCAGGTTTACGAACCTCCTTCACTGGATGAATGTCGTAACCGAGCAATTGCGCAAACCGAGCGGCTCGAACCCGAATTCAAAAGATTTGCCAATCCACATATTTACAAGGTGTCTCTCTCTGAAAAGCTTTACAGGATCAAGAAAAATCTATTGAAAGTTCATGGAAAAACCTTGTTGTCTAAAGATTTTTGACCGGTTTTTAAGTAAATAGCGCTCAGAGAATGTATTTTTTTAGAAATTCAGCGCACAATCGATCAATTATACAAAAAAGCCCTTCAATCCGGACACCACCGCTCTTGACAACCGCATTCATGGCGCCCAAATGTCCATGTGAGTCTGAACTAGAAGTCAGTATCCAGTCGGACGCCATCTAATGACTACGCCGTCTGGTTCGAATGTTTCGAGGTTAATTGTCAACCTCATAATCAAATCACGAATGTGGTTATGGTTTTTGCGAATTGTCAGACTGACATGTAATTAAAAAATGCCGGGTTATTCCGCTACGATACACGGGGTTAATTAAATGACTGATAAAAATGGCGATCAAATTAAACCGCATGTTGCCGGCAAAAAAGAAGGCCTGACAACAGACGGTTCTGATTTGACTCACACTAACTTTACTAAAGGCGCGGGCGTGGTGGAACAGCAGGATATGCCAGGGGATTCCGAACAGACTGACACTATGGAAACCCAGGTGGACGAGTTGGCTAGAACAATCCAGTTGGCCGAAGAAAATCGGGACAAATGGATACGCGCCGTAGCAGAGTTCGAAAATTACAAGAAGAGAAGTATTCAGGAGAGAAGCAAACTTCTGAAGTACAAGAATGAAGATTTAATCAGGGATCTTTTGCCTGTAATAGACAATCTGGAACGGGCAATTGCGGCTTCGGCGGCTCAGGCTTCCGGATCGCTGCTGGACGGAGTGAAAATGACGGCCAACATGTTCAAGGATGTCCTGGGGCGTTTTGGCGTGACTGCAATTGAGTCCATCGGCAGGATTTTCAACCCTGAATTTCACGAGGCAATAGCCACCATCAAGGATCCAGTCAAGGATCCAAACACAATAGTTGAAGAGCTGGAAAAAGGATACATGTACCAGGACAGATTGCTGCGTCCTTCAAAAGTGGTCGTATCAACCAGGTGATAAGGGAAACGATTGTTAGTTAATACATATAGCGCCGTAAGCACGGCGTCGGGAGGAAAAGATGGCCGGTAAAGTTATAGGAATAGATCTTGGAACAACAAACTCATGCGTTGCAGTCATGGAAGGCGGAGACCCTGTAGTCATAACAAATTCAGAAGGCGGTAGAACCACACCTTCAATGGTCGCTTTCTCCGAATCGGGAGAGAGACTTGTTGGCCAGGTAGCAAAAAGACAGGCGATAACCAATCCTGAAAATACGCTTTTTGCCATAAAGAGACTGATTGGAAGAAAATATGAATCCAAAGAGGTTCAGGCCGACATCAAGATAAGTCCTTACAAGATTGTCTCAGGCAAGAACGGAGACGCTGCCGTTGACGCCCGTGGCAAGGAATACACTCCTGCGGAAATTTCGGCGATGATCCTGCAGAAGATGAAACAGACCGCAGAGGATTACCTGGGCGAAGAGGTGACTGATGCGGTGGTTACAGTCCCTGCCTACTTCAATGATTCACAGAGACAGGCTACGAAAGACGCCGGACGCATTGCAGGCCTGAATGTGCTCAGAATTATCAACGAGCCGACGGCCGCATCTCTGGCATACGGTATGGACAAGAAGAAGGAAGAGAAAGTTGCGGTCTTTGACCTGGGTGGCGGAACCTTTGACATATCGGTTCTGGAAATAGGCGACGGCGTGTTCGAAGTCAAGTCCACAAACGGTGACACTCACCTCGGCGGTGAAGATTTCGACCAGAGAATCATTGACTATATGGCTGATGAGTTCAAAAAGGATCAGGGAATCGACCTTCGCAATGACAAAATGGCTCTACAGAGACTTAAAGAAGCCGGCGAAAAGGCCAAGATCGAACTAAGTTCCTCAATGGAAACCGATATAAATCTGCCTTTCATCACAGCCGACGCTTCCGGTCCCAAACACATGACCATGAAGCTGACCAGGTCCAAACTCGAAGCGCTTGTATCCGATCTGATAGAGAAAACAGTCAATCCTTGCCGTACCGCCATAAAAGACGCCGGTGTGACGGCCGCTCAGATCGATGAGGTAATTCTTGTGGGAGGCATGACACGTATGCCTGCCGTTCAGGCGAAGGTCAAGGAACTCTTCGGCAAGGAGCCTCACAAGGGTGTGAATCCGGATGAAGTAGTCGCAATTGGCGCTGCCATACAGGGAGCTGTCCTCAAAGGTGATGTAAAAGATGTGCTTCTTTTGGACGTGACTCCATTGTCACTCGGTATCGAGACTCTCGGTGGAGTATTCACTCGCCTCATCGAAAAGAACACCACCATTCCGACCAAGAAGAGCCAAACTTTCTCCACAGCCTCGGACAATCAGCCATCTGTTTCCATCCATGTTTTGCAGGGTGAGAGAGAAATGGCCCATGACAACAAGACGCTGGGGCGATTCGAACTCGTAGGCATTCCTCCGGCCCCCAGAGGGATACCTCAAGTCGAAGTTACATTCGATATTGATGCCAACGGTATCGTCCACGTGTCCGCAAAAGACCTCGGAACGGGAAAAGAGCAGTCAATAAAAATCACTGCTTCCAGCGGATTAACCGAAGCTGAAATTCAGCAAATGATCAGGGACGCAGAATCCCATACCGAGGACGACAAGAAGAAGCGTGAGCTGATCGATCTCAGAAATCAGGCTGATTCTACCGTTTACATGACTGAAAAGACGCTCAAAGAGCATGGAGACAAGGTTGACGCCGGAGTCCGCAGCGCAATTGAAGCGGCAGTCACAAAAACCAAAACAGCCATGGAAGGGTCGGACGCAGCCGCCTTGAAGGCCGCCATGGAAGAATTACAGCAGGCTTCGCACAAACTGGCTGAGGCTATGTATCAGCAAGCGTCCGGTCCGGCCGGCGCTGGAGCGGAGCACGCTGGTGGTCCTCATGCAGGCGCATCAGCATCCTCGGCTAAACCCGATGACGATGTTGTTGACGCCGATTTTGAAGAAGTCAAAGATTCCAAAAAGTAGTATTTTACTACGGACAGGGGAAGGGGTTCATGCCCCTTTCCCCAAATACTTCCCGATTATCCCTCTGAAATCCACCTACCCCTGTCCTGATTCACGGCAAAAGCTTTTTTGGTCTCCATTACCACTGAAAACATACGGTTATTTTAGTCAATGATCCTGAGAAGGACGGAATCAGGCTTAACGCGTTCGAGTTTCCTTCATGCGCCAATATTCCCGGACCTGTCTAATCTTTATTATTTGACCGGAAATAATTCCTCATGATATGTTGAAATGATGTTCTTTTAGTCGGCAATCCTCCTGGCGAGGTTATCGGTTCTGGACTTTTAAAGGAATTCACCAAACAATAAAACTACTTCTGTTTATCAAGGAAAATCCGATGGCTCAAATAAAAGCATTCCCAGTAGTCAAGTATGGACAACATCTCACAAAAGAACTTGACGTGCTAATTACTCCTCCTTACGACGTGATTTCACCTGAGGAACAGCAGGCGTTTTATAAATCACATCCTTTCAATATAATAAGACTGGTTCTGGGGAAACAGTTTCCGGAAGATGATGAACGGAATAACAAGCATACCAGAGCCTCAGAGACACTCTGTCTTTGGATTGAAGATGGCGTGCTGGTCAGAACTGACAAGCCGGCACTGATAATATACCAAATGGAATTTGAACAGCCAGACGGCGGCAAAAAACGACTTGATGGAATTGTGGCCGTGGTTAAAGTCGATGACTATGGACAAGGTAAAGTCCTACCCCATGAAAAGACTTATTTGGGGCCAAAGAAGGATCAACTTGAGCTTCTTAGGGCTTGCAAGGCAAACCTGACCCCCATTCATTCGCTTTTCAATGACGATCATGAGAACATTTGTGGCATATACTCCAGATTCATGAATAACGAACCTGATCAGGTCACCATTGACTCAAACAAAAACGTCCACAGGACATGGATCATAGATGATGAGGAGGCTATCAATTCCATAGTAGAGCAATTTGCTCCTAAAAGCCTTTTCATTGCGGATGGTCATCATCGCTATGAGACGGCTCTTGCATACAAGAGGGAAATGGAGCAATCTGCTTCCTACGACCCGCAAGCCACTTACAACTTCGTCATGATGTATTTGACTTCAATGTCTCACCCAGGCTTGACGATATT
>CAZGVM010000092.1:1067-2098 GCA_964528855.1 uncultured Desulfomonile sp. | reverse complement strand
TCACAGGATGGTCAAGGGACTGTCCAATTTTGATACCTCGAAACTTTTGGCGGCATTGGCCCCATATTTTGATGTTGAGGAATTTTCATGCTCGACCGACAATTTTTCCGAAGACGCTGAAAAATTTATCTGCGCCATAGGTGAACATTCCGAGGTGGGTGGATGCTTCGGCTTGGTTACTAAGGGCCAGAACTGTTTCAGACTTCTCAAACTCAAAGATTTCGACGCAGCGGGCAACGTGATGGACCAGTCGATTCCGGCTACCCTGAAACGACTTGATGTCACAATATTGCGTGAAGTCATCATGACTCTGGGTCTGGGGATGGATCCGGGTAATTCCGAAGGTAAGATTGAATATTCTCCTGTAATCATGGAGGCGATAGAAAAGGCGGTTCGTGGCGATGTCTTGGTAAGTTTCATCCTGAATCCGACTCGAGTCGATCAGATGAGAGGGGCAGCGGAGAAGGGCTACAAAATGCCCCAGAAATCAACCTATTTTTATCCAAAACTGTCGTCTGGAATGGTCTTGAACGTGTTCTGATGTGGCGTCAGCGTTCGAGACAGCCTCGATTCAAACGTAGAAAACTGTGAAGTCGCTCATTTGAAACTGTCAACTGAAACAGAAACCATCGACGGTGTGTTTCGAAATAAAGTCCGGATAATTCAGGCGCTTAAAGGATATCGTGTTTCCGAAGACGCTCTTCTGCTGACGTGGTTCACACATGTTGACGATGATAGCCTTGCGCTTGACGCCGGGACAGGAAACGGCGTTATAGCCTTTGGACTGGCCCGGAAAAACAGGACCATCACCTGTTTTGGTATTGAAATTCAAAGCGCCCCCGTATTGAGAGCAAAACGTGGGACCTTGATAAATAATCTTGAAGACAGGGTGTTTCTGATTCAAGGGGATTTGAGGCAGGCCGACAGGCTCTTCAGACCTCAGAATTTTGACATTGTGGTTTCTAATCCTCCATATCATGAATTTGGACGCGGGAGAATAAACAAACTCAGTGAGAAAGCTCTGTCCCGCC
>CAZGVM010000092.1:0-1057 GCA_964528855.1 uncultured Desulfomonile sp. | reverse complement strand
CATGATGCCGGTAACGGAATTGTTCACTGTGTCCTCCAAGCTGTTAAAAAAGGATGGACATTTGTCTGTCATTTACCCGGCAAGCGGTATGAATTTGATAAGGAAAACGGCAACTGACACTGGATTTAAGATTTCCCGTGTGCTATGGATTTATCCACGAGTCAATGTTAATCCCAGTTTAATCTGCGTAGAGGCAAAACTAACTAAAGCAAAGGTTGAACTTGTGGAAAGCACAATTGAATTGTACGGACCTGACGGAGCCAGGACACCAAGAGTGGAGGCTATTTTGTCGGGTTCGGAAATAGAGGACTAGGCCGCAGCTTTAATCTCATTCCATTGAGAGGACTACGGCCATTTCAGTCCGCAAGCCAGTTGGAGGTAAAATTGGAAGAGTTCAGCAGAATCAAGCGTCTCCCCCCGTATGTGTTCCAGGTCGTCAATGAGCTGAAGATGAAGCTCAGACGAGCGGGTGAGGACATCATAGATCTTGGAATGGGAAACCCGGACATCCCCACGCCTCAACATATAGTCAACAAGTTGATTGAAGCGGCGCAGAATCCTCGCAACCATCGCTACAGCGCGTCAGCGGGCATACCAAAACTTAGAATGGCGTTTGCCGATTGGTGGAAACGAAGATACGACGTGGAGCTGGACCCGAACAGTGAAGTGGTGGCGACTATGGGCGCAAAAGACGCTCTTGCGCATTTGGTTCTGGCCACCATCAGTCCCGGGGATGTGGTTTTTGTTCCCTCCCCCACTTATCCGATTCACCCCTATTCCGTCGTAATAGCAGGAGGAGATTTACGTCACGTTCCCATCCGCCCAGATAGCGATTTTTTTGAGGACCTCAAGGCGGCAGTAAGACTGACGTGGCCTCTGCCCAAGATGCTTATAATATCTTTTCCGCACAATCCCACGACCATGGTAGTGGACGACGACTTTTTCAAAAGAATAGTCGAATTCGCCCATGAGTACAAGATCATGATAGTGCATGATTTCGCCTATGCAGATCTTGTATTCGACGGATACAAGGCCCCGAGTTTTCTTGCTGTCCCAG
>CAZGVM010000091.1:3880-12922 GCA_964528855.1 uncultured Desulfomonile sp. | reverse complement strand
TCAGGAACCCTCAGAGGGGCGTTAGCACAACCATTATCAAGTAACTGAAGCGTTAAGCCGCGTAAGTCCTCTGAATTTAGCGCCTGAACGAACTTTTTTGCGCATGTGTTGTCCTAACGCGTATCGGTTTAGTGCCGACTAGTCAAGTTAATCAGCTACTGGACATTGGGCGGGCTCATCAATAATTTCTGGAATGACAATACAACCCTGGAATCCTTAGTTACATTGGTCGTTTTTAGCCGAACCTCGGCAATATTTTGATCTAACCTCGAGTAACCTGGTGATTGTTTGTCGCTAATCGGATAATGTCGAGCACTGGGGGGTGGCGGTTGCCTCAGCCGATCGTTTTCACAGGTTTCGGCCTGCGATGACGGATGCAATTTGAAGGCCGGTTCTCGTCAGCATTCGTTGCTTTGGAGTCAACTACACAATTGACTCATGGCAGAATGTTGGGAGCCGATTAAGTTTCGATCACATAAATACGTCACTGAATGCATCTATAGAGATGGGCAGGACTTAATCAGGAGGAATTATTTTGCAAAGGTGTAAAACTTGTGGGCGGGAATATACCGCTGTGCAAACGATGACTTATTCATCGTACGGCTATTGTTCGTGGGAATGCTTAATGAACAAAAAAACAAAAGGTCCGGCCCAGAACCGGCCAAATCGCAAGAACGGTCAACGCAACTCTTACAATTCAAGATCAAAATGGGCGGCTGGCTAGGCGCAGATCGTCGTTTTGTCTGCTTGTAATACTCAATAGTTGCAGAGAGCTTTTCTTTGATATAATTTTAGAAATCGGAAATTAGTGATTAGCTATTGCGCCGAACACCGGCAATAGAACTGGCGGCTGATTCTACGCCGTCGCAAAATTGGCTGATTGCCTTCCATTCATTCTGTTGGTCAGGTAGTGATTCGTGAGTGATTTATCTCTCGCAAAGGTTGTCGAGCAACTCGACGCTGCCCATAGGGATTTGGCGCGGCTTGCCGTCAACCAGGCCCAAGGTTTTCCTTCCGCTCTGGGGGTCGGTGAACTCCTGGAATCCAGACCTCTGCTACTAAAACAAAAGACAGTGGATTTTCTGAGAAGAATGTTCGACAGAGCGTCCAACGAAGATATAAGGGACAGATCGGGACGCGCCCTCTTCGCGTGCATGGACCTGGCTATTGAGCAAAGAACGGCATCCTTGGGGGATATGCTCAAGTTCTACATGGAACATGGGCGTATGAACATCGATGACGAGAAGATACCAGCCTTGCAGGTCATTCATTGGCTTCAGAAACAGGACAATTTCCAGAAGCGTAATTTGATGCGATCTGATTGTACCATTTTCTTCAAGAAAATAATCAATCCGATACTGCTGGGTGTTACCGACCTCACAGTGAGAACAGTAAAGGAAAAATTCGGGTACGCCCACTATGCGCAGTACTGTGAGGATAAAAAACAGATATCGTTCGATGACTGGTCGCTAAAAGCCCGCGTTTTTCTGCGAGACACTCAATCCGCTTACAATGCCCAGATGGGGGCATGGGTTGAAGAGTCTTTGGGTGTGCCTTTTAAAAACATAAACAGGTATCATGCATTTCGCCTGCTCAACATTGACCGGTATGATGATTTTTTTAATCAGTCCAGATTTCTGGGACTCGTTCAAACCACATTACAAAAACTCGGACTTGAGCTGTTCAAAGATCCCAATGTGGTGTTTGAACTGGAAGACTCACCGTTAAAGAACTTTGACGCTCTTTGTGTGGGTATTGATGTGCCGGGTGACATTCATGTCATCATGAAGCCGGTCGGAGGCTTGCTGGATCTTGAAACCTTGCTCCATGAGACAGGGCACGCCGTTTTCCTGAGGAATGTCTCGCCTGATGTTGCCCTGGAATACAGGAGGTTCTACCGATCATCCTCACTGGATGAAGCGTTTGCGTTTCTGTTTATGGAACTTGCGGAGAATCCGGTCTGGCTGACACGGATAGCGGGCATGAATGAAAATGACGCTGAGAAGCTGTCTTCCAGATGCCGGATTAAACGTCTCTGTCTGATCAGGCGATACATTGGCAAATTCCTTGCCGAGAAACAGTATTTTGAGAAACAGGACTTAAAAGACTCGGCTCTCTACTCGCTGGGCATGGAAGAGGCAACCGGTTTTGAACACGAACCAGAGGGTTATTTGATAGACATGGAGAGCGATTTTTACTCACTGGACTATGTGCTGGCATGGTCTGGGGCTTCTGTGTTGAAGCGCACGTTGACCGATCTCTATGGGGAAGAATGGTTCAGTCAAACACAGGCGGGAACATTCCTGAGGGAGGTCTCATCGGAGGGGCGAAAACCCTCACTTTCAGAGGTAGTTGAAAAATTTTGTTCAACTAAATTGACTTTGCCGGACTTCAACAATAATTAATAACATCAGGCTGTCGGGTCTATGGATTCTGGTGTCCGTTTTTTGAGGACCTTCCCATCAGCGTTGAGTCTTGGCAATCACCTGCCATAAGAGGCTTCACTCATAGATGAAATCCATACGTAAATGTTCTGGAAACGAAGATGCCGACCAATACTGAAAAAAATCGCGATGTCAAGAACATCGAATCATCTCCGACTCGGACGCTCCATGAACATTTCGATGGGATAGATTTGGAAGCCGGTGTCTATCTAGGACCATTAACAGTGGCCTACGAAACCTATGGGCAGTTATCACGAAGCAAAGACAATGTAGTGCTAATTCTTCACGCCCTGTCTGGCGACGCTCACTCTGCAGGTGTGACTGAAAACGGCCGGGTCGGTTGGTGGGACCAAATGATTGGCCCCGGTAAAGGAATTGACACTGACAAATATTTTGTAATCTGCTCTAACTGTCTGGGGGGCTGCAAAGGCACCACCGGGCCACCCAGCATAAACCCATCTACAGGAAAACCATACGGGAGATCTTTCCCCCGCATAACAATTAGCGATATGGTCAATATTCAGGCAATGCTGATGGAACGATTGGGCGTCAGCCGGCTCCACAGCGTTGTCGGAGGATCGATGGGCGGCATGCAGGCCCTGGACTGGGCATGCCGCTTCCCAGAAAAAGTCAGATCAGCGGTGGTGATCGCTGCAACTGCCCGATTGTCTCCGCAGGGCATAGCGTTCAACTGGGTCGGTCGCAATGCAATTTATTCCGATCCCGTAAGCGCTTGCGGGGCCCCGGAAGTCAACTCAGATTCGGTCAGAATGGGCAGAGGTCTGGCTGTAGCCAGAATGATCGGCCACATCACATACCTGTCCGAAGAAATAATGGAGCGTAAATTTGGACGTAAGCTGACGCTGAAGGATATGGACGGCATCCGCTACAGCCTTGGAGAGAATGAAACTGATGGGGGTGAATTTGAAGTTGAATCGTACCTTCAACACCAAGGCGCCAAATTTATGGAAAGATTCGACGAGGACTCATACATAACAATTACAAAGGCAATTGATTATTTCGACCTTGAGGGTCAGTATGGCGATCTTATCAACGCTTTCAATGCAGTCCAGAGTAAAATGCTCGTCCTGTCTTTTACCTCCGACTGGCTCTACCCGACATCAATGTCTTTGGCCATTGTAAGAGCCCTACAGACCCTGAAAAAAGATGTTTCCTTCGTGGAACTGGACATGCCCTATGGACATGATTCCTTTCTGATTCCGGCTGCCATGCCAAAGCTTACACGTATAATGAGGGGCTTCCTGAAAGGTGTTGAACAAAGTGGTTGAAATTCGTACTCCATTCCACGAATTTGAAGCGGGGTTCAACGTCATAATCGAGTTGATTACGCCTGGAACCAGAGTTCTGGACCTGGGCTGTGGAACAGGGACCCTGCTTTCACGGCTTAGGGACGAAAAAGAGGTCGAGGGGTGTGGCGTAGAACTGGATCAGGAAAAAGTGATCAGGTGCATTGAAAGAGGCATACGGGTCATGACTCTCGACTTGGACCAGGGGCTGGAAGGTTTTCCGGACCTCAGCTACGAGTATGTCATCCTGAGTCGCACACTTCAGCAGTTGATGAATCCTGAAGCACTGGTGAAGGAAATGCTGAGAGTCGGGTCAAAATCCATCATCACTTTCCCAAACTTTGGTCACTGGAAACTGATGCTTGAATATGTGGTATCGGGTAAAACGCCTATTTCGGGCGCTCATCCGCATCCGTGGTACAATACGCCGGACGTTCATCGGCTCACTATCAGGGATTTCAGGAGTTTTGTAAGACAAATTGGAGCAAAAATAGAGAAGGAAATCTTCATACTGGACAACAAACCGCGTGAAAATCTCTTTTGGCCCAATCGGAGGGCGGAATGGGGATGCTGTTTGATCTCTGCATATTGACTATAACATGTTCAAACTCAGTCAGAACTCAAAGAAAAGATCACCCGTTCACGTTCAACCCATTCTCATTCGTACCAGTCTCCTGTTTGTAATTGTTTGGCAAAAACTCCCTCGCCATTTAACAAACTTTTCTTGACCCTGGGCCTGATTTAACTGTATGCTTAATAGTTTGGTCGATAGTGTAACTTTTCAGGCGAAGAGGACCGGCTGATATGATTTCGTTGGTAAAAGGTTTTCACGATATACTGCCTGACGAGAGCGCCAAGTGGGCTTTTGTCATTGAATCCGCCAGGTCGTGTTTCAAGAAATACGGTTTTCGGGAAATTGTCACTCCTATAATGGAGAAAACTGAACTCTTCGTTCGGGGCATTGGACAGGTTACTGACATCGTAGAAAAGGAGATGTACACCTTCGAGGACATTGGTGGAGAATCTCTGAGTTTACGGCCTGAAGCCACGGCTGGAATATTGAGGTCGGTCGTTGAGCACTCATTGCTGAAGAAAGAATCGTTACTGAAACTTTTCACCATTGGTCCAATGTTCAGGAGAGAAAGACCCTCCAAAGGACGCTTTCGTCAATTCTTTCAGATTAATGCGGAGGTCCTAGGGGATGACGATCCCTTGACTGATGCTGAGGTGGTGTCATGCGCCTGCTCCATTCTGGAATCCATAGGGGCCAAGAATCTCGTCGTGGAAATCAACTCGGTGGGTTGCAGGAATTGCAGATCAGCGTACAGGTCAGAATTGTCAAGTTTCCTGGAAAGACACCTTGAGAATCTTTGTGAGGATTGCGGACGGCGGATGCGCACTAACCCGATGCGGGCTCTCGATTGCAAAATGCCGGAATGTGCTATGATAATGACTTCAGCCCCCGTAATCATGGATTATCTCGATGAGCCCTGTCGGGGTCATTTTGACGATGTGCTGAAGGGCCTGGACATTCTCGGCGTAAGCTACAGAAGGGAACCCAGAATGGTTCGTGGACTGGATTATTACTCCCGAACGGCATTCGAAATAATAGACAGGGACTTGGGGCATTCCAAAGCCGTGGGAGGAGGAGGCCGCTACGACAGTCTGGTAGCAGAACTGGGAGGACCGGAAGTTTCCGGGATAGGCTTTGCCATTGGAATGGAAAGACTGCTGCTGGGCCTGGATGACAGACAAGATCTGTTTGAGCGCAAGACCGATGTGTATGTAGCAGCGCTAGGAGAGGAATGCAGGGAGACGTGTTACAGGCTGGTGGATAGTTTGCGCAAGGCTGGATTCAGTGTTCAGACTCGTCACTCGATCTCTAGTCTCAAGTCGCACATGAAACAAGCCGATCGGGTTGGAGCGCGCAAGACGCTCATGTTAGGGTCCGACGAATTGTCGAACAATACGGTTACAGTCAGGGACATGTTTAGCAAACAGCAGTTCAGCGTGGAAATGCGCGACATCATAAATTTTCTTCGAGGAGACGGAGTTTGAAACTAGACTCTATGGACGGCTGGGAAAGAAGCGAGCTTTCAACCGACCTGTCGATTGATCATATAGGTAGGGAAGTCACATTGATGGGCTGGGTCCTAAGGCGGAGGGACCACGGCGGAGTAATTTTCGTGGATTTACGGGATAGAAAAGGCCTTATCCAGGTAGTATTCAATCCGGAATTTAATGAAAAAGCCCATGAAAAGGCCCATGTCTTAAGGGCAGAATGGGTTATTGCAATAAAAGGAGTTGTGCTCAGAAGACCGCCTGATAGCGAAAACCCTGATATGGTCACCGGATTGATCGAGGTCTTCGTCAGAGAATTAAGGCTACTCAACAGTTCCGACGCTCCGCCCTTCCCTCTTGATGACCCGGCTCCGATCAGTGATTCAATAAGGTACAAATACAGATATCTTGATCTGAGAAGACAGCTCGGTCCGCGTCAGAATCTGCTTTTAAGGAATCGCCTTACAAATACCATCAGGGAATTCCTCAATGCTGAGGATTTTCTGGACATTGAGACGCCGTTTCTTACCACCAGCACTCCGGAAGGCGCTCGCGATTACCTCGTGCCAAGTAGAGTATCCACAGGCAGTTTTTATGCCCTGCCTCAATCACCCCAGATTTTCAAACAGTTACTGATGGTAGCCGGTTTCGAACGGTACTACCAAATCGTAAGATGCTTTCGCGATGAGGACTTGAGGGCCGATAGACAACCGGAGTTTACCCAACTCGATATCGAGACATCCTTCATTGAAGAAGAACGACTATTCAACATCATTGAACGCATGATGGCTCTGATATTCGAGAGACTTATGGGTAAATTTGTAAATGTGCCGTTTGAACGATTGCCCTATGCTGAGGCTATGGACCGCTTCGGCCTTGACAAGCCCGACCTGCGATTTGGGATGGAACTTGTAGAAATATCAAACATTCTCAAGAACTCTCAATTTGCGGTGTTCAGAAAGCCCTTGGATTCCGGAGGCGTCGTTAAGGCGATGAAGGTTGAAAATGGAGACAGGCTATCCAGAAAAGATCTGGACGATCTGAGAGATTTTGCGGCCATCTACGGTGGCAAGGGGGTCGCTTACGCTCGCATGAAGGAAGGCCTGGAATGGCAATCTCCGATAGCAAAGTTCCTGAGCGAAGATGAGAGGACCGCAATAGTCGCAAGGACCAAAGCTTCTGTAGGAGATGTGATCCTTTTTGGAGCAGACTCTTTCAAGATTGTGAATGATGTTTTGGGGAATCTGAGAAACTTTCTGGCTCAAAAGCTCAGAGAGATTCCGGAAAACACTTTCAAGTTTCTGTGGGTGACAGAATTCCCTATGTTTGAGTATGATGAGGATGAAAAACGTTTTAAAGCCATGCATCATCCATTCACATCTCCGGTGATGAATGATCTGGACTTGTTGAAGACGGATGTCGCCAGAGTGCGCGCCAGAGCCTACGATTTAGTCCTAAACGGATCAGAAATCGGAGGTGGAAGCATGCGAATATACCGATCAGATGTTCAGACGCTGGTTTTTTCAGCGTTGGGAATCGATGACGCCCAAGCTCATGAAAAGTTTGGGTTTCTACTGGACGCTCTAAGATTTGGAGCTCCGCCACACGGTGGAATAGCGTTCGGTATCGATAGAATGGCGGCAATTTTAACCGGCTCAGAAAGCATAAGAGACGTCATTGCCTTTCCGAAGACCCAAAAAGCAGTTTGCCCCCTAACAGGGGCCCCGGGTAATGTGTCAGAGACGCAACTGAGAGAATTAGGCCTGAAAATAATTGCCGGAAAATGAGAGTCATTTCCGGAGACGCCGGGCGACACAAGGACTTCTTGGCGTAGGGAATTGCTTTGAGAGGTCTAATGACCTGATCCGGAAAAGTTGAACTTATAACCGTTAAATTTCTGAAGGAGATCGAGGATGGCGACTTGGGACCCCAAAAGAGGTGTTCTCTACCACGAGTTCAACAAGTTCAGTAAGGGAAGATCACTGCGTGAGGTTGAAAATCCCAATTTACTGAGAGACATTTTTCCATATACTGAAGTCCCCAAGGTGGACTTTGACTTCGCTATTCTTCCGCTAATGCCGGCTAGAAATTTTCTGATGACCGACACCACTTTCCGGGACGGACAGCAGGCAAGGCCGCCGTTCTCAGTGGAACAAATCTCCAGGCTCTTCGATTTTCTCCACAAGCTATCTGGCCCCAGGGGAATGATACGTCAGTCTGAATTTTTCCTCTACACCAAAAAAGACAGGGAAGCGGTCGAAATTTGCAGAAGCAAAGGCTATCAATATCCTCAGATAACAGGCTGGATAAGGGCTCAGAAGAAGGATTTATCGGCAGTAAGAGCCTTGGGTTTGCCGGAGACAGGCATTCTTACCTCCGTTTCGGACTATCACATCTTTCTGAAGATGGGACTGGACCGGAAAAAAGCTATGGAGAAGTACATCGACATGGTGAGGGCAACCCTCGAGAAGGGAATAATCCCGAGGTGCCATTTTGAAGATATTACACGGGCAGACATTTACGGTTTTTGTGTTCCACTCGCTCAAAAAATTATGGAAATAAGGGAAGAAGCCGGGGTCGATATTAAAATTCGTTTGTGTGACACCATGGGATTTGCAGTAAACTATCCTGGGGCGGCACTGCCAAGAAGTGTTCCAAAACTCATCAGGGCCATGATTGATGACGCCAACGTTCCGGAAGATCTTCTGGAATGGCATGGGCACAATGATTTTCACAAAGGTCTTGTGAACGCTGTTTCTGCGTGGCTCTACGGATGCACCGGTGTCAACGGAACCTTGTTAGGAATTGGTGAGCGCACGGGAAACACACCTCTGGAAGCCCTCATGATTGAATACATCTCTCTGAGAGGCCATACCGACGGTATGGACACGCGCGCAATAACAGAAATGTCTGAATACTTCGAGCGTGAACTGGGGCATAAGATACCGGAAAATTACCCGTTTGTAGGAAAGGCGTTTAACGCTACCAGCGCAGGGGTCCATGCAGACGGCGTGCTAAAAAACGAAGAAATATACAACATATTTGACACAACCTTACTGTTGGGACGTCCGCCTACCGTCAACATCACCGACAAATCGGGATTGGCCGGGATTGCTCACTGGATAAACGCCAAGCTGGACATAGTGAAGGATGAACGAGTCGATAAAAACCATCCGGCAATCTCAAGGATTTACGATCAGGTTATCGCTCAATATGACAACGGCCGCATC
>CAZGVM010000091.1:0-3870 GCA_964528855.1 uncultured Desulfomonile sp. | reverse complement strand
ACCGGAACTTTTTATTTCCGATTGGGACAGAATGAAACTCATTGCACGGGAGATGGCCTTCAAGATTGTTGAACAGTTCCTGGCATCGTCTCAGATGCTGTCCGGTAACGTGGCCACCATGGAAACAGGTATGCAGGGTTTTCTGAAAACCTACCCATTCATACAGTATTGTTATGGGGTCAACATGGAAGGGAAAAAAATCACTGTAAACATCACTGACATCACTGATAAATCCAAGTTTGTGGAATTCAAGGAAAACGAGGACTTTAGTGATAGAGAGTGGTTCATTAAACCTGTGAAAGACGGCAAACTCCACGTCCAGGGCCCATTCACTTCTAGGATAACAGGGGCATTGTGCATCACGGTTTCAGGACCTGTTAGAGACAAGAAACACAAGATGGTAGGGGTCTTCGGAGCTGACATCAGACTGGAAGAACTGTTGAAGGTCGAACGTGAGCTAATGGAAGAATACGGAGTTGAATTCACGGAGAACGACATACGTAAACTTACAAGAAAATACCGTGAAACCTCTGGCAATTTCGAATAGAGTTCACTGGGTGAAGCGGTGCAGCCAAATCCGCTCCCCCTCTTCCAATTAAACACTTTTTCTACGCGGACGCCTTTGATGACAATCCTGAAACTCTCGGGTCAGAGGCGCCTGACAATTCCTTTTCAATCACATCATACACTTTGTCAATGAGCCTACCTTCTTTATCGACAAAACCCGACAACAAACCTTTGCCATAGTATTCCTTGAGCCAAAAACCCAACGCAAGCTTATCGACTCCCCAGATTCTGGACATCGGCAGGAATGCTTCTTTCAAAGACAGGATCAGCTTCTCATAATCATGCGCCGAGCAGCCTTTCATCAATTCGACCTCTATCTCCCTGTGAGTCACCTCAAAATTTCCAATTTCATAACGCACAGTATCCAAAGCCAACTCTACCATTGGATTGATGCCATTTGGGGGATATAGTCGCCGGATCAGCCGAACTGTCATTCTTTTTTGAATCGGAATTAATCCGAGTGAGGTCAGGAAGTCATGAGGATCAGCTCCCAGTTTTGGCTTTTCCGATAAATTTAGTCCCAAAGAAACGATTTTTTTAACCAGGAACGAAAAGAACCCATCATCCGGAAAACTCTCAAATTCATCTCTCTCCAGCGCACCCGAAGTGCCTAAAATAGGGGGCCCCTTCAGAGTGACCAGAGTTCCAGACCCAGGAACTCGAATCCTCAAACCGAATCTTTTCGTTTTCAGCTCGTAGTTTGGGGTGTCATAGTAAGTATCCTGGATGATCTGCCGATCTATGGTCGAATTCCAGGTCCATTCACCACTGCGCTTTTCCACCAATAAAAAAATTCTTTCATCCTCAATAGGCTTGAGGATTACAAACTTTGTTTCTGTTTCCTTGCTGCTCATAGTCATTTCTTCATGCGCTATTTTTTCTTGTGAAACCAAAGCGGTAGTTTCAAAGCGGTTTCGTCTCAAAATGTGAGCCTTCATGTTGAAGGAGCAGGACTTTCACGTCAATCCCTGAACTGTATCCGCCTAACGAACCATCAGATTTAATGACCCTGTGACATGGCACGATTATAGGGAGGGGGTTTTTTGAATTTGCGTTTCCGACGGCCCGGAATGCTTTGGGACGTCCTATGTCAAGAGCAATTTCCCTGTAGGACATTGTGTCGCCCCAAGGTATTTTCTGCAGACTCCGCCATACCTCTTTCTGAAATTCTCCCCATCCGGCGAAGTCAAGAGGAAGGTTAAATTCGTAGAGCTTTCCGTCGAAATATTTGTCCAGTTGGAATAATGTGTCTTTAATTATCGTGTTACTTGTATTTTGCGATTCAGTGGCCCTAACTCGAGAAAAATTCAAAAGCCTCAGACCATTCTCTGAAGCGCCTATTTCGAGCCACATTTTCAGTTTTGCGGCGTAATAATTAGCCGAGGCGGTTATTTTCACAAGAACTCCCTTTCGGTAGAGACGTCGCCATCATGCCAAGTTCATTATCAATCTTTGTCTACATGCGCATTTCGAGTTTTTGAGACACATGAATAGCGTCTTTGCCTCAAAAAAGAAACAATCGGCGATATTTTCAGTCAATAGTGGCTTCCACTTTCTAACATAAAAGTGTAGTATGAACTAAGAATCTTTATGTTGATTCTGTCAGCGGAGGCGGTAGAGTTCTGGTGGGCTCCGCGGTCTTCAAAACCGTAAGCAGGGCGCTAACACCGTCCTGGGTGGGTTCGATTCCCATGCGCCTCCGCCACTGGAATAGTGAGTTTTCATTGGTGATCAATTAAGATCAATGCGCAGCAAATAGAAGTTTGGCCGATTGTTATTCAGAGAAGACATGCGATTCAGAAGTTCTCAAATCACACCCTGCTCTGCACACTCAATCATTACTTCACCTGACCCACTAATTCATAACGTTTTCATTTTAAGGATTACATGAAAGTAGTTAGCGCAGATTTCTTGTGTTCGGCCGACCAGAGTAGAGATTACCCTTCCAGTGACAAGCCTGAAATAGCATTTGCCGGACGTTCAAACGTGGGAAAGTCCTCAATGATCAACGTCCTGCTTGGAAGAAAAAACTTGGTGCGCACATCGAAGACTCCCGGATTGACTCGCAAAATAAATTTTTTCCTGATTAATGGATCGCTGATGTTGGTTGACTTGCCTGGTTATGGATATGCCTCGGTCCCATTGGAAATCAGGAAGAAGTGGGGGCCTATGGTGGAGACATATCTCAAAGAGCGCAGCCAACTTGCTGGAGTAGTAATCATCATCGATTCGCGACGAGGCCCTACAGATTTTGATAACACCTTGATAACTTTCCTTAAATCTAATTCAATCCCATTCATCGTTGCTCTATCCAAGATGGATAAGCTGAACAATTCTCAAATGGCGACGCAGAGACGCCAGATGAAAGATGTGCTTGATCCGGACGTGCCCATCGTGGGCTTTTCATCCTTGACCGGGTTGGGAAAAAATGAATTGTGGAAAGCGGTCAGATATCTTATAGAATGTCAAAAAAGCAACAAGGAGCGGATCCAGGCAAAGGATTGATTGCTTTGACCGCGGCCAACTTAACATGTCTTCCGTTCAAGTAATGAAACAAAGAAAAAGAATGCGTTTATGGTAAAGAAAATGCTTATAAACTCCAGCCACGTCGAGGAATGTCGCGTGGCTGTAGTAGTTGATGGAACACTGGATGCCCTCGATGTTCAGGTTAATACTCGGGAAGCAACCTTAGGGAATATTTACAAGGGCGTCATCAGCAGGATAGAGCCTTCACTTCAGGCGGTATTTGTGGATTATGGCAATTCCCGCAATGGCTTTCTATCAATCAATGATGTCCACTCTTCCTACTTTCCTGAATCTTTTGAGACCGCAAGAAAAAGACCGCGAATTCAGGATGTCTTCAAGAAGGATGACCATGTCATAATTCAGGTGATAAAGGAAGAACGACACAACAAGGGCGCTGGCTTGACCACCAACATCTCGTTGGCTGGACGCTACCTTGTATTAATGCCCGGGACCGATCTTTGCGGAGTTTCAAGAAAGATCGAGGATGACACTGAACGCAAAAAGCTCAAAGACATCCTGAAGCAACTTACCCCGCCCGAGAACATGGGCTTCATCATTCGCACTGCAGGGATGGGTCGGACCAAGACTGAACTCTCTCGAGATCTTAATTATTTGTTGAAGCTCTGGAACACCATAGAAAAAAATGTAGTGAACATGCCTGCGCCGTCCATGCTCTACAAGGAGCCCGACCTCGTGGTTCGGTCTATCAGGGAGCATTTCGAGCAAGATATAAATGAAATCCTGGTTGATGATAAGGAAGTTTATTTCTATAAAGGT
>CAZGVM010000090.1:0-13111 GCA_964528855.1 uncultured Desulfomonile sp. | reverse complement strand
CGTCGAACACATAGGCGATCTTGGGAAACCACTGCCGGGAACAACTCAGCATGACGCTCAAGGCCTGTTTGGCGTCACCACCCCCCCTTGTTCTGATTCGAGCGTAGGCAATGTTTGTGCATCCACCAGAAGGCATGTAGACGTCAAGCACCTGTAGGCCAGCATTCTTTAAAGCTGTGAAGATGTCCCCCTCCACTGCGAGACTGAAGATCATCATGTCTGTTAACCCAGGCTTTAGGCCCCCGATGGTGGCGTACTGGTATGTGGCGCCCTTGCGGTAGGTTATGCAGTCAACTTCAAATCGACAGTTATGTGGAAGGCCGCCGCCGTAAGTACCTGTAAATTCCCCATAAGGACCTTCGTCATATACCCAGCCTTCGGTAGTCTTTATGTGACCTTCTATGACGATCTCAGCATTGGCGGGAACGGTGAGATCGTTAGTCTCACACTTTACAATCTTGGCCGGCTCTCCGTAGAAACCGCCAAGAATGTCCCAATCATCTACTCCAGGAAATGAGAACATGCACGCTATCTTGTCCAGAGTCGGCCCACCGATGACCATGGCTGCGGGCATGTCCTGACCAAGCGCCTCATACTTCTTTGCGATAACCCTGGAGTTATGGCTATCATTGCGCATATCCACGTTTGTCTCGTTCCTGGACCGGTACATCAAGCGATACATACCCCAATTGATCAAGCCGGTATCAGGGTGACGGGAGACTACATTGACGTCTTGGAGGTATGCATGTCCATCGTGCGGATGGTAAAGAAAAAGTGGGAATATGGTCAAATCTACATCGTCCCCTTTGAGGATAACCTCCTTACACGGAGCGGAGCCGATCAGCTCAGGCTTAACCCTTCTGGTAGTGAGTTCGGCTATCTTATTGCTGATCTCTCTTTTATTACAGCCAAGGGCATGGGCGTATTGCTCTCGTGTTGAATAGGCGCCGGATAGTAGTTGGAATTCATAATCCTTGAGTTTCTCTACCAGGACTGCCTTGTCATGAACCGAGTCCATGAGCGAAGGCAACTCGTCTGAACGTTTTTCTTCCTTGATTCGATGAAGCTGCCCAATTTTCTCCAGCTCACAAACAAATTCAGACAACGTCTGTTGAGGCATGATCAGGTCTCCTTATTATGGAAGTATGAGTGGTCTCAGTGTTTAGAGCCATTTGTCTGTAGCATTTGTTGACCCATGAGTACAAAGTTCGACGACCAATCCAATAGACCCCGGCTGCCAAGTCATGCTTGGAATTAATTGCGGCAATTTTTTAGGATCTAGTCTTCAAACTTCGACCACTAACAGTTCTGTATATCCACTCCGCCGCCAGACAAACAGGAATCAAAAGAAACATTGTTACAAAGGCTGTCCTGGAATTCTGATATATGTAGATTCCCAGAATTCCCGCCATTAATAAACAGGCGATCATTGACATCCACACTATAGATCTATTTGCGCCAGTCTCCGGAATGAGCTTGAGATGGGCAGCATTGACAGCGGCGTAAATCAACAAAAAAGCCCCACTTCCCATCATGGCCACACCCGACAGATCAAAAAACAGAATGAACAGTATTATTAGAGAAAATGTAATCAGGAGTCCACCACTACCGCCCTGCCAGATCACTCGAGAGAATACCTTCGGCAGTTCCCCGTCCTTCGCCAGCATATATGATACATTGGCTGCTCCAAAAAGGGTTGCGTTGATAGCTGAGGCTGTAGAGAATAAGGCTCCCACGGCTATCAACCTGAATCCGATACTTCCAAGAAAAGGTTTTGCCGCTTCCGCCAAGGCATAGTCTTTCGCCGAAAGAA
The DNA here is from genome assembly GCA_964528855.1 of uncultured Desulfomonile sp. Classification (GTDB taxonomy): domain Bacteria; phylum Desulfobacterota; class Desulfomonilia; order Desulfomonilales; family Desulfomonilaceae; genus CAITZA01. The sequence continues at coordinate 11,298 of CAZGVM010000090.1, read as the reverse complement.
TATCTTTTATAGGCAGATTACCAATTACGGCTATTGAAACAGCTAGATAAATCACAATGACGGAGATGACACTCAAGTAGAGAGCCTTAGGAAGTAATTTCTTGGGGTCATCCATGTCTTCTGCTGCATTTGCAACAAGACCGAATCCCTCGTAGCCTATGAATAGAACACCAGTGCCAAACAGAATTTCGAGGGGAGCCGGCCAGCTTGCCATCGACAAGTTTGACGGCTGTATGAAAAAAAGACCAGATACGGAGAAAATCATCAATATCATTAACTTCACGGCTACAATCACTGTTTCAGATTTTCCGACGACACCGGCGCCTATGAAATTGATTGCTGTAAAAAGCAATACTATGCTGCTGGCGATAATTTTTGGAAACCAGTAGATATGACCTACGGGGAAAAAAGTCATGAAATATCCGGCAAAGGCTTGAGCGTAGAGGGCCAGGGCAATGATCCAACCTACATACATATAGAGATTGATTCCACCACTTAAAATTCCGTCTCCAAGTCCCTGAACCAAAAATTCGACCGCCCCTCCTGATGATGGGAAACGAGCCCCTAATTTCGCGTAGGAATAAGTTGATAGCAGCGCAATTGATCCCCCGATTAGAAACGACAGCCACATGGCTGATCCAGATGCTTCTGCCACAACTCCGAGAATGGAAAAGATGCCTGCGCCTACCATGCCTCCTATGCCGATAGACATGGCTGCAAACAATCCTATCCTGTTCGATTTGGAGTTTGACTCGTTTATTCCAGGCAGATCCATGTTCATCTCCTTGAATGCCCGTATAAATTTCAATTTGTCACCAGACCTCGAATTTTTTCAGGATCTTTGTGGAGGACCCGCTGGGCGGCCACTCTGAATGTCCATCCGCCACCTGACTCCGAATCCGACTGAGTTGTCCATGTAATGGATTGACTCCGATCGAAACGCATAAAGCATTATTCGTGTTTTTTTGGAAACAACATCTGATATGAATCCGGCCTTTGAAAAGAAATCCTTGGCAAAAGGATAGCGTTTGAAATAGACCCTTGCAGCTCGTGTTAGCGGCAAGAGGCCAGTCAAAGCTTCAACACTGCCGGTCATCTGTATGCCCTTAATGTCCTGCCATTCGTCATAATGATCATAAATTGCTGCGGCGGCCTTTGGATTGACCTCAAGAACACGCGAATGCTGTGACATGCGTGATGAAAAGAAGATTAGATCAAAACCCTCTCGGGCGTAGTAAACAGGAGCGGTCCATGGTTCATCACGCTGACTACAGGCCAACGTCATCGTGTAGAAAGAATCCAGATAGTCAACAACGATTCTTTCAAGTTCCTCTAATGTCATTTACCGGGCCATCGTTGGAACAAATTGTGTTCGATGTCAAGCTGATCAAAGGTTTTCCCTACTGTCTGATTTACTATGTCATCTATGGTCTTTGGAGAATGATAAAAAGATGGCACGGGAGGCAATATTATCCCCCCCATTTCTGTCACTGCAGTCATTTGGCGTAAATGCCCGAGGTGTAGTGGCGTTTCTCTCACGATTAAAATCAGTTTTCGTCTTTCCTTCAGAACCACATCAGCAGCTCGAACCAGTAAATTGTCGTCTATGGAATGAGCTATCATCGAAAGACTTTTCATGGAGCATGGAGCGACCACCATGCCTTCCGTTTTGAAAGATCCACTTGAAACACATGCCGCCAAATTGTCCTGAGAATGTACGACATCTGAAAGATTTTCAATGTCCTTTGGGTTAAACTCTGTTTCATGCGCCAGAGTCAGTCTGGCGCCATGCGTCAAAATCAAGTGAGTTTCAACTCCATCCATCTGCTTTAGAACTTCAAGTAAACGAATACCATATATGATTCCACTAGCGCCGCTTATGCCGACAATAATTCTTTTCATACCCATCCTCTCGCAAAATTAAACTCTTATAAATTCTCCTTGAATCTTGCATATGATCAGGACTCAACAATGACCTCAACAACCTTCTCTCAAGAGTGGAGCGTCAACCAGATGGCATTGTTAATTCCCGAGGGTTTTGGCTTCATCAGGAGAAATCGGCGTCTGGGGCTCTTCCAATCTCTTTTTGGACCCTTCTGTCCGCTTGCCGTTTGCTATCCAATCGCTTTTGGCCGCCAGCTCTGAGCACTTATCCCATGTGTCACACCAGTACCCCAGCGAATACCCATGCCACGGGGTATGTGGATTCAGTTCGGGCAGTTTCAGCTCTTCCCAGATCGCCTTGGCATTCTCCATGAATTCCTTCTTGGGAAGAGCAACCGGTGGGAAGTCAACTTTCAGGGTTGCGTCAACAAACATGGTGGACTCGATTTGCGGCCCGTCCGTATGTGGCGCATGCCCAATCGATCTGTTCGGGGTTATATGAACGTCGGTGATGGGGTTGCAACGGTATGAGATTGCCCACAACAACGCATCGGAATTGTCTGGATCTATGTCATCATTTACAGCCATGCAAATTTTACCCACTGCAGGCTGAAGCGAGGCCAAACCTTCCAGGGCTCTCCAGACCTCTGTCTTGGGCAATGATCTTTCCACTACCACAGTGACCACCTTCCTCAGGTTGGTCAGAGGCTCATGCATTACTACCCTGTTAACCCCCTTGATATTGAGCTGATCCCGCAGGTGAGACAAAAAAAGCGGTTCGTAGGCAAGTTTCTTTATCACGCTGGATTCAGAAGGTGTGACCTGGGAAATGATGGACGTGATGATGGCGTCTTTTCTTTTTGTAATGGCATGAATGTTTACGATGAAGTTGTATTCTTCAACCTGCATATAGCCGTGACTTTCCCCAAAAGGCCCTTCCGGTTCCAGGTATTCAGTGTCTATATAGCCCTCCATGATCACGTTGGCTTCAGCAGGAACCAAGAGGTCAACCGTTTTGCACCTGACCACATTTATCGGTCCACCGGCCAAAGCGCCTGCGACAGTCAGTTCATCAACCCCCAGAGGAAGCTTTTGTGGGCCGGTGTATTCTACTATCGGAGGAGCGCCCAGCACTATAGCCACTGGCATTTTCTGACCCAGCTCACGGTAAGCTTTCCAGTGCACATACGCCCCAGCCAGTGTTGTGCGCTCTGTCATTACGCAAATACGACCGGAACTCTTTAAATTACCCCGGTAAACACCCATGTTCTGGACCCCGGTCCGGGGATCCCTGGTGATCCATAAAGCTGCCGTTAGATATGGGGCAACGTCGAAACCTGGAGTAGAAACGGGAATAGGGATGGCTTCCAACCCCTTCCCGCTTCCGGTAATTTCATCACCTGAAAGAACTATTTCCTGACAAGGCGCTGAGTCAACCTCCCTGGTGGGGATGGGATTGGCAATAGCGTTGAGCCAGGTAGCGCCGATTTCATCGACCGGCTTGTTCATCCCGATTGAGTAAATTTCAGGGTTTGAGGAAAGCGCTCCTATGCTCACCTGATATCCGGGGAATGAGCGCCCTTTGCCATCGGTTATGTTGCTGAACAGAAAGCCCTTTCTCAGTTCCTGTTTAATTCCGCCCTGAAACTGCCACCTGACCAGGGGATGCATCTCGGTATCCTTGTTGATCAAACGCGCTATCCGGTAAAGAAGCCCCGCCTTGTCCAGTTCCTCAAGGTGTTCCTGTAGATCCCTATATTTTCTATGCACAGTGTTTTCCGACATGACGCTCTAACACCTCTTCATATTTCGGTGGTTTTTTCAGGTAGCCCCTTTTCGGGGCTATTGAACCTATTACAACTGGATGATCATGAATCCGTATCAAAATCATCTACCAACGGAAACCCTTGTGGATATTCGATCTCTAAAGTATCTTCATGAAGTATTACGGCCGAATTGTGAGGCACTCCAGACGTCGGGCCTCCAACGGAATCTGTAGGGACAGACTTCTCGGTTCTGATTCCATTCAGGAGCCATTTACCCTCGACGGCCCTTTCAGCGCATCTATCCCATTCATCACACCAGTCACCCAGACTGTAACCGAACCACTTACGAACCGGACGGATCTCGGGAAGACCCGCTTTTTCCCAAATTTCCTTGGCCTCTTCCATGTATTTTTTCTTTGGCAACGATACCGGAGCCATGGGATATTTCATCGTCGCATCAATCAAAATTTGCGCTTCCCATTTCCTGCCACCCCGAAGTTTAGGCGCATGACCATTGGCCTGATAGTCGCAAATCTGTATGTCTGTAACAGGATTGGTTCGGTATGCTACTGCCCACATAATTTCTTCCATGGAATCAGGATCGATGTCTTCATCAACCGCTACCGTTATTTTTCCAACCGAGCGCATCAGAACGGTAGAGGCTCGCATGGCCCGCCAAATCTCTGTCTTGGGAGTGTTGTGTTTAAAAACGATCGTAGTAAAACGTGAAACACCTATCAAATGATCGTAAAGGACCACATCGACAACAAAATCGTTTTTCAGTGTTTTTGCCAGAAATTCATACATTACAGCGTTATAGCCAAGTGATTTAATTACGCCAGATTCTGATGGCGTCAACTGTGAAATCATGGAAGTAATAATGGCATGCTTGCGCCGAGTTATAGCCGTTACATGAATGCGATGATTATATTCTTCCGTCGACATATATCCATGCGATTCACCAAACGGAGCTTCCATCTCCAATTCTTTGGGATCTATCCAGCCTTCGATGATTATATTGGCGTCGGCTGGGACCATTAATGGAACCGTTACAGCCTTTACCTGACGAATGGCTTTACCGGCTAATCCTCCAGCGACATCCATGTCCTGAATAAAATTGGGCGTTTTTTGAGGACCAATTACCTGGATTGATGGTGGAGCTCCAACAATCAGAGCCACCGGCATCTTTTCTCCCTTGGACTTATATATTTCCCAGTTCCTGTGAGCGTCTCCTCCCGTTTGTATCAGCCACATTGCCGCCATTCTGTCGGAGGCTTTAATGTTCGTTCGATTCTGAGAAAAGTTCTGCCTTCCAGTGTCGGGGTTCTTTGTAACCCACAAACCCGCTGAGAAATAGGGAGCCGTGTCGAAGCCTGGCGTATTGTTTGGGATGGGTAAGCTTGCCAGTCCCTTTCCTTCGCCCCCCGCAAGATCATCGCCCTGCATTATTATTTCGTGAACTGGCGCATCTTCTGAGGGAATTTCGACGGCTGAAATGGGCTTCTCAAAAGCTGTTTTCCATTTGTCAGCTACCAGTTCTCTCAGTTTTTTCTTGTCCACCTCGTCCTGAGTGACATCAATTTCATTTTCCAGACCCAAAGAAACGGCGTAAATTTTGTCATTACCCGCTGTTGTGGCTACACAGACGTCACAATCACCTTTATATTTCCTATCGTTGCTGTCTGTGACATTAGTGAAATAGAAGCCTTTTCTGTCCTTAGCCTCAATGTTTGAAACGTAGCTCCATCTCACAAACGGGTGCAGGTGACGGTCCTTGTTAACCTCTGTGTCAACTGTGTACAAGAGTCCGAGGCTCTTTAACCTCTCCAGATGCTCTTGAAGATCAGGATACTCTCTCTTCTGGGATTCCATGATGACCTCTCCTTTTAACAAATGCGGCTCAACTTTCGCAGTTAAAAAAAGCCGCAAAAAGGTAATTAAAACGGTTTAATAAGCTCGCGAAGGGACGTCCGATGTGCTATTTAAGTATTGCCAACAAAAAATCGCACAACAAAAGGACGTCCCATTATGAGAGTTACTTGATTTGAGGCAGAGGATCAAGAGATTACTTCCAGTGAGCCTTTGATCTTGATTTCATGATGTATTTCTGTCATGATTTCGACTCTCCTTTAGCAAAAATTCGTGTTAGCCAATAAACGGCAACCTATAAATGCCGGCAATCCAAGTGTGTCTTCATTGAGGCATCGTTATTCTTGAGCTAAATTTGATTTGGTCAGCATAGATGTCAGGTTCATGATATTATTCATGCTTTGGAAATTATGGACAAGTTCTAGCAATGAATCTATTTTCTTACTTGATGTTAATGGCGCGAGATTCTTTCGGAACTTGTTTTCCAGATCAGCTACGGTCATAGGATTTTCCGGAGTGCCTTTTGAGTATCTAAGACGCTTTTCAAAATGCTGACCTGCATTGGTTGTAACTTTTACAATGCTGCCAAAGTTTTCCGTTCTCTCCCGTTCTGCCGTTTCATCAACAAACATTGATATCTTGTTTGCCAATGCCTGAACATTTTCCTGTTTCACTACCGCATCCGTCACATCGTATTCACCTGGCTCTCCGTTGATCAAGGCGAGCGCCAGCATGAAACTCAGACTAAATTGGGCTTCTACGGCGGTACGAGGTGACCTAATCGAACTCACATGGTCTACGCCAAATTTACTGGAACCGACCTCAATCTTGGCTATGTCTTCAGGCCTTATATTTTTCCCCTTACAAATATCGACAAAGGCCTCCAGACCTGAATGGATCACATAACAGCAGTTGTAGGGCTTGAAGGAAGTGTTGAGTATTACAAATTCATCCCCGAGCTTTTCAGTTATTTTAGCCACATGTGTCCCATCATCAAAAACAGAGCAGATTCCATGGTGACCTTCCAGTATCGACGGCGGTCCAGTAATCCCCTCCCTGGCCAGCAACGCCGCTTTTATTCCGGCAATTGCTGCAATTCCTGGAAGATTTCTTTTCACTGATCCTCCTGTGCGAGTATATTCCTCAACACCACCAGAAAAACTTCCGCAAATACCCATAGCATTGACAAGTTGGTCTTTTGTAAGCCTTAACAGCAAGCCGGTCGTTAAGGCAGCTCCGAAAGGCCCCGCAACGTCTGGTGTATGAAATCCTTTCAAATGACTGCCGGGAATTGCAAAGCCCAGACGTGTCATTATTTCCATGCCGAGGGTGAAAGCTTTACAGACATCCTGGGGAGTCGATCCAACTTGCTCCCCGACAGCGAAAGCTGTTGGGATCATTATACCGGAGGCATGTATTCTGGCTTGGACATGGGTGTCATCAAAATCCTGGGCATGGCCCGCAGTAGCATTGACAAATGCAGCCTGCTCCGGAGAAATAAGGTCGCCGTGATAGACAACAGTCGAACGTCCCTGAGCGGGAAAAGCCACAACAGATCTGTAAGTTCCAACGCTCCATGGAAATTGTGCTCCCGAAATTTCCAGACCAATCTTATCAATCAGGAATTTGGGCACCATCGCTTTCAGTTGATCCGGAATGTCCGTATTGAATACTTCAAGAGCAAAATCAACTAATGTTCCAGCAATATATCCTTCTTCACCCATAATATGTGTCCTTCTTTACCCTGGTAGGTTTTAAATTTACTATCAGATCGACAGTTGTGCAAAATCATCGGCCCAGGGTTTTAAATATATGTAACCTTCCATGATCCTCCGAGCAGTCCGACCATATGCCGCTCGAAGAATCCTGTAACCTGATTCGTCTCTTTCCAGCTTGATTTCTACTTCCATGATTCCTGACGGGTGGCCGATTCTTATCAGGTTTTTAATTTTTGCGCTTTTCGATACAACCTCATTTGCCACTGTGCCGTCAATCATTGCCGCAACAGCAGTGCAAACCGATCCAGTGCCTGAATAAGCTCGATGCACGGCGCCTGCAAAACGAATGATCCCTTTTAGATCATATGACTCTTTTTCCACCACCGCGCCCGTTTCAAAATTCACATAGCTAACAGGAGAATGAACTAGAATACAGAACGGCATTGTCGGGTTGATTTTCAAAAATGAGTCGAGATCCTTATACATGCCAAGTCTGACTCCAACAGTTCCACGAATCCTGTCAGCTATATCCCACACCCTCTGATTGTGGAGTGCCTCTTCAAACTTCTCGTCGCCTTGTATTCCTAGGTCGGATGCTTTTACAAAAACTGCAGGGTTCGCAGCGTCGATAACCGAAACGGAGAATTCACCCAGATCTTCAACGGCTAATTGTTCTTTGGCCGTGCCGGTAGGTAACAAGCCCTTTCCGATAGTTCCGCCAGTTTGAGCAAAATCCAGCAGTATTTTGGCTCCAGTCCCTGGGACTCCGTCTATATGATAATCTCCGGCTACTTCCGCAATACCGTTCTTTACCGGAACTTCCGCAATCAGGATTTTCTGGGTGTTTGTGTTGTAGATCCTTACTCTTGTAATGGGCTCTTCCGCATTGATCAAACCTTCATCGATGGCAAACGGACCAACTCCTGCTGAAATGTTTCCACAATTTATTTTGTAATCGATAAGAGGTTCATTTATCATTACTTGCCCAAAAGTATAATCCACGTCCGCATCGTCGCGATTACTGGGCGAAATTATCGCGGTCTTGCTTGTAAGCACATTTGCTCCACCGAGGCCATCTATCTCGGTAATGTCTGGACTACCGTAAATGTCCATAATGATCTTATCTCTCAGACCCGGATCCTGTGGCAGATCCTTTTTATGGAAATAAACCCCTTTGCTAGTTCCGCCTCTCATATAAACGCCGCGAACCAATTTCACCTTTGTCTCCCTTGGTGACCTATTCTATCCTCTATCATGAACTGACCTGTTAACTCATCTCGTGTATGAGTTTTCAGCTATTTTTTTACCGTATACAAAACACGAGTCGGCAAATGTGTAAGGATAAGTCGGTCGTTCATCCGCCATTCTGCCCAGTTTGTGACGCAATTGGCCAAACACTCGGTATATGACCGGATATGGCTGACCATGAAAGTGTTTGAGGATATCATGCCATGTCCGTGGCGACTGATTGATAAATTCTGTCATGCCGGTAAGCATTTCTTCTTCCGTCAGCAATTTAAGGTCCGCTGGAGGAGTTCCCAAGGGTTCAGTGACGGTGCAGGCGGCGAAAGAGAAGCGATCCACATCCCCTACCAGTGGAATAGTACAGTCAAATCCGATTTTAGGCATGTTTACAGGTGGCTTGTTCGTCATACATAAAGGATCAAGTGGCAGGATATTGAGTTCGGGGATGATTAAAGTGTCATTCACCGGATGATAGCGATAGGCCATGGCCCACTTGACACGGGCTTCGTCAAAAATGTCTATGTCCTCATCGAATACATAAGCGATCTTCGGAAACCATTGCCGTGAGCAACTCAGCATTATTGCAAGAGTTTGCTTGGCGTCTCCACCTCCTACAGGCTTAATCCTGGCATACGCAATGTTGTGAATTCCGTCGGCAGGAACATAAACATCCAGGACTCTTATTCCGGCACGCTTGAGCGCCGCATAGATGTCGGCTTCAACAGTTGGGTGAAATATGTACAGGTCCGTTTGCCCCGGATGTAGACCTCCTATTGTGGCATATTGATATATCCCGTTTTTACGGTATGTTATACAGTCTATTTTGAAACGGCAGTTGTGTGGCAACCCTCCGCCGTATGTTCCTGTAAACTCACCATAAGGGCCTTCGTCCCATATCCAGCCCTCACTCGTCATTATCCGGCCTTCAATGACAATTTCAGCGTTTGCCGGGACCGTAAGATCCGATGTTTCACATTTTACAACTTTAGCAGGCTCCCCGTAGAATCCTCCCAAGATGTCCCAATCGTCAATGCCGGGAAAGGAATACATCGAGGCAATCTTGTCGAGGGCAGGGCCACCGACAACGATAGCAGCGGGCATATCTATCCCTTTAGCTTCGTATTTCTTTGCCTGAATACGTGCATTATGGCTATCGTTTCGCATATCGACGTTGGTTTCATTGTGAGTTCTATACATGAACCTGTAAATTCCCCAGTTGATTAAACCGGTCTCAATGTCCCGAGAGACTACATTGGCATCCTGAATGAAGGCGTGACCGTCATAGTCATGGTACAGGAAGAGCGGAAACCTGGTAATATCGACTTCATCACCTTTCAAAATTACTTCTTTACATGGAGCTGTATCAACTAATACCGGTTTGAAACTTCGTTCACACAATTCAGCTATTTTTTGGGCCAACTCTCTGGATCCACAATTCAAGGCCTGGGCATACTGTTCACGATTGGAATAAGCGTTGGACAAATACTGAAATTCACAATCTTTAACCTTCTCAACCAGGATGGCTTTATCAGGATTGGATTCCATCAGCATCGGTAATTCATCTACACGCTTTTCCTCCTTAATTCTGACTAGTTGACAAATACTTTCAAGATCCCTCACGAATTCTTCCATTGTTTTTTGTGACATTTTTTAGTCCTCCACAGACATTGCGAGCATACCACCAACTGGTTGGTTTTGCAAACAGCTTTATCAAGAAGTCTTGGCATTCTTGACCGCTTATTGCTTTACAGCGATGGTAGTTTTTTAGAATCGGAGGAAGTCAATAATCTGAAGACCGTCACTGAGGAGTATCTTGGCGTGTGAGGTAGTTAATTACCACGTTAAAAGCAAATTCGGCCATGTCATCTATGCTCGGCATGGCATCCTCGCCGACGCCCAAATCTTTTGCAAAGTTTCTCCTAAATGGTTTGTTCATGGCCGACACCAATAGCGTCCCAGTCAATAAAACGTTGACTTCTGCCGGATTGACGTTGCGAAAAAGGCCGCTTGAAATACCCTTTTCAACAAAATGCTGCATGAATGAATGTATGCGGACGTACTGATAGTAAGATTCCAGAGTGAGTTTTTCGGCCCCATCTGCAAGCTCATGAGCGACAGTTCTCGGCGCTCTGTCATCTCGATTGAAATGCTGCGCATGGACATCAACTATGATCTTGATTCCTTCTATAGGATCGTCACAGCCTTTGACGGCGTTTTCAACCTGGTCAGCTATATCAGTGAAATGCTTTTGCAGAATTACCCCATAGATTTTTTCCTTGTTGCCTATGTGGTAATAAAGCTGGCTCTTATTAATATTAGCCAATTCGGCTATCTCATCCATTCTCGCGCCATAGAACCCTTGGTTCGCAAAGACCGTTGCTGCGGCGTTAAGAATGCGTTGAACAGAAGGCGAGTCGTAATCAATGGACGAGCGTATATTGTAGGCGGACTTTCTGCGGGGATCGGGACTGAAGCCCCCTTTACCTTGGGCAACAACATTTTCTGCGCGTCTAGGCAATCTATAGTTTTGCACTTTTTGCATCAATGGCCTGATATTGCTGAGTAATAGCTTGAAAAGCATCGGCGTTCCTGCAATAGACGGTTTGGGAACAAACTAAGGAGTAAATGAGTTGACCATCATGAACCCGGCCGATGTCAGTATCGCCCAGGAAACAACCAGGAAGCCGGGGAATCCTGAACCAAGCGGGAATAACCAGTATCAGAAAAAGGAAGTGGTAAATCATGATAATATAATGAATTACCAAACAGAGAGTAGGGCTACCCAAGGCACATCCATCGAATACACCCTACGTCGG
>CAZGVM010000089.1:0-13131 GCA_964528855.1 uncultured Desulfomonile sp. | reverse complement strand
TCAGAGTAAGGTTTCTGTTTTCGTGAATGTCATAAATTGTTTGCTGGAGTTTTTTTCTCAGTTCCAAAATCGATGACGGTTTGATAAAAGAGAATCGAACCTGATCCAACAACAAGTGTCGGTCACGAACTGTGGATATGCAGGCTCTGACGGGAGAAAAGTCGCTTCTCCTAAGAGCTAATGAACTGGTTTGAATCAGCCTATCAACATATTATACTTTTGAGTAAAACATTTTGACGCGTGAATCAATTTCTAACATTGTGATGTATCAGTTCGTCTCTCTGAGTAGATGCAAAAAGCATGGTTCAATCTTGTCTATCAATGCCAACATATTTTGGTCCGAATCGCTCATATAACATTTCTCGTGCAAAAAAAGATACAACATCCGGATTGCTGACGGACAAAGCGTTCTTTCACTGTCATTTACGTAGTCGTCTCGGAACAAATGGTGGAACATGAATGCGTACAGGGTGGGGCCTAATGCGTTCTTCAGGGTAACCGGCCTTTCGTGCTTTATTCCATAAATGAATGTTAAATAGATTTCTGAGAATCTGACTATGCTGCATCGGCTACTGTTAATTCCTCTGAGAGCCAGCCAAATATCCAGTCTCTTCATTATTCCTTGTTGGACATCCCAAAGGAGTTCATCGTGCCGGTCTGGGTCACCAAACTTCATTGTGAGCTGATCCAACCTGTTCAGATTGTGCACTATTTTCAAATCATCTGTGTTTGAGGGAATTGCTCTTCTCTGCTGCTTGATGAGTTTATGACGAGAATTGTCTCCCGGATGATCACTGTCACATGGAGCGAATGTTCCGGGATCGTAAAAAGTTGCTATCTCACGATCTACTACAAAGTTGACTGTTTTCAACATCCTACCCTTGTATTTTTGCTTTTGTTCCATAAATGACTGTAGTGAGTTTATGTCAGAGCCATTCCTCATCCCGCCTTCTTGTAGTTTATGATTGCGAAATGACAGAAATTCTGTTCACAATTCGACCGTCCTGAACTGGCACACTTTGCACAGAATCGTTTCACTCGATGAAGGATCTGCTCAAACGATATTTCCTGACAAAAAACTCTTCTTGATCTCAACAGCCAGAGTAAGCACGACGTGTTTTTACACTTCATCCCGTATGCTTGGAATCCGGCGCACTCGTCACAGTAGGCCTCAATTGAAAACAAGAGATCCTGTTTATTCATAGACTCACTCCCGCATTTCACTTGACTTCATTCAGCCAGGGGCTTGATCGTTTTTGCTCAGGTAATTTTGCAAAAAGTTCCTTGGACGCAGCATAAAAACCGTTGGTATTCTTCAATTGCCAGGATTCAAACGCGTTGTCCTGTTGCAGATTGTTTACAAATGTTAGTTCAGCTTTAGAGTCAGATTCTTCTAACATCGCCTGAAAATATAGGCATTCTCCCTGTGCGCAGAAACGATGCCAGTCACTCCCACATCTGGTGTTACAGATTTCTGTCACGCTGCAATGAGTAAACATCTCCTGCAACTCTTGAAGTAACTGACTTTCGTGTTTCTCGCGAGGATTCATGGGTGTTTGGGCTGTATCCAGTTGTATTTGCTCTAGCCCGATGTGATGAAAAATGGACATTCCCTTTCCTCCTTTCCCTTGTCTAACAGTATGATTGGGAACTGTTCTTTATGATTTTTGAAGATCGAACTGCACCCAATAATGGTAAAACCTTACCTATGCCAATCTTGCAAACTGGCTTCTATATCCGATACTCCCTAAGTGTTAGTTTTATTTTCTGAATTTGTTAGATATTCATAAATCTGTTCAAACTACGGAAAGGTGTCCCAGTAGTACATTGTTGTCGGTAGTAACCTTTGAGAAGGGCCTTCTTATTACCACACCATGGGTATAGAGGGTCAAATCCTCCCCCGCTACGGTAAGTGTTCAAAGGTTACAGACCGGGTCTGTAACCTTTTTTGTCATGTCTCAATTTTTCGGTTGTTTCTTTTGAGGAGTCAATTGACGGCAGAATCAGGGCGATCTGCCTCGTTGGAAAAAATCGAACTTCCACGAAACTCTCTATTACTGGGCGGTCTGAAATTCGATGCCGACGGGGCAATGGTCCGAGCCCATCACATCGGTCATTATAAAAGCTTTTTTAATTGATGGCGCCATCTCCTCACTTACAAAGACATAGTCTATGCGCCAGCCGATGTTTCTTTGCCGCGCCCCGGTCTTCATGTCCCACCAGCTATACTGAACCACATCGCCGTTCAATTGTCGGAAAGTGTCCACATAACCTGAGGCGATAGCTTTATCCATCCACTCCCGCTCGATCGGAAGAAACCCGGAGACTTTGGAGTTTTCCTTTGGTCTGGCCAGATCTATTTCGTTGTGCGCCGTGTTCACGTCCCCCACAAAGATAATGTTCGGGTTGTTTTTTCGAATGCCTTCTATCCAGTCCAAGAATTCGTTATAAAAAGACATCTTGTAATCAAGGCGCTCTTTACCGCTCTTGCCGTTGGGGAAATAGATATTGAACAACTCAAAAGCGCCGTAATCCATGCGAATTATGCGGCCCTCTCCGTCGAATTCCGGTTTTCCCATACTCGTTTCAACAAACCTCGGCTCTACTTTGCTGAATACCGAAACACCACTGTAGCCCTTTCTCTCGGCCGAACTCCAGTAAGTCCTGTAACCTTCAGGCTCAAGCATCTCTTTGGACAACTGCTCCGGGGAGGCCTTGGTTTCCTGTATGCACAGGATATCCGGCGATTCCGTCTTGAGCCACTCCAGAAAGCCCTTTTTCTGGACGGCCCTTATGCCATTGACGTTCCAGCTCAACAGTTTCATCAATTGTGTCATTTCGTCCCCTGAATTGGTTTTATCTGTTCAAGCGGCCCAAATAAAGATTCAATGCAAAAGGCCACCCAAGAACTTCCAGTCTGGAATGCGCTCTCAAAACCATTGTCTTGCCCTCGCCATACAGAACCGAAGGACAACAAAAAAAGCCCAACTCAACGTCGGGCTTGTATTTACTCTAATGGTGCCGAAGGCCGGACTCGAACCGGCACGAGCTTTCGCCCGCCACCCCCTCAAGATGGTGTGTCTACCAGGTTCCACCACTTCGGCATTCCCTAAGTATACTTGGACATCATGCGTCAAGTCAAGACCCAAGATGTATTAACTATCAACGATCGACATGAATCATGTCAAATCGGAAACATGCTCTGGAGGACTTACGAACAGTCAAACAATATAAATTAAAACTTTAATTATAACATTTAACATGCAAATATATCAAGCTAAAAATAGCTTGACAAGCGCCTTTAGAGCCTATAATCTCTTTATAACGGACCTTCGTGCGTCTGAATGTTTACGCGTCCGAAGGCTCCTTTTAAAAGCAAAACACTTCCGTTTGGGGCTTGGTTTTAAGGCCGCAGAATCCACCTTTGCCGATGCTCCAGACTGCTTTTCCAACTGCCTTTGACTAGTCGGACCGTATGGAGAAAAGCCTTGCATGTTCCAGCTCTACTGGATGAAGTGATCGAACTCTTAAAGCCGGTTGACGGCGGCATATATCTAGACGGAACTTTAGGTTATGGCGGCTATTCTATGGCGTTATTAAGAGAATCATCTCCAACTGGCATAGTGTATGGCTTTGACGTGGACAAGTCGGCCATTGATGGCGCTTCGATAAGTCTTTCGGAATTTGGAAACCGTTTCAGGCCTGTTCATTGCGGTTATCATGACGCCCCTGAATCGCTCGCAGATCTGGGTATAGTCGGATTAGACGGAATAGCGCTTGATTTGGGGCTTTCATCCACCCAGATTGACGATCCTGAGCGAGGGTTCAGTTTCAGATTTGACGGACCGCTAGACATGCGCTTTGACACGGAGTCGGGATTAACCTTGCTGGAAATGCTGAAAACAATCAAGACGTCTAACCTCGAAAAAGTTCTTCGAGAATTCGGAGAGGAGCGCTTTGCCTCGAGAATAGCCAGAGCGATAGTTGAAGAGTCCAGGAAAGGGAGGCTGAAAACTACCTCGGACCTTGCGGATTTGGCGGCGAGGGTTATTCCGGGACGCCGCGGAAAAATTCATCCGGCGACCAGGACCTTTCAGGGATTGAGAATAATGGTGAACCGTGAACTCGACAACCTGAAAACCGCCCTTGAAAATTTACCCGGACTACTCAACATCGGCGCCCGTTTATGCGTTGTTTCATACCATTCACTCGAGGACAGGCTGGTAAAAATTGCTTTCCGTGAGATGTCCAAATACTCTACGACGCTACGAATCGTGACACCCAAACCAATCAGACCGACGAATGAAGAGGCGAGATCAAACCCAAGGGCCAGATCAGCCAGATTACGGGCTATAGAGGCCATTGCCTGACCTTTATTGACAAGGAACAGAATCCTTGATGGGGATATCTCATTAAAATGGGCTCAGCGCTGGAAAACACCAAACATTCTTTCTACGCCTTTTTCCGATTGTCCGATGCCTTGAGGCGCGGCGTGGCTTTGCTGGGTGTGAGCGCATTGATTGTGGCATTGTTAATCGGGTTCTTCTATGTCTGGAATCGCATGAAGATAGTGCAAGTGGGCTATGAGATTTCAACACTTGAAAACAGGAACAAGGAACTCAAGAACAGGAAGCGTGAATTGTTGCTGGAGATAGCAAGCCTGGAGTCACCGCAGGAATTGGAAAAAAAGGCCGTCAGGCAGGGTTTGCGTTTTCCGGCGATAGGCAGGGTAATTCATGTCCCGTGACAAAAAACAGACAAACTGGGTGGTGTTCCGAATCGTGACAGTGGCGATGGTTTTTGCCGTCGGCGCTTCCCTGTTGATGCTGAGAGCTTACAAGCTCACTGTCACGGAATCGGAAACCCTCCAGAAAAAAGCGGAGAAGCAACGGACCCGTGTCATTACCCTGGAATCCAGAAGGGGGATGATACTGGACAGGTCTGGAGAACCGTTGGCGGCCAGCCTAGAGGTGAACTCGATTTACGCCAGACCTCGCAAAATCTCAAACCAGGAGAGAGATGACGCGTCCCAGAAACTGGCCGAACTCCTTGACATGGACCCAAGAGAGGTCAAGTCGAAACTCAGTGAGGATCGGCCTTTTGTCTGGATAAAGCGCAGAGTCTCTCCTTATGTGGCGGAGAAAGTCAAGAAGGCGGACCTTGATGGAATATTCATCGGTTCTGAATATTCCAGATTTTATCCGTTGAAAAAATTTGCCGCCCACGCAGTCGGTTTCGCCGGGATGGACTCGAAAGGACTTGAGGGAATTGAACTCTATTATGACGATTATCTCAAGACCGAACCAATCCCGGTGACCGGTCAGAAAGACGCTCTCGGAAGACCCGTGATGTTCAACCTGATGGGAGTGTCCCCTGTAAGAAACGACATCTATCTGACGCTGGACAGAAACATTCAGCACATAGTTGAAAAGGAGCTGGATGAGGCTGTTCGTCAGGAACAGGCCAAAAGCGCCCAGGCCATCGTCATGGACATAGACACAGGCGAGATACTGGCGCTTGCTATCAGGCCGACCTTTAACCTGAACACCTCACATGAGGCCGCTCCAGCCAATAGAAGGAACAGGGCGGTGGCAGACACGTTTGAGCCGGGATCAACTTTCAAGGTGTTCCTCGCCGCCACCCTCCTGGAATTGAACAAAGTCGCCGATGGTGAGACAATATTCTGTCACAACGGTTTGATGAAATATAACGGCGCTGAAATTCATGATGTCACGCCTCACAAGACATTGTCATTTGAGGACGTCATTTCGCAGTCAAGTAACATCGGCGCTGTCAAGCTCTCCGACAAACTCACCAAAAAGGATTTTTACCGCTTATTGACGGATTTTGGATTTGGGAGCGTCACGAATGTGGATTTCCCGGGCGAAAGAAACGGCCTGCTACCGCCGCCGGAAAAGTGGTCAGCTCTGACTAAAGCCACCATAGCTTTCGGTCAGGGTGTAAGTGTGAGCCCCATGCAATTGATCAGCGCGTTCAGCGCCGTTGTAAACGGAGGTAATTATTACTGGCCTCACATTACCGCAAAGATAACCAACCACGTTGGTGAGACGGTTCTGGATCTTCAGCCGCGTGTTCAGAGACGGGTGATCCGCCAACAAACCTCTGATCAGGTTGCAAGGATTCTGCGCAAGGCAGTCACTGTAGGCACGGCAAAAGCGGCGTTCGTTAAAGGGGCCGACGTAATCGGTAAGACCGGAACCGCTCAGAAAGCGGACCCCAGCGGAGGCTACTCCAAGGATCGTTACGTTATGTCATTTATCGGCGCCATGATGGGGGTGAAGCCGAGGCTGGCAATCCTGGTCATGATTGATGAGCCGCGTGTTTACAAAGATCGCACTGGTGGTAAAGTAGCCGCTCCTGTTTTCAAGCGTATGGCCGAGGGTATCCTGGCTCTTTGCGGAAGCCAGACCCCTGTTAACACCAATTCCATAATCGCTTCCCGGGGAGAATGGTCCAATCCCGCTTCTGCGCCCGAGAAAACTGTTTCCATGACTGCGGGTCCCAATGCCGGGGAATGGTTTACCCCGGACCTCAAGGGACTGGACATGAGACAGGCCCTGGACGCTTTGAACACCATTAAAGCGGATGTTTCAATGGAAGGTTTCGGAATGGTTGTCTCACAGAAACCGAAGCCGGGAACTCTCATCAAGGAAGGCGCAAGTGTTCATGTGGTGTTTGCGGGAAGGAATCCATGACAATACTTTTTAAAGACGCCGTAAAAGGCCTTAACGACTGCGTCATCCACGGAAATCCCGCAATCAGAGTGAGCGGTGTAACGCATGACAGCAGGAAAGTGGACACAGGACTTATATTTGTGGCCATTCCGGGCGAAAAATCGGATGGACATGACTTCATCGGGTTGGCCATTCAAAAGGGCGTGGCCGCAATTGTAGCCCAGAAGGAGCCATACAGGGATTTTCCGATTGAATCAATCCCCTGGGCGCAAGTCCCCGACACGAGAGCCATTCTGGGCGAACTTTCGTCCGCAGTGTACGGTCAACCGAGCAGCGAGCTTACTCTCGTGGGTATAACAGGCACCAATGGCAAGACGACGCTGACTTATCTTCTTGAATCAATCACAAAGGCTGCCGGACGTATTCCAGGAGTGGTCGGGACAATCTCTTACAGATGGTCGGATCGCGAAATCCCAGCTTCCAACACCACACCAGAATCCTCGGACTTGCACGGAATGCTCCGGGACATGCGTAATTCAGGCGTTACAGATGTTTTTATGGAAGTTTCATCGCATGGTCTCAGCCTGGAACGGCTGAACGGCTGCCAGTTCGATGTGGGCGTGTTCACCAATCTCACCCAGGATCATCTGGATTACCACAAGGACATGGAGGATTACTATCAGGCCAAGAGGCTGCTCTTCTCCAGATTGTTGCCCGCTTCCACAAAACCGAAAAGGACCGCGATCATAAACAGCGATGACATATATGGGGCAAGACTGTTGTCCGAACCTGACGGACTGGCCCGTTTTTCATTCGGTTCCTCCCATGCCGCTGATTTTCACCCTATAAACATTGAGATACGGGCCGAAGGTATTTCAGGATCGATATCAACTCCTCGAGGGACAATAGAAATCGCTTCATCCCTGACCGGGTCTTTCAATCTTTCCAACATAATGGCGGCGGTGGCCGTTTCGACTGTCCTCGGTTTTTCTGAAGAGTCCATCAAAGAGGGAATCAGCAATTTGAAGGTGGCCCCCGGAAGGCTGCAGAGAATAGAATCCGACAAAGGTCACGTATTCGTTGATTATGCCCACACGCCAAATGCTCTGACCAATGTGCTCGATGCGTTAACAAAATCGTGCCCGGGAAGAATTATTACCTTGTTCGGTTGTGGCGGAGACAGAGACAGGACCAAACGCCCGTTGATGGGCGAACAGGCTGCTTTGGCCAGTGATTTTGTGGTGATAACCTCGGACAATCCGCGGACGGAAGACTCCATCGAAATAATCCGTCAAATAGAACCGGGTCTGAAAAAAGTGGGCTTCAGGTCGGCCGGAATCAACGGTGAAGTCCATGAGCTGGAATCCGGCTCTTATGTGGTCATTCCCGACCGTCGACAGGCCATAAACTGGATAGTCACCCGGCTAAAAGAGGATGACACTCTTCTGGTCGCGGGAAAAGGTCATGAGACATATCAGGAGATCAATGGGGTGAGATACCCCTTCGACGACGCGCAGGAGCTTCGTGAGGCGTTAGATGCTCTAATAGCATAGTATTTTAACAAGTTGGGGATATGGACTGAATTTCATGCGAGCAGATAAACTAAAATACAATGCCTGTGAAATATGTTCAGCGTGCAACGGCGCAGTTATTCAGGGAGACGCTGAAATGGTTTTTTCAGGCATTTCGACCGATTCCAGGGATATAAAAACCGGCGATATGTTTGTTCCTCTCAGAGGTGATAATTTCAACGGATCTGATTATGTGATTCCGGCTTTCAAGGCCGGCGCCAGGGGCAGCCTCGTCGATAGCGACTTTTCAAATGAATTGATAAAAGACTTTTCTGATCATGTCCTGATCAAAGTGCAGGACACCCTCCGTTCGTTGACCGACCTTGCATCAACCCACCGTAAATTGTTTCCGATACCCCTAATCGCTGTCACAGGCTCCTCCGGCAAAACGACGGTCAAGGAAATGATCGCCTCCATCCTGTCGCTCTCAAAGACGACATTAGCTACAAAAGGCAACCTGAACAACCTGATAGGCCTTCCAATGACAGTGCTTTCCATTTCATCGGAATACGGCGCAGTCGTGGTCGAGGCTGGCGTCAACCATGTCGGTGAAATGGATCTGCTTGCCAAAGCCGCCGCTCCGGATGTCGCCGTCATTTCCACTATCGGTCCGGTCCATCTCGAAGGCCTGATAGACATCGCCACAGTGGCAAAAGAAAAATTCAAAATGGTCCAGGCCGCGTCAAAAGCCGGAGTTGTGCCGTTCGGCGTTCCCGAATTAGAAAATCTGTTCGATCAGTGTCGGGCCCAACTTTTCACATTCGGCATTGCCGGAGGAGATTTCAGAGCGTCAAATATAACAACCGAGGACGTGACGAGCTTTTTCATGGAGTGTCCGTGGGGCTCGAGTGAAATTGTCATCCGTGTGCCTGGAAGACACAATGTGGCAAACGCTCTTGCGGCTGCGGCCGCCTGTCTGAACCTCGGCGCCAAACTGGACGAGGTCGCAGTGGGACTCGAAAGCCTCGAAGCGCCGTCCTGGCGAATGGAAACGGTTAAGCTGAATGGCGACCGGATTCTCTTCAAGGACTATTACAACGCTAATCCACAATCGATGAAAGCCGCTTTGGAGACACTTGACGAATCCGGCAAAGCTTTCCGAAAACTGGCCATCCTCGGAGACATGATGGAACTCGGCGCTCTCTCTGATGAGCTTCACGGTGAGATCGGGAAATGCGCAGCCTCTCTCAACATAGAAAGGGTAGTATTCATCGGATCCTCTTCAGAAGCCTTTGCAACGGGTTTTCGAGAATTGAACGACTCATCAGGGGAATTGAGCCTGTTCAAAGACAAAGAAACTGCCTGGGAAGCCATAAGCAGTGAAATAGGCGCCTATGACAGAATATTGGTTAAAGCGTCTAGATCCATGAAGATGGAGCAAATAGCAAACCGGATATTAGAGGAGATATAGTCGATGCTTTACCATTTACTCTATCCGCTGGGCGCCAACAGCATATTATTTAATGTATTCAAATACATTTCGTTCCGAGCGATCATGGCGACCCTCACGGCGTTAATGATAAGTTTCTTGCTGGGCAAGCCGCTAATTGATTATTTGAGGGAATTCCAGATAGGACAGATGGTTCGTGATGACGGCCCGAAATCTCACCTCGGGAAAACCGGCACTCCTACCATGGGCGGTTTGTTGATCCTTTTTGCCCTCACTTTTTCCTGCCTGCTATGGGCCAGGCTGGACAACATTTACGTTTGGATTGTTCTTGGAGTAACCCTTGGTTATGGAGCAGTAGGTTTTCTAGACGATTACCTCAAGGTCGTTCACCGAAACCACAAAGGATTGAGCGCCAGACACAAGCTTGGACTTCAGCTTGTAATAGGCGCGACAGTCGGCTTCGTACTGTGGATGGACCCCGTCTTTAAAACAACTCTGGCCGTTCCTTTCTTCAAGAATGTAATCCCTGACCTGGGTTTCTGGTACATTCCCTTTGCCGCTTTGGTCATTGCAGGGGCTTCCAACGCTGTAAACCTGACGGACGGTCTGGACGGTCTGGCGATTGGCCCCGTGATGATATGTGGGGCTACTTATCTCATTTTCGCTTATATATCTGGTCACTTGAAACTTGCGCAATACCTGCAGGTGCCATACGTGCCAGGATCAGGTGAGCTTTGCGTAGTTTGCGGCGCCATGCTGGGCGCGGGTATGGGATTTCTGTGGTATAACGCTTACCCGGCCGAGGTCTTCATGGGCGATGTCGGCTCACTGTCGCTCGGTGGACTGCTGGGAGCGGTGGCTGTAGTGACAAAACACGAAATACTCCTGGCCATTGCCGGTGGAGTTTTTGTGATAGAGGCCATGTCCGTAATTTTACAGGTGGCCTCATTCAAGACCACAGGAAAACGGATTTTCAACATGGCCCCTATCCATCACCATTTCGAACTCAAGGGATGGGCCGAGCCAAAAGTAATAGTCCGGTTCTGGATTATCTCGATCTTCTTTGCGCTCATAGCAATGAGCACTCTCAAACTTAGATAATCATGGAGGCGTCATGACCAGAATTTCCTCATGCAAGTCAAATCAGGGGAGACGAATGAACCGCAAACAGGGAATCATTGCTTGTGACAAGTTGCCGGGCCGCTTTCCCGATTCAGTCGAGTATAAGTCCTGCAACAGAATATCCGCCCGGAGGAAGAGCGCCGACTCCACAACTGACACACCGGTTAACTTCTGTTTCGGACGTGTCTTGAGTTTTTAATTCAGAGGATTTTCATGAGCCAGGCCTCAGCAGAAACAAGAGCGGCCAATTTTTTTGGTACTAGATCAGGCAGTGACCCTGCTATTCTGGCCATAACATTCACCATTCTGGCCGTTGGAATAGTGATGGTCACATCAGCGGGTTATATGATCGCGTCAGGGAAATTCAACGACGGCTTTTACTATACGAAGCGTCAGGGAATATCGATGCTGATCGGTCTGGTTTTCATGTTTGTCTTTTCCAGGATGAATCCCCGGTTCTGGAGAGACAGCGCCGCCGTGGTCATTGTCATAGGCCTGCTTTTGATGGCTCTTGTCTTTGTGCCGGGTGTCGGGGTCGAACTGGGAGGATCCAGACGATGGATAAGGATGCCAGCGGGATTTTTCCTGCAGCCATCCGAGCTTATTAAATACGCCCTGATAATATTTTTCGCTCAATCCCTCGCTAAAAAGGGCGAAGGGGTTCGAGTCTTCACTGTCGGATTTATACCCCACATGCTGATAATAGGTCTGGTCGTATTGCTGCTTTTGTTACAGCCGGATTTCGGATCAGCGGTCATCATAACCACCGTCGGTTTTTTGATGATGTTCGTTGCCGGTGTGAGAATCCGGCATCTGGCAGGCTGTTTCGTGCTGCTCCTTCCTTTCCTGGTTCATGTTGGCATGAGCGCACAATATCGACTGTCACGGCTCAAGAGTTTTCTTGATCCTTGGAGCGATCCGCTAAGCTCCGGTTTTCAGATAATTCAGAGCCTTGTGGCCTTTGGCTGTGGCGGAGTCTGGGGCGCCGGAGTCGGTAAGGGTATCCAGAAACTCTTCTACCTGCCTCAGCCTCAGTCCGACTTCATCTTCTCGGTGATCGGCGAGGAATTGGGTCTTTTGGGAACGCTTTCAGTCATAATCCTTTTCTGTGCGCTGATCTTCAAGGGTTTCATGATATCTGTCAGGAGTCAGGACCCTTTCAACAAGTATCTTGCGTTCGGAATAACATCTCTCATTGGTCTTCAGGCTCTCTTGAACATGGCCGTCGCCATGGGTCTTCTTCCGACCAAAGGATTGCCGCTGCCTCTCATTTCACTCGGTGGAACTTCCATGATTGTGAATCTGGCGGGAATTGGAATTCTAATGTCCGTAAGCGGAGCCGAAAGACAGGAAAAAAAGGACGGGGCCACATGCGACTGCTGATTGCCGGCGGAGGAACCGGAGGTCATCTATTTCCTGCCTTGGCAATTGCGAGGGCCTTCAAGAGCGAACACCCTGATGGTAGCGTCCTGTTTGTGGGAGTCAAACAGGGCATAGAAGCCAGAATCATCCCCCAGACCGAATTTCCCATAAAATTCATTCAGGCCCGAGGCATACTGGGAAAAGGTCTGTTGAACAAAGTCAAGGCTATTGGAGACATTCCACGAGGGTTATACCAGTCTGTCGGAATAATCAAGGATTTCAAGCCGGACTTCGTTCTAGGCGTGGGCGGTTATGCTTCAGGCCCCACGTTAGCCGCCGCAAACATATTGGGCGTTCACACTGCGATACAGGAACAGAATTCCGTCATGGGGCTTACCAATAAATTGCTGGCCAGATTCGTGGACAGAATCTTCATCTCATGGGAGAACACCGCCCCGGTCACCGATCCTGAAAAAACCATGTTGATGGGAAACCCTATTCGTGAGGAATTACTGACTTCATTGCCTGACAAGACCTCGGACAAATTCAAGCTGCTTATTTTCGGCGGGTCTTTAGGAGCCAGAAGCATAAATCAGGCTATGATTTCAGGAGTTGAACAATTAAAACCTTACGCTGACCGACTTGCAGTACGCCACCAAACGGGTAAAGGGGCGGCTGAAGAAGTAAGAAAAGCGTACCTTGACGCCGACATTGAGGCTGAGGTCCTCGAATTCATAGATGACATCGGCCCGTATTACAAATGGGCGGACCTGACAATTTGCCGTAGCGGCGCCGGCGCCCTTGCCGAACTCACGGCCCTGGGCAAGCCCGCTATACTCGTCCCCTACCCCTATGCGATCAAGGATCATCAGCTTCATAACGCCAGCTCACTCCAGGAACGTGGCGCCGCAGTCATAACACTGGATTCTGAATTGGTTTCGGGGATTCTGGTAGAGAAAATAATTGAATTCCTGGGCAAGCCCGAAACACT
>CAZGVM010000088.1:0-13166 GCA_964528855.1 uncultured Desulfomonile sp. | reverse complement strand
ATTCCCGAGAAACGGCCCTCACCGGTGTAGGACAGGACAATCATTTCTTCAAGAACCCTGTTTACGACCTCGGGATTCGGGCATCCCTGACGCAGGAAGCCGGTGAAACCGAACTCTATGTATGAGACACCACCGTATAAGGCTGCGACATGATCCTGTTTTCCCGCAGGAACCCCTATGAGGCCAGTCTCCACATCTGCGGCATAATGTATGATCTGAGTCTTAGACCAACTATCTCTCCTGATTTTCTCCAAACCTAGGATCAGAGAAATGATCAGCGCGCTGGAAGCTCCAAGTCCCGAGCCTGGTGGAGCGTCGTTTTTGGTGACGATTTCCAGACCACATCCCGGTGGAAATGCTTTGAGAGTTTTCATGACCAGGGCCAGGGGCCCTTTTGGTTCACAATCATCATGCAGTCCCAAGACAGCGGTTTCTCCCAGGTCCACCGAGCTTATCCTGATTTCAGGAACTTCCAGTGTCTGAAGGCTGGTGACACTCTTGACAGATATGGACGCGTTGACCGTAAACCCACCATCCATGAACAAGTACACGGGGTAAAGATCCGTGGTGCCTCCGGCCAGATCGATCCTGTTAGGGGCAATAACCTCGATAAACATTTTAGTAGCCCAGGTCTTCAGCAATGATGGCCACCTTGAGGTCGGTCATCATTGGACGCCTGTGAATGATGCTGGTGATGTTGCAGATTCGCTCCGGACTATCACAGTCCATACATTGGGCTGTTTTTACGCAAGGGGTCTTCCTGTTTAGACTAATGGCTCTGGTCGGGGCGGCTACCTCCTCTATACGCGTCAATGCAGCGTCCAGATCGGTGACCAGCTTGTTGCGTCCTACAACAACGATAACCCTTTTGGGCCCAAAGGTCATGGCATTGATCCTGTTGCCGCATCCATCCTTGTTTACTATTTCGCCAGTCATGGTGACGGCGTTGGCCGAGGTGACAAAGAGGTCACAGGTAAGTTGTTTCTTCCTGCATGCCAGTTCCTCCGGATCACCCGGCTTGAATCTCCAATGGTCATAAACTGTTTTTCCCGCGTCTTCCAGCATGGTCACTACGCCTAACGCCCTAACGGTGTGAGTGCCTGCAACTCCAACCGTAGTTATGTCCTGTGAGTTGTCCATTATGAATTTCAGAAGCGAATCCCTTGTTTGGAAGAAGTGGGCGTCAAAACGATGTTTACGAAGCTCCTGCACTGCCGTCTCAATCATCAAGTTCATGTGGCTTTCCTGGAATTTGTCCAATTTTACCTCCTGTTAAATTTGTTTATGACCTGTTGCAAATAAGGCGCTCTCAAAATCAAGGCCGTGAGTTCACCGAGCCTTTATTTTCGGAGTCTTTTTGGTGTCCAATTCGTGTCTCAATGGACACCATTCAGTAGGTTGAGTGCCAGAGACGAAGGGCTCGTGGGATATTTTCGAGCACATGGACGTGGCCTTGAGACCTGAGTCGGAGCAGATCTTCCGGAACAAAATTCCGGCCGGCACAAGTGGAGCAGAGTTCCTTGCCAACAGCGGCTCCATAATTTGGTCCATTAGCCCGAAAACTTTCGTCTGATCCCTGACTGTTCCATTTAGTCTCAAGACCATTAATCCCACTGAGTTATAAATTATGCCCCATGTTCCTCCCGAATCCACAGACACGAACCTGGATGGAATAAGGCTGAGGTTTTGAACAAAATCATCTCCATCCCCAATTCCCTGGACTTTTTTTAACATGTGATTGACCAGATAGATTGCAGAGGGATTTAGAAATTGTTTTCTTCCTGATTTAACGTCTGACTTGTCAAGGTGGGGAGGACGATAAATGAGTGAAGGCTCTGAAACTTCACCGACGTTGGCCAGAATTGAATAAATCCTGGCCAACCTGTTTATATCAACGGCTCCGATAATCAGTTCACCATTTGATTTCAGGTCTACCTTAACGCCTATTTCTCTCAGCATTTCGAAAACAACATCGGCCCCGAGAGATTTGGTCATTTTTGATGTGAGCGCAATCCTGTTTGAGCGGAAAGACTCCAGCACCGATGCGTTTTCATCGCTCGAATCCCCGAGAAATATCTGTGATGTCAAAGCGTATTTGGGCGCGCTTTTCTTGTCCGTAGAAAAGGCCGGAACCAGAAGAAATGGAGCGAAAAGGTCAAGTGTCCCCAGGTGGCTATCTGTCCCATGATGAAGGGGAGAATAAATTGCCATGACGGCTCCGCTCTCAGGAGTCATCACAAGAGCTTGCGCGTTAACTGATGGATCAGAAAATTTTCTCAGCCCGGTATCCATTCTCAACTGAAACAAAGGGTCTATGGTTGTCACCAGAAAACGGTCTGTATTTGCTGACGCGGCCTGAGACATCGCTTCTGATGACGCCAGAAAATCAATCAAGTTAGGGACCTTTACCGGGACAGCCCCAGGTCTCTGCATGGTAACGGGTTTCGACAGCGCCTCATCATAAGCGTCCCTCGAAATCTTTCCGTTTTTTAACAGCAATCCCAGGACGATGTTCCGACGCGCTGTGGCCCGGTCAGGATGGCGAAACGGGTTTATTACATTGGGAGCGCGTATTATGGCCGCTAACAAAGCGCAATCCGACGCGTCAAGCTCTCCAAGGGATTTTCCCAACAATTCGCTGGCCGCTTCATGCGCTCCGTGAATCGGAAACGCTCCCAACTGGCCGAAATAAACACGATTTAGATATGCTTCCAGAATCCTGTCCTTGCTGTAGATGGCATCGGCCACCAAAGACAGGACTATTTCATTGATTTTTCTAAAAATGGTCTTTTCGTTGCTGAGCAGCGTCATCTTTACGAGCTGCTGCGTAATTGTACTGGCCCCCTGGACGTAACGACCGGCTTCGATGTTGGACCTGATTGCGATCATCAACGAAGCCCAGTCTATGCCGTGGTGAGAAAAAAAATTGGAATCTTCCGTCAGAACTATTGCATCGATCAGCATGGAGGGGATGTGCGCAATGGGTGTGAAACGGCACAACTCGGGCGGAAAGCCTTTAGCCGGAAGGACTATCAAAATTTCTGGTTCCAGCAATATGTCCGCAGTTTGCTGCTGAGACCGCATCAGCCTGATGTCTTTGATTCTGTTGGCCTCGAGGCTAATGTTGACCGGCCCCTGTATTATTCGGTAACCAGCTATGGGAGGCCTTCGGAAGTTGATTGTCATCGACCACTCAGATTGTCTCCATTCCCCAAGGTTTACGGATCCCGATGATGTGCGCGTGTAACCGAGACGACTGAGTCTATCAGCAACTTCGAGATTTGTTATGTCCTCGCCAACGCTAATTCTGGTGGGAGCAGCGTAAATATAGATTGGGAAATTCCTGAGTCTCACCTCGAAAGCCCAAACTACAACACCGGCGGCTATAAAAGTCATGATCGCCATCACTATGGCGAGGGTCTTCATTGCCGGCTTAAAATATTTTGTTATTTGAGCTAATTTCTTCCAAGGCATTGTCAGCTTCCAAATCAAGCTCACTATCCGATTGAACAAGGTCGGCCATTAATGCCTACATCAATTGAAGAGATTTTAGAAGACACCGTAAGGGATATGGGAACGCAATACCTATTAAAAGCGGAGCAAAACAACTACAGTGAAAAAACGATTCATCTGAACGGAAATGGAGCTTTTACCGCGTGCGCAAACTAGTTTTTCCTCATTAGATGAGTCACGGCTCGTTCCAAGCCATCCAGGGTGAGTTCGAACATCGGAAAAACGGAGGCAATGACTCCAATTGTGCGGGTCATAGGCCAAATGCGCTTGGGAGTTGGGTTGAGCCAGGCGCTGCGTGCAAAAAGTTTCGCCAGCAAATGCAATCTGTCAATACTGGGCAGACCACTGCGTTCTTCGATGTGAATTGATCCATCGGTAGCCATTAATTCGTAAGGGGCCATACTGGCGTCCCCCACGATTATCAGGCGTGTGTCCTTATCCCATGACGCGAAATCCTCCACTTTTTGAGCCTTATATCGTCGAGGTGGGTCTTCCCAGACGTAATCGTAAATGGTGTTATGAAAGTAAAAGGACCTGACGTCCTTGAACTGGGCTCTTGCATAATTAAAAAGGGTCTGGACTACCTCAATGTACGGGTCCATGGACCATCCGCCGTTATCTATCATGAGGACAATTTTTAGCCTGTCTCTGAGGCTTCGATCGAAGACGATTTGTATTTCACCCGCGTTCCTGGTGGTGGCCCAAATGGTCTCATCAACATTAACCCTGTCTTTTGGGCCCTCTGGAACCATCCTCCTGAGCCTTTTCAGGGCTTCACCCATCTGCGCCTGAGTCAGAGGAGTCTCTATAGAATAGTCGCGATAGCGTCTGTCCATGGCGACCTTTACCGCAGACTTGTTCATCGACACCCCCCCGACCCGCATGCCGCCGGGATGGTAACCGGAATGGCCCACCGGTGATGTGCCACCGGTTCCTATCCATTTGGATCCCCCGTGGTGTTCACCCGTCTGTTCCTTAAGCCGATCCATGAAATATTTCAGTAGCTCCTCGGGTTTCATCGACTTGAGCTGTTCCTTGGACATACCTAAAGCATTGGCAAGCGCCTCCGGATTCTTGAGCCATTCATTCAGAAGTTCAAGAGCCGCCGCCTCCAGTTCGAGACCCTTAAAGTCCGGTAGTTCCGCTCCCCGGAAAAAATGAGCGAACACTCGGTCGTAGATATCAAAAAATCTTTCGCTTTTAACCAGTAACGTCCTGGCAGCAATATAGAATTCATCAAGATTGGAAACCAGCCCTTCGGACAAGGCCTGGTGAAGACGCAAAAAGGAAGTCGGCGAAACCGGGACGCCGGAATCCCTTAGAATATAGAAGAAATCGACAAACATTTTTTATTCCAAATTCCAGGTCATACTCGCAACCTTCTGGTCTGCTGCGTGGCCTGATGGTAATCGGAGCTTTTTTTGAACAGAATACCAAGAAACGGTATTTTTGCCTGCAAAAGGTCTTTTGGCCTAAAGTCAGGGTCCGCACGCAAAGCCCTTACCCAGTTGATTAATTCACGGGTGGCCGGACGTTTTTCAATACCCTGGAAGTCGCGTATCTTGTAAAACGTGCGCACACAGATGTCCAACAGCTCCTGATCCACATTCTGGAAATGGACGTTCAGGATTCGTCTCATCATATCCTGGTCCGGGAACGCTATATGATGAAAATTGCAACGTCCCAGGAAAGGATCCGACAAATCCTTCTTAGCGTTCGAGGTGATGATAATGACCGGACGTGTTTTTGCCTTGATGGTTTTGTCGATCTCCATTATGTCGAATTCCATCTGGTCAAGGACATCAAGCATGTCATCCTGAAAATCCGTGTCGGCCTTATCTATCTCATCTATCAGTAGAACAGTCTTTATCTCTGAAACGAATGCCTGACCGATCTTCCCCATGCGGATGTATTCCTCGATATTACTGACATCTCGCGAAGAATCTCCAAAGCGACTGTCATTAAGTCTTGTAAGAGTGTCGTATTGATACAGCGCTTCGATAAGCTTGAGGCTGGATTTGACGTTTAGCACGAGCAACGGCATCGAAAGAGATTCCGCTATGGCATGTGCGAGCATTGTCTTGCCCGTTCCTGGTTCACCCTTCAGCAGGAGGGGCATTTCCAATGCCATGGATATGTTGACTATCTTGGCTAACTCTTCGTCCAGCACATACCTGGAGGCCCCAGAAAAAACCGCGGCGTTATCTCCTGACATAAATTGTGGCTCCTTTTGATTTCCGATATCTTTACGGTAGGAAAGCTGCGACAACATGTTTCTCAGAAGCTCTCCCGTTTTTAACAGCATGATGAAATCCAGACCATATCGTAGTTAATTATCAACCGTTTATAACCCTTCACAGAATGAACAGTCAACAACAAGATTGACTCTGAACCGTAAGACACTATACTGAACAACGCACAAAGAATCAACCAAATGTCGGCGCTCCCATTTGCGGAAATAATCCCTGAAAATGAAGCGCCGATGGAAGTAAATCGGCTTTGTCCCATAGATGCTCGGCAAATCCTGCAAATTACCCTGGCCCAGATGATAATTCAGGCAAAAACAGCGTGGACCGTGGACGTGGCGCACCTAACAGTCTAGTTCGGAAATTCATTTTTATCTTGACAAAAAGATTTATGCAAAGCTATGTTACGTCCCAAAACGTTCAGGCTTTAAGTGAAAATCAATAGTATTGCTGGGCTAAAAAAAGGGTTGACAACAAGAGGTATTTCTGTAATAAAGTTAAAACACATCCAGAGCTATATTTTTTGGAGGCTATCCAAATCTGGTATTTAGGCTTCCTTTGGACAAGGATTTATGAAAGGAGGATGAGGGTATGGTTAAGAGAACTATGGTCGTTCTCGGAATTTTGTCTCTGACAGTTATGGTAGCAGGTAGCGCTTTCGCATTCTGTGGGTCATCATGTGACAAGGGCCTGCCGCTGTATGTTCCGGTTGATGTTCCCGATACGACCGCAGAGACAATAGTTTCTACATGGGAATGCAAAATAGTGGGTCCCTGTCCCGCTCCCACACCGCCTGGCTGCGGTCCGGCCAAACAGGGTTTCAACCCTGGCGTGCTGACCTCACTGGCGACTGCTATCGCAACACCGTTCGATATGCTGTTCGGTGGCTGTGACGGTGTTTATGGTTGCCTGCCTAGCGCCAACACAGGCTGCGGCGGCGCATTCGGTGGTGGCTTGGGTGGCGCTTTTATGGCGTTTCCCGGCATGCTTTCAGGCGAGACCACAATATTCGGCGGCCTCTGGTAGTCCTTTGCCGGCCTTTTGTGAGCCGGTTAGTTCCGGCCCACTCAAGGCTTGCTTGATCAAGAGTTCAGGCGCGCTGACAAAAAAATCAGCTTGACATTTGTCACGATTTTGAGTAAATATAACGCATTGAATAGCGTTAAAACAAGTTACACATTGATGTCCGGTTTGAAACTGGAACGTCTTTAATGAAAGGAGGATGAGGGTATGGTTAAAAAATCCGTTGTAACTCTTGGAATCCTAGCGATGGTTACTCTCGGTTTTGGGATGTCCTGGGGTTACACCGTTAGCTCTTGGCCAGTTCCTGGTATCCCTAACACAACATTCGGCGGTGGATCTCCCTGTTTAGTAAGCCCCGAAGATGTGACACTTAGGGGCCCGGTAGCCCCGGCTTGTGAGCCCCCGCTAGTTCCTGGCTTGATTCACGCTGCTCTTAGCGTTCCCTTCAGAGCAGTTGGCTTGGTTGCCACTCCGCTATTCACCGGTCAGCTTACTGCCGGCGAGCAGTGCTGCCCAGTTGATCTCGGCGACGCAGCTTATGTGACAGCAGCCGTTCCGTGCACACCAGTCAATGTATACACACCGCCAAAGTGCTGGTAAATACATAGATTCGTAACAGAAAAAGCCGGAAGGAATCTTCCGGTTTTTTTTGTTCTCCCTGATGCTGTTGGGCAAACTCCGAATATATCCCGCCTGAAAATTGTCTTTTGGTTCCGCGCTTATGCTGGTTACAAAGGAGCAGCTTGGCCTGAGAGTCCTGTGTTCATTCCGCGCTCCTTATCAATCGACTCCACCGGGATTATAGTGGCGCTTCAGTCTAGCCAAATACAGGCTGCCCCGCACAAGGTGGAGGGCCAAGTCTGCAAGCTGTGATCGCAACTTAAGAATCCATGATTGTGTCAATCGAAGCGGCCGCCGAAATTATTCAAATCCAAGTTTCTGTAACGAAAATATCGGAAAACGACGGCTGGGAAGGTGAGTGAAATGTTCCACTGTGAGTTGTGTCCGGCAATCCGAATAAAGGGCGACCAGAAGATGAATAGGTCGTGATCCCTTAGTAGACGCTACGTTTAACGACGGAATGTCCCCTGAGTGAAACCAGAAGCCAGAAGAGCGCAGAGCAAACAAACATGGCCACCCCGCCCAGAGCAAACATAAATGGTAGTCCTTTGAGGTCACCGACCAAGCCCCAGGCCAGAACCGACACATTCAGGCCTACCCCGAATGACCCGGTAAATAAAGCAACTACAATACCCCTGTTGCTTTCATCAGACTTGTCTACCATTTTAGCCATCATGGCAGGATAAGACAGGCCTTGGCATAAACCAAAAAAGGAGCCCAAAAATAAGGTTTGACTGAGAAGTGTGATCTGAGAGGTAAAAATCAGTAGAAAGCCAAAAGCGACGAGACAGGAAAAGATAAGTTTGTCGCGATCAATCCGATCAACGAGACTCCCCAGAAATAATCTAACCAGAATGAGACTGGCGCCATAACAGGAGAAGAACAGACCAGCCTGCAAGTGAAGATTCTTGGCCTGCAACGGAAAGAAGGTATTCATTGCGGCAAAGCCAGATCCAAAAACAGCAGCAAGGGTCATCATGCCCAGATGACCGCCGCTAAATGCAGTGGGGAAAAAGCCGGGCAAATTCGACCGGTTGATTCCGGTTCTAGCCGAATCCGTTATGAACAACGCGAAAAACCCCCCCAGCATGCCAAAAGCAACAAGAAGATAGAAATAAGCTGAAAAGCCGTATCGCAATAAAACCTGCTCTGCCAAAAAAGGCCCTATAGCAACGGCCAATGAACCTGAAATACCGTAGAGTCCAATACCCCGGCCTCTGAAATCCTTAGGCAACAGATCTACGACGCTTGTGGCGCATCCGTTGAAACAAGCGGCGAAGGCAAGTCCCTGCAGGAGTCTTACCAGAATCATGAGTTCGGAATAACGATCAAAAAGAAGGAAGCACGCGTTAGAGATTCCTACCACGATGATGCCGGCAAGGATAAAAAATTTGCGGCCGTACTTGTCAATTAAGGGGGCAATAAAGGGCAATGAACCCAAGGAGGTAACGCCTAGTGAACCAATAACGAGTCCTGCGTCGGCTGTAGCTCCCCCAAGATCAACGACAAACAGGGGAAGAAAACACCAGGTCGAAACTACGAGGAATAGACAAAAATTAGTGGCGCAAATGAACAAAAAAGGTGCGCTAAAAAGAATATCGGACATCAATTAAAACTCCTACAAGCCATATCCCGAACAAATCAGCCGACAGCTTAATAGCTCATTTCCGGAACGGCTGATATGAACAAACCTAAAATACATTAAATATTGGATTTTTGACACCAGAGTCGGGTAAAAGTTCTGATGAATGCAAGAAAAAAAGACAACACGAGGAAAGTCAGTTGCTATCTTTCCACTGAAATCTTCTCGGCGTTCTAGTGGAGCCGGACTGGTCGCCGGGAAGCACAGACGGTTGACCGGCCGAAATCCCCGATGGAGGTTTTTCCAGACCGGGAGTGATAACGGGAGAAGACGCCGGAGTGGTGAGGGGACTCCCAGACCCAGGGCCCAGATCCTCTTCTAAAATCTTGGGGCGGCTGATCCCTTCGGCCTGCTTTTCTGAAGCGACATTGGATGAACATCCCAAAAGGACAGCCTGAAAAAGAATCAGCAATAGCCAAGTGAAGCTTTTTCGGAACATGGTTAAAATTCCTCTAATGTCATAAAACGCCCTGCTGGTTTTCGGCCACGGACATATCAGTGGAAGAAACAACCGGAATCAATGCCGTGTCCCCGTCCCCTTGCCCATTTGTGCGGGTTTTTCGGTGAACAGTTGAGTTACATATATCATGCCATCTTTACAAACTGACGTGCCGTACCCGACAAGAGTGAACCTTTCACTCAGAATATTACCCTTGTGATTGGGGCTGTTCATCCACCCATCGACAATTTTTCCTGCCAGACCCCTGATATCTACAGTGTGGCTGTGATAGGCAATATTTTCCGCTCCGGAGTCCAGACCTATGCTCTTCATTCTTTCCGCAAATTTCCGTCTGCCGATTGGAAACAGGTCTGACTCATGCGCAAGTCTATGGATTGCGCACATATCGGAACTATGTTTGACCGCAAGCTCATTCATGGTGGCGGAAAGGGCCAACGGTTTGAGACGATTCTTTACACGCTCCTGGTTCGTCATTTCGAACAAATGACTTTCAATGGTAAGATGGGCCTTGACCGTCTTGGAACCAGAAGCATTCTTTGCCGCAAGAAGATTCAGGATTCTGCCTTCAACAGGATCCTTGCCCACGAAGGGAGACACGTCGTCGCTTCTATCCGAGATGGCCCAAACTTCAGTCAAGAGAACGCAGCATGATGTTAGACCCAAGACCACTGTCAGAGTGATCCATCTAACAATATGGAATGAAGGGCTCGGTGAAGAAAATCTCGGCATTATGGACCACGATCCTCAAATGAATAATTTTGATTGCCACGGCATGACTCCTGAAATCAGGCAGCCGCAGGATTAATGAAACCGGTTTTAAGTCAGTTCCGTCTATCAGAGTTCATTTTACTTAATGCTTTTAATATGTTCAATAAATAAGTTGCATAAATACCTGTCGTTGCCCTAATACATGGAAAAGACGACAGGATAACACCCAAAAATCTACATGAAAAATCAATTAAAACATATAACCTGTCTCTGTTTGACGTACCTGATTCTATTCTTGGCGTTTATGCAGGATTCCGCAGCTTGGGCGCGTGGGGCCGGATCGGCGAGAATCAGTCTGCTGCTGGCGACAGGTTTGCCGGGTAGTGTTGATTACCAGGTTGGACTCGGATTGGCATCGCTTTGGACGACCAGGCTCAAGACTCTCGGAATTCGTGTCTCAGCAGCTATTACCGAAGGAGCTCGAGAGAACATTGAAGCAGTCAGGATCGGTGACGCCGATCTTATAATTGCAGATGAATTCTTCGCTTTGGGAGCATTCTCAGGCAATGGTCCGTTCAAGGACAGACCATTGCCCCAGTTAAGGGCAATTACAGTTCTTTGGCCGGAATTATTGCATCTGATCGTAAGGTCCGAAAGATTCAACTCGGGATCGATTCAAGACCTGGAGGGCCAGACAGTTGGAGCCGGTTTACCCGACAGCAGTGTCAAATATATTCTGGAACTACTTCTGAAGGAGAATCCTGGGGCGAAAAGAGACATAAAACTCAAACCAATGTCCAACATAGGACTGATCGAAGCCTGGAAGTCAGGCTCTCTGCACGCCCTGAGCTTTGCCGGGGGCTTGCCATTGCCCATTGTGAATCATTTTGTGCAACAGAATCAGGGGCTGTTCAGATTCCTTTCAGTTTCTGATGCTGATATATCTGCATTAAACAGCGAAGCGATACCTAATGCAACAGGAATGAAAATCCCCGCCAGTACTTACATGGGGCAGGATCAGGAAATCTCAACCTTGGGACAATACAACATCTTATTGACTTCAAACACTCTGGACGCCCAGGTAGTCTACGAACTAACCAAAACAATCTTTACGAATCTGGATTACCTGGTGAGGATTCACCCCGCGTGCGGTCATCTGAGTCTCGAAAAGGCTATGTCAGGGCTGAAAATCCCCCTTCACCGCGGCGCCTTGAAATTCTTTCGAGAAAAGAACCTGCCCATTCAGGATGAATTGCTTTCGGATTGAAAACGAAGATCACAGGAGAGCCCTGGTTGTTTAAAAGGCTCAAATTGTGTTAAATATCAGAGTGGTTAAAGTGTGAACTATCTTTAAGAATATGATTAGAAGGGCACAAAGTAGGAGGACCGTATGAAGGATGTCGTAATAATCGACGCAGTTAGAACTCCGGTAGGTTCATTCGGAGGATCTCTGGCGAGCGTTCCAGTAGTAGATTTAGGCTCTCTGGTGGTAAAGGAACTGATCAAGAGGACAGGCCTTGACGCCTCGAAGGTGGACGAACTTATTTTTGGCTGTGTTTTGCAGGCAGGCCTGGGTCAGAATATAGCTCGACAGGTCCTGATAAAGTCCGGAATCCCCCAGGATGTTCCGGCCCTGACAATCAACAAAGTTTGCGCCTCAGGCCTAAGATCAGTTTCGCTGGCAGCGCAATGCATTAAAGCTGAAGACGCGGAAGTCGTTGTTGCCGGAGGCTGCGAAAACATGTCGGCTTCACCCTATGCCGTTAAAGCTGCCAGATGGGGCGCCAGGATGAACGACAATGTAATGGTTGACCTTATGATACAGGACGGTTTGTGGGATGCGTTCAACAACTATCACATGGGAGTGACGGCCGAAAATGTGGCTTCCCAATACGGTCTTTCCCGTGAAGAACAGGATGGATTTGGACTACAGAGTCAGATCAATGCTGCCAATGCGATAGAGCAAGGCCGTTTCAAGGATGAAATAGTCCCTGTGTCCATCCCTCAGAAGAAGGGTGACCCCAAAGTCTTTGACACCGATGAACACCCTCGGGCCGGAACCAAAATCGAGGCTCTGGCCAAGCTCAGGCCCGCATTCAAAAAGGACGGAACTGTTACCGCAGGCAACGCCTCTGGCATCAACGACGGCGCTGCGGCAATATTGGTAACTTCTGCGGAATCAGCCGCAAGCATGAACATGAAGCCGATGGTCAAAATTCTTTCATACGCCTCAGCCGGAGTGGATCCAAAAGTGATGGGTCTGGGACCTATTCCCTCAACTAAAAAGGCCTTGGCTAAAGCTGGCCTCACTATCGATGATATAGACCTGATTGAAGCAAATGAAGCCTTTGCAGCTCAGGCCCTTGCCTGCTCCAGGGAACTAAAGCTGGACATGAGCAAGGTCAATGTCAATGGTGGAGCCATTGCCCTGGGACATCCGATTGGAGCTTCGGGCGCAAGAATTCTGACCAGTCTTTTGCATGAGATGAAGCGAAGACCAGATGTGAAAAGAGGTTTGGCTACCTTATGTGTCGGTGGTGGCATGGGAGCCGCCATGATAGTTGAAAAAGTATGATGATCGCCTTTTAATCGGGGAATGATAATTCAAGATATCCGTTGATCATCCTGACCGGCTCCACACCGGTATGCTTCGGCCATTTCGGGGCAATTCAACTCCAGGGATTGCCCCATTTTCCTGCTTTTTGGATCCATCTGTAGATATTACAAAAACGTAGACCGCTTGGCGGATCCACCGGTTGAAAGCGGACAGGAGATACCAGTGACGATTCCGCTTAATTACAGTTACCGTAACCTCCTGACCCGTAAATTTACGACTGCTCTGACCGCAGGGGGAATGGCGCTCGTGTCATTTGTTTTTGCAGCAGTGCTCATGCTGGCTGAGGGTCTCCAGCAAACACTGGTTGACACGGGGTCGGCAGATAACGTCGTAGCT
>CAZGVM010000087.1:4988-13174 GCA_964528855.1 uncultured Desulfomonile sp. | reverse complement strand
CTCCGAATTGATAACCAAAACCGGGCTTCTGGCAGCTTCAAGGTTGTTTGTCGCTGGACAGAGCAAATCAGGAACGGATGAGCCGGACCGTGACCCCTCAGTTATTCGCGGCTTAGTAGGCCAAACGGGTTAGGACAGTCCACCGCTTGAGAACAGGTTAACAGTCGTATTACCCTGTTTTTTATTTCGTTCGGTGTGAGCCCCTCAATCAGTAATAGCGCAACATTGCGACTATCTCGAATCAAGATACCTCCGGCTGAAATATCTGTCGAATATCGGATAGAATTCTTAGAGTCAGGCGTCATTGTTCCATATTCCGCTTTAGCTATAACGTCCAATAAATCTGAACAGTATAATCGGCCTGGAACACATATCATCCCTTCCCTGGATCATTGCACACATGTGCGCCAACTACGGACATTTCAAAAAAGGGGTTTAAAATTTTTTTGAGAGCAGGCAATATTTATACCACATGGCCACGGATGTTAGGTGAAAAATGTGCCCGATCGGACGTTGGAGCGCTCTCTTAATTTCTGGAAAACCGTTGCGCATCTAACATTAAGGTTATTTATGGAAATGCAATTGACTGCCTCGGTTGATTCTTTTACGCAGAAACTCCCGTTCGGACATTCAGGGCATGTCGGTCCCCGTAAAAACTATTGACAACCCTATTGGTAACTGGTAGTTAGCATTGCGAACTCAACTGAGTTCTGAATTATTATCTGGAGGAAATGATGAAGAGATCTCTATTTTTAACCCTCGCGATTCTGGCTGTTGCGTGTTCCG
This sequence comes from uncultured Desulfomonile sp., assembly GCA_964528855.1. Lineage (GTDB taxonomy): Bacteria > Desulfobacterota > Desulfomonilia > Desulfomonilales > Desulfomonilaceae > CAITZA01. Next base: position 12,388 of record CAZGVM010000087.1, on the reverse strand, counting down.
TGTGTTTTGCGGCTGACAAGCCTGCTGCTCCAACCGCAGGGTCGGAAGTCGTAGCAATTGGTGTAACGGTCACGGAACTCACTGAGGTTGTAAAAGGCTGGAGTGTGAAGAAGAAAGTATTAGGACAGTCTGTCTACAACGACAAGGACGAGAAAGTCGGCGCAATTGATGACGTGATAGTTTCTGGTGATCGCACAATCGGTTTTGCAATAGTTGGAGCCGGTGGATTTCTGGGAATAGACAGACACGATGTGGCCATTCCTGTCAAACAGTTCCAGATCAAAGATGGCAAGTTCATTCTTCCGGGCGCCACCAAAGACGCCGTCAAGACGATGCCTCCCTTCAAGTATGCTGAATAAACATTAAATTGCCGCGATAAGGCTTTGAACGGTTTCCCTGTTCAAGACCCTGTTCCGGTGATCCTGTCATGAAGCCCCGGCAGTTCCAATGCCCGGGGCTTTTTGTATTTTATTGAGACACGTGGAGGCAGGAGCGGCTTCAGTCACCTGCGTGGAAGGCGTTATAAAGTCCAAACAATTATTGAGCCTAAGAGAAAATTGTCCCGTTGACGCCGATGTATTTTTGTTCACTCCACGCCTTTGCGCCATCGACGAATACGTCATGAATCAACCCGGGGATATACATATTCTCCTGGATACCCCTTATGTCGATTTCCAGATCCCCTTTTTGTCAAGCCATCATGACATAAGAGTAAGGTGGCTACACTCACCAGACTGCCGGCCTGAATTCCTTGGGATTCCGGATGTCCATGAGTTCATCTCCCACGGCCAGGGCCAGTACTCCGTTCCTGGTGGCAAAATTCACCACACTCTCATCGACATAGACCGAGGCTATGGAGCCGATGATTTTCCGGCCCTTGAATTCGGGAAAGTATTCTCTGACCACTGATATAGTCTCGATCAAGTCGGTTACGTCTTTCGCTCTGAGACTGCTCTTGGTATCGTTTACCATGACATAGTCGCCACACTCCGCCACTACGTCGAATTCCCGGATGCGTCGAAAATCGCCACGCAAGGCTCTCTTAATCCTCTCATTGGAGTAGCATGACGCGTCCTCGTCCATGCCCAGGGCTAGTTTCATTACGCGGCATATACTGGGAGCGACAATGTCCTCAATCAGGCGACCGTGTTTATTTGCTATGTCTCCCAGACTGCGATTGAATTCACGGTTTTCCCGTTTGTTGTCCTCACGGAATTGGCGCATCTCCTCCTTGAATTCCCTCATTTCCTCCTTAAACTCAGCCATTTCGGCGGAGGTCTTCTCCACCTGAAGGGATGTCCGGGCCACTATTTCCTTCAGAACTTCCATGGACAACTCAACGCCTTCAATTCGTGATCCCATCAATTGGCTTCCCATTTGTTATTCCCCCCGGTTTTGCATTGGCGACGGTTAAAAGCTAATGCAAGTATACTTCATGTCAGGATGGATTTCAAAATACCCTCGGGCGACCGCCGCGCCGATTCATACTCGCTGCCCTTTGAGCGTGTATCCACCACCACAATGGTGGCGCCGTGGGCATGGTCTATGAGTCGTTCAACCAGGTTTTTACCTCTCGTAATTTTTTTCCAGATCGGTATTTTTCCCGGACTGCCTATTACAATGTGGCCCACCCTGTATTCCCTTGCGAAACTCAGAACCGTGCCGACAACGTCCTCACCCTTGAAAGTGAACACCAGGGCGCCCAGTTGTTTTGCAAGTGTAAGAGTGCCGGACAACTCATGCAGTGTCTGGCTATCCGTTACGGTTGGCTCCTCAGAAGGTGTCTGCACATATACGGCGTACCAGTTTCTGTTAAAATGACCTGCCAGACGTGAAGAATAACGAAGCAGCATTTCACTATTGGGTCCGCGGGAACTGAGGCAAACCATCACTTGATCCGGTGAGGCCGTTTCCTCTTCGGTCAGATTTTCGCGCCGCTTTAGATCAATCTGGGCTGCAAGTTCGCGCAGAGTAAGCTCCCTCAGGATTTCAAGATTAGATTCCCTGAAGAAATTTCCCAGGGCTATCTGAATCCGGTTCGGAGGATAAATTTTCCCTTCCAGCAGTCGTTTGCGCAGATCTTTTGTTGTTAAATCAACGTTCACTATCTCATCGGCTTCCAACAGTACGGAATCAGGAACCCGTTCCCTTACCTTCACCCCCAGTTCCTTTTCGACGGTGTCGTAAAGGCTTTCAAGGTGCTGTATGTTCATCGTGGTCACTACATGAATGCCCCTTGCGAGGATGTCGTAGATATCTTCATATCGTTTGGAATTACGGCTCCCCGGGGCGTTCGTATGCGCCAGTTCATCGATCAGGACAACTTGAGGTTTTCGTAAAATTACAGCCTCGACATCCATCTCATCGATGATTATGCTCTTGTATTCCTGGGTCGTGCGAGGAATTATCTCCAGGCCTTTGGCCAGATTTTCCACATCTGTTCGTCCATGGGATTCCAGCAGGCCTATTACCACATCAATTCCTTCTGATTTTAAACTATGTCCCTCCTGGAGCATCCGATAGGTTTTCCCCACCCCGGCCCCATATCCGAGAAACACCTTTAGGCGCCCCCGGCTGGCTCGGCGGATCATTCGCAGAAATGAGTCTGCCCTGGTCTGTGGAAAATTGTTCAACGCCACTGCATTCCATCCATAGTCAGGTTAATTTCCAGCACATTTACCCGCTGTTGTCCAAATAGCCACAATTCCGGCCCGGCCGACAGTTTCCTCACCAGACCAACCACCTTTTCTTCGTCTATCGCGCGGCTCCTGGCCACCCGTTTAGCCTGGATCAAAGCGTTCTCAAGGCTTATGTCGGGGTCCAGACCGCTTCCAGATGCCGTAACGGCGTCTATCGGTATCGCAAATTCGGGGCCGAGCCCATTCTCTCTCCGATAGGAATCGGCCCTGGCCGAAACCAGGTCCATCAGTTTTTGGGATGTTGGGCCAAGGTTGCTGCCGGACGAGTTTGAAGCGTCATAGCCATCACCGGCTGAGGAAGGTCGGGGGAAAAAATATCCCGGATCCTTGAATTTCTGTGCAATCAGAACAGATCCAACGGGCTTTTCATTTTTCGTGATTATGGAACCGTTGGCCTGACGCTGAAACGAAATTTGCCCTATCGCCCACACCAGGAGGGGGTAAATTGCGCCGGTAAGAATTACAAGAGACACCAATGCGACTATTGATGTCCGGATTTCCACCAGAAGGCTTTTGGCTGTTTCATTCATGGCTGGAAAATTCCTGTGCTCACCAGAAAAAGATCAACCAGTTTGATCCCAAAAAACGGAACTGAAATACCCGTGAGACCATAGACCAGAAGATTTCGCCGCAGCAGGCTAGCGGCGCTTGAAGGTCTGAACCGAACGCCTCTGAGGGCCAGGGGAATCAGGGCTACAATTATAAGCGCATTGAATATGACTGCGCTCAGTATTGCGCTGTGCGCTGAATGTAAATTCATTATGTTCAAGGGGGCTATCACGGGGAAAACTCCGATGAGCAGCGCCGGTATGATGGCAAAATATTTGGCAACATCATTGGCAATACTGAAAGTTGTCAGAGCGCCTCGAGTCATTAACAACTGTTTACCTATCTCGACAATTTCAATCAGCTTGGTAGGATTCGAATCCAGGTCCACCATGTTTGATGCTTCTTTTGCGGCTTGCGTGCCAGTATTCATGGCCACGCCGACATCAGCCTGAGCCAGCGCAGGGGCATCATTTGTGCCGTCGCCTGTCATAGCCACCAGAAGGCCCTGGGCCTGTTCCCTGCGTATCAGGTTCATTTTATCTTCGGGTCTGGCCTCGGCTAGCCAAAAATCTATCCCGGCCTCTTTCGATATGGCTGCAGCAGTCAGCGGGTTGTCCCCTGTGACCATGATCACTTTGATGCCCATCACCTTCAAGCGTTCGAAACGATCTTTCAGTCCTCCCTTCACGATATCTTTCAAGTAGACAACCCCCATTATTTTCATGGATTCCGTGACTATGATGGGGGTCCCTCCCCGTCGGGAAACAGTCGCTACAGCAGATTCTACTTCGGGAGGAAAAACGCCGCCAACGTATTTTTTCATGGCGTCAATAGCCCCCTTGCGGATCTGACGGCCATTCATGTCAACTCCGCTCATGCGAGTCTGAGCGGAAAAAGGTATGAATGAGGCGTCCATGTTGTCAGCAAGAGATCGCCCGCGAACACCATATTTTTTTGCGAGGATGACGATACTCCTGCCCTCAGGCGTTTCGTCAGCCAGAGAAGCCCATTGAGCGCTGTCGGCAAGCTCCTCGACCGTGACGCCTTTTGCCGGAATGAACTCAGTCGCCTGACGGTCCCCGAGAGTGATGGTGCCGGTCTTGTCCAGCAATAGAACATCCACGTCTCCAGCAGCTTCCACTGCCCTGCCGCTGGTTGCCAGGACATTTCTGGCAAGGAGCCTGTCAATTCCGGCTATTCCGATTGCGCTTATCAATCCGCCTATTGTTGTAGGGGCCAGGCACACCAACAATGCTACCAACACGGCATTGGACAGAGACACGCCGGAATAAAGTCCAAAGAATTTCAGAGACATGACGACAATCAGAAAAATTAGTGTGAGAGCTGAAAGAAGTATTGTGAGCGCTATTTCGTTCGGAGTCTTCTGGCGTCTGGATCCCTCGACAATACTTATCATGTGGTCAAGAAAACTCTCACCAGGGTTGGCAGTCACTCTTACGATGATTCGATCCGACAGGACTCTTGTCCCGCCCGTTACTCCGCTCCTGTCTCCGCCGGCTTCCCTGATGACAGGGGCTGATTCGCCGGTTATGGCCGACTCGTCAACCGAGGCTGCGCCTTCTATGACATCACCATCGGCGGGTATAATGTCGCCTGCCGGAACCTCAACAATGTCATCCCTTCGCAGTTCATCGGCAGGCACACTTGCTACCGACCGATCAACGGGAGACAGTCTTCTGGCCATCGTTCTCGCTCTGGTTGACCGAAGGGCATTAGCCTGGGCCTTGCCTTTACCCTCCGCCAGGGCCTCTGCAAAATTGGCAAAAAGAACCGTTAGCCACAGCCAGAATGCAATATTGATTTCAAACCACAAAGAATCCCGTCCCGGCGAAAGGAATAGACCCAAAGTTGTGAAAAACGCTCCTGTTTCTGTGACAAAGATCACCGGGTTTTTGACCAGACCAAAAGGGTTCAGTTTTCGGAAAGAACCCATTAATGCCTGGGCCAGAATCCTGGAATCGGAAATAACTATTTTTTTCCTCGCCATGACAATCCTTACCCCTAAAACAGGTTGTTGCCGTGCATCAGAATAAAATGTTCCAGTATCGGGCCTAACGACAACACCGGGAAAAAAGTCAGAGCCCCTACAACAAACACGGTCGTGACCAAAAGGCATGTGAATGTTGCTCCGGATACAGGAAACGAACCTGGACCGGGAGAAACCAGTTTTTTACCGGCCATGTTACCTGCCAGAGCCATGACAGGAACAATCATCAGAAAACGGCCCACAAGCATTGCAATGCCCAAGGTTGTATTAAACCAGGCCGTATTTGGATTCAGGCCCGCAAAAGCGCTTCCGTTATTAGCGGTTGCGGAAGAATATGCGTAGAGAATCTCCGTCAAACCATGAGGACCGACATTTGTCAGACCGTTCAGCCCCCAAGGGGTCATAACCACCCAGGCAGAAAAACCGAGAATGGTTATCACGGGGACTATTATGAAAAGAACTCCCATCTTTACATCATACGCCTCAATCTTTTTCCCGAGATATTCCGGTGTGCGACCGATCATAAGCCCTGACAGAAATACCGTAAGGACTACAAACATCAACATGCCGTATAAGCCTGAACCAACACCGCCAAAAACGACTTCACCCAACTGAATGTTCAGTAAGGCCGTCATACCTCCCAATGGAGTGAATGAATCGTGCATTGAATTAACGGCGCCGCATGAAGCTGCCGTAGTCACAACGGCGTACATGGCTGACGCAAATGACCCGAATCGCATTTCCTTGCCTTCCATGTTACCGAGGGCCGGATCTGCTCCCAAGGCTATCATTCGAGGATTACCCGAAGATTCACTCCATGAGCAAAGGGCGACCCCCAAAAGGAATATGATCAGCATGGCGCTCCATATGGACCACCCATGTTTCCGGTTATCGACCATTAATCCAAAATAGTATGTCAGTCCGCTCGGGATCATCAAAATGAGCAGCATCTGAATAAAATTCGATAAGGGTGTAGGGTTCTCATAGGGGTGGGCGGCATTGGCATTCATGAAACCTCCACCGTTGGTTCCCAACAGTTTTATTGCCACCTGTGACGCTACCGGCCCTTGGGCTATAGTCTGAAGATTTGCCTCATGAGAGGCTGGACTGCGCCTGAAATTCTCATCCGGAGTTTCGCCCCCTGAAGAGTCATCTTCAGTAGTTTTTATTGCTGACTGATCCACAGTCTGAGCCACAACATAGGGTTTGAAATTCTGAATGACCCCTTGTGAGATCATAAAAACGGCTATTATAAGGCTTAATGGGAGCAGGAGATACAAGTTGATTCTGACCATATCTACCCAGAAATTACCTATTGTCTTTGCTGAATGACGAGCTATGCCTCGGACCAGGGCGGCTGCAACGGCAATACCTGCAGCGGCGGAAGTGAAATTCTGGTATGTCAGCGCCACCATTTGTGAAAAGTAGGAAAGGGCGTTCTCACCTGCGTAACTCTGCCAGTTGGTGTTCGTGGTGAAACTCACTGCCGTATTGAAACCCAGATGCTCGGATAATGGACCGAAGCCCTGAGGATTCAGGGGAAGAACATGCTGAAGACGAAGCACGGTGTAAGTAAAAAGAGTCCCTATCAGACTGAAACAAACCAGGGAAACACTGTATTGCCGCCAGCTCTGTTCCCTGTACGGATCAATTCCGAACACCCTGTAAAGGAACCGCTCGACAGGACCGATGCAAGAGTCTAAAAAGGTCTTTCCATCAGCGCTCAGAACCCTGTGCAGGTAGAGGCCAACCGGTTTTGTTACGGCAACCAAGCCAAGAATAAACAGACATAACTGGAGGATCTCGTATTTTTTCATTTGAATTGGTCTCTTGCTCCTCAGAATCTCTCAGGCCTTACTATTACCGCCAGCAGGTAGATTATCAGGGCAAAACCTGTTAAGGCCAGCAGAACATAAAAAATCTTTCAAATCCTGTCACAGAAATTGAAGGAGACAAGCTACGAAATCATCCGGAATGACGTTCTCGATCAGAAGCCGTTTGCCCGACGGCAAGGTCAGATCGATGCCGGTTGAGGTCAGCATGAGGCGCTGATAGCCGTGCTGTAATGCTTTTTCGCCATAGCGCGTGTCTCCGACAATCGGATGCCCGATACTGTAGAGATGGACGCGCAATTGATGGCGGCG
>CAZGVM010000087.1:0-4978 GCA_964528855.1 uncultured Desulfomonile sp. | reverse complement strand
ATCTTTCAAATCCTTTCACAGAAATTGATATACAAAATGCAAACCGAGAAAAACGCGGCAACCAGTAAAGCGTAGATCAGGTCCATCATCAGATTGTCTCCCATCTCAAATGTGGCAGGATCTTCTGAGTGAAAAGGTGAATTTGCTCCCCTGCCCTTCAATACTCTCAACACCTACAGTTCCCCCATGAGTAGTGACAATTTCCTGAACAATTGAAAGGCCAAGGCCCACGCCCGTTTCACCCACCTGACCCGGAACTCTGAAGAACTGATCCAGTATTTTCTTCAGGTATCTTTGTGGTATTCCCTTTCCGGAATCGGACACGGAAAAGGTTACGGATTCTTCATCAAAAGCGGCTGAAATTTTTATGGATCCGCCAGGGTTGGTATACTTCAAAGAATTGGACAAAAGATTTGCAAATACCTGTGAAACAAGAAGTGGATCTGCATCCACGGCAGGTAAATCAGGCGGCAACTCAAGACTAAGGCTTATTCCTTCATCCATGACCTTCTTCCGAAATGGTTCTATGGAATCAAACACTAATTCGCTCGAGAAGACCGTTCTCCTGTCCAGTTCAGCTTTTCCGGACTCTATTCGGCCTATGCTGAGCAGTCGTTCTATGATTAAGTGAAGACGATCGCTATCCTCTTTTGCCGCAAGCGTAAGTTCCAACTGCTTTTGAGTGAGAGGTCCGACCTTTTCTTCTAGCAACAGATGCAGAGCCATTCGCACCGAAGTGAGAGGGGTCCTTAACTGGTGAGCGGCAGTTGCAACAACACTTTTCTTCAACTCATTCTGATGGTGTTCCTGAGTGACGTCGGACAAAAGCAGGATAACCCCTGTGGTTCGTTTTTCGTTGTCAAGAATGGGTATTGCCCGAGGATTGAAGAACCTCTCTTCGCCATGAATAAATCGCTGAATGATTTTAGGAGTTGAATGCGGCTCAGCGTTTGGTTGAGCATTCAGCGTCTGGTAATATAACTGGGTCAGGAACGGCAAAGACAGGCTGGGCAATTTCTGATTCGCATGTAAACCAAACGATTCCGAGGCTGCCTTGTTGACCAGCTCTATGTCGCCGGCATCATCCACTAATACTATGGCGTCTGGTAGAATGTTGAAAGCTTGCTCGGTCGATCGCCGGACTCTCAAAAGATGGGCATGGTCAGTGCGCTTGAATTCTCTAAGGCTCGCCGCCATTCCATCCAGAGTTTTTGCAAGTTGGCCAATCTCATCATGTGATTGGGAATGGATGACAATGTCCAGGTTTCCGGATTTGATCTCGTTTGCAGCTTTAGTCAGAGAAGATATCGGTCGCAATATCCATTTACTGACAAGCAACATGAAACCGGACGCCACTAATGATCCCAATCCTATTAGCACAATCATTGTGTTTTTGGCTTCAGCCACCTTCATACCGGCGTCTTGACTGGCTTTGTCCATGTTAGCCTGATTCATGTGGAGAATTTCGTCGGCTGTGAATTTGATTTCCCGGAATAATGAAACGCTATTTGCAAAATATATGTTTCGCCTCTTTTCCAGGTCTGAATTCTGGTCCAGAACAGCCTTGGCTGTGTGAACGTAATCGTTAAACAGTTTCTCTACGCGAACGGCTTTCTCGCCTTCCTCCGGGAGAGTTATGTTGTTTAGTTCGATCCCTAAAGCCTCGGTAAAAACCTCCAGATTCCTGTTCACCAGGACTTGTCCCTCATGATGATGGCCTAACAAATTGTACAACAAACCGCTGTCTATACGCTCTAGAGACTCTTTCATGTTCTGGCAGGCTATCACGCTCCGGTAATTCTCTTTAAGAAGTAGGTCTATTGAGCCCCCTAATTCATTGAGAAGCAGTATGTTCCGGATTCCGACCAACATGAGAATTACGAGCAATCCCAGGAAACCCAAGGAAAGTTTTGTTCTTATTCCAAGCATTGTTTTGCCCTCAGTCTGTAAATGAGCATTAATTGTGCCAAATTAATAAAGACAAAACTATCTATATTGTTGAGCTATTTGATGAACGGGTTTTATTCTGGGATTGCAGATTACAATCATGGTCAGTCTGTGGGATTGCAAGTTGCAATGTAGAAAAAAGTAGAGCCGGTAAATCGTGGGCAAATTTGGTCAAAACCTATATCCCGTACTGTTTGCGTCGTCGCCATAGAGTCGCCTGGTCGATGCCTAGAGTTTCTGCGGCATCTGCCAGGGATTTGCTCGAAGCCAGCACCCTTCTGATATGCTCTTCTTCTACCTGATACAAAGATACAGAATCACCCAACTTGATGTGAACCGAAGACGCTTTGTTCTTCCCGGGAATAAATTCGGGACCAACCAGGTCAGTAGCGCCGAGGATGGCCGCGCGCTCCACGGCGTTTTTCAGCTCCCTAATATTGCCTGGCCAGGGATATTCTCGCAGACACGTCTGCGCTTCCGAGCTAAAGCCAAGCAATTTTCTGCCATATTTTGCTCTAAAAAGGGCCAGAAACATTTCACTTAAAGGAACTATGTCCTCCGGCCGTTCTCGCAGCGGTGGGATCTCAATCTGGATAACATTCAAACGGTAATGTAAATCTTCCCTGAATTTACCACGTTCCACCGCCTTCTCCAAATCGACGTTGGTGGCAGCTATCAGACGCACATTCGCTTTTTTCGTTTTGTTGTCGCCAACTCGCTCATATTCTCTGTCCTGAAGAAAGCGCAATAGTTTGGGTTGAATGGAAAAAGGAAGCTCGCCGATTTCATCCAGTAACAGTGTTCCGCCGTCACAACCTGCTATGCGTCCAGGGTTGTCCCGGACCGCTCCGGTGAAAGCCCCCTTTACGTGACCAAACAACTCACTTTCCAAAAGTTCGGGGGTTAGTGAAGGACAGGAAATGATGCCCAAGGCTCTTTTAGCCCTGGGACTCCAGTAATGGATTTGTTTAGCCAACGCAGTCTTTCCGGTTCCACTTTCACCCAATAACAGAACCGTGGCGTCCGTGGCTGCAACCTGACGGGCGATGAAGACTGCCCTTTGCATGACAGGATCCACACTCAGAAATCCCGTATCGGCTCGATAGCCTTCCAGCTCTTCCTGCATGTTGGCAACACGGTGTTCCAGTTCAAGAATTTTGACTATTTTTTCAACTGAGATTTTGACTTGAGAGGGAGTGAATGGCTTGGGAATGTAGTCCGCACATCCCCTATGAATGGCTTCAACAGCGGTCTCAACTGAAGAATAAGCGGTGATCACTATTATCTTCAGCCACGGAGAAACAGACAGCAAGGTCGGAACCAGGTCCATTCCATCATCGACACCCAGGCGCAGATCCAGGAACGCTATGTCGAAAGATCGTCGGGAATTCTCGGACTCAGCGTCACGAGCATTACTTACGGAAACAACTTCATATCCTTCTGTCTCCAGACAAAGTGAGAGGGTCTTGCGGATGTTTACTTCATCATCTACCACAAGAATTCTAATTGTATTCGGGGGATTCATATCTAAAGCCAGCCTTCCCGGCAACGGGAGAAATTCTCGATCTACAATTCAGAAAACAACAAAGTCACCAAAACATATCATGATTCAGACTTGGAATGGGAAAGAAATAATACCAAAAAACTGGACAGTTACACAAGCGCCAGTGGCCCGCAAATAGTTTTGACTCTGTTTCAATTTTCGAGTTTCACAATGCAAATGATTATGCTTGACAATACTCATTTGGATTGTAACATGCCCAGTGAAACTCTAACAGATTTACAAATAGTTTTGTCAGGCCTGATCCCTAGCCGCATCCACGAGCAAACAGCGCAGCAACCCGGTTGGTGAGCGAAGGCGTTCCTATTGACGATGCGTGAGGGGGAAAGGTCACAATTTCAAGCCTTCCCCTACTGTCGGTTTAAGTTTTTTGGGAGGATCATTTTTTCAGGTTTTGATCTGATATGAGGTGGCGGATATGAAGTTAAGGTCTGTTTATGCGTTTTTAGGTATCCTCTGTTTAATGGTTTCCATCCAGGCTTCAAATACCTTCGGACAAACCTCTTCATCCGCAGACATTCCCGAACTTGGTTTGTCAGTTTACGAGCGCTGGCTTACTTCAGGCGCGACAGGTCAAAAGGATCGCTGGTCTGTCGCTTCATTGGACGTAGGCTGGATGACCGTACCAAACGGGATCCATTTGGGTTACGATGGACTTGTCCTTCCCGGAGCGTGCATTTCTTCCTTTTTTGTCTATCCTCTCAGCGGTGTTCAGGTCGGCGCCTCAGTACCGATGAGATTGGCTAACAACTACGACCTGAGAATTTACGGCTCATACCTCATACCAAATAATCCACAGGCAGACCAGGAACTCACATGGACTAACAATGTTCCAGGAACCAGGGTGTGGCGCCACAGTGATACTGTATCCTACAAAATCGGAGGAGAAGGCTTATTCAGGTTTTCCCCAGACGCGGCTCTCGTATTGGGTTTTAGATTGGAGTCTCTACTTACGACCTTCAGTGATCCAAACCCAAATTACATCTATACGGCATCCTGGTTGCAAGCCCAGACCACAGTCACGATTTATGAACCTTACGTGGGAATTCGCCTCCAGCAGTCCACCGGACTTGGGGCGCTGACACTCCACGCTGTCGGCTTCCCCCTGTTGTTCGCCAACATTCAACATCTCAATGTATGCGACAATAGTGGAGTCCCTTTTGCTCATACAGGGAGTCATGCTTCCCGCGATGGTTTTTTTGTGAACGCTTCAGCGGAATATCGCATCGGGGTTGCCCGCGGCCTGGACGCGACGGGTTTCCTTGATTGGAATGTCTACCAGGGACATTGTACCATGACGATAGATCGGCACGAGGGAGGCCCAACCCCTGGAGTTACGTCAGGCGCCGTCGCATGGTCTCACCTCATAAGCTCTCTTGTGATAGGAGCCAGAGCTGAGATAGCCTGGTAATCATTCTGCCCCCCCAGAAGCTGTCAAGAACGACATTGTTTTGAGTTGCTGCTCAAAAA
>CAZGVM010000086.1:0-13287 GCA_964528855.1 uncultured Desulfomonile sp. | reverse complement strand
CGCAGCAGTATCTGGTGTCCTACACGTATGACCTGGTCATACTGGACATTATGGGGGTTCGTGGGTTTGATCTTTTGCAGATAGCCAACAACGCCGGATTCCCGACCGTCATGCTTACAGCGCATGCGTTCACTCCTGAAGCGTTGAAAAAGTCCATCGAACTGGGAGCTCGCGCCTATTTGCCCAAGGAGAAACTGGGTTCTCTTGTGCCGTTTTTGGAGGACGTGCTTAAGCTGAACTACAATTCGGCCTGGAAGAAGGCTCTGGATAGCGTCGGCTCGCTTTTCAACAAGAAGTTCGGTTCGGACTGGAGAAAGACCCAGGAAGATTTCTGGGAGGACTTCGAGAAAAAGATGTCCATCGACGAAGCCGCGATCATAAAATAACCAACTCCTTGCGACTCCGAATGGCCGCAGGCCATCCAGCGTCCTGGTGGGGCCGTCTCGTGAGTCCATGCCGGTTTTTTGAGCCAAGTAATATCCGAGGAGTATCCTGATATGACAGACGTAGTAATAACGTCAGCCTGCCGTACCGCCATAGGAGCCTTTGGTGGAACACTTAGGGACATGCACGCGTCCAGTATAATGGCTGTGCCAATGAAGGCGGCAATTGAACGCGCCGGAATTTCAGCCGATATGGTTGACGATGTCCGATTCGGATGCTGTCTGAACCCGACAGACGCGATGAATGTCACGAGGATCGGCGCGCTGATCGCGAAAATACCGGACTCAGTCCCCGCAGTCACCATAAACCGTGTGTGTATATCGGGTATGGAAGCCGTTTTGTCCGGGGCAGCCATGATAAAGGCCGGTGACGCTGAAATCATTCTTGCAGGCGGCGTCGAACACATGTCCGGTGTGCCTTACACCATGGAAAAGGCTCGCTGGGGGGTCAGAATGGGTAATGACACCATTACTGACGCCATGACAACGGGGTTGCATTGCGGATCGCACATATTACCCTATCCGAGTGACGGACCGGTCGAATTCTTCAGAGGCAAGCCATACATAATGGGACACACTGCGGAGTTCGTAGCCCTCAAGCTCGGGATCACCCGGCAGGAACAGGACGAGATAGCTTTAAGAAGCCACAACAACGTGGAACGGGCCACCAAAGACGGGTCTTTCGCGGAAGAAATCGTTCCGATAAGCATTCCGCAGAAAAAAGGCGATCCAAAAGTTTTTGACAAGGACGAACACTTCAGGCCGGGATTGACGATGGAGGCGCTTACCAAACTTTCTCCGGCCTTCATTCCCAAAACAGGAACGGTCACAGCGGGGAACGCGTCCGGCATAAATGACGGTTCAGCTGCTTTGACTATAATGAGTCTGGAGAAGGCGAAGTCACTAGGCCTCAAGCCGTTGGCCAGGATCAAGGCGTCCGGTCTGGGAGCATGCGACCCTACGATAATGGGATTGAGCCCGGTGCCGGCAGTTCATAACCTGCTGAAGAAGTCAGGGCTTGCGATGAATGATTTTGAGCTTATCGAGGTGAATGAGGCGTTTGCCGCCCAGTACCTCGGATGCGAGAAAGAACTCGGTCTCAACCGTGAGATCACCAACGTGAACGGATCCGGAATAGGTTTGGGACATCCGGTAGGCTGCACCGGCGCAAGGCTGATAGTGTCGCTTATCCATGCAATGAAGAACAGGGGCAAGACGCTGGGCATGGCTACCTTATGCGGTGGTGGCGGTGTTTCAATGGCTTGCGCAATCGAACTGATGTAAAATTGATGAAGATGTGAACAGAAGTTCTTACATTCGCCGGTAGGAATCTATCGTGTGGTAGACGAACCTTATGACCAGGATAATGATCATCAGGACCGCGATAATTCCTACCGACTGATGAATTCGACCTCCCAGGTCCCGCCATTTGTCGGAAGCGTTTGTCAGGCCCTCCGAGCTTCGGTCCTTTATCACAAATTCTCCGATGACATAATAAATCACCAACAAAAACACTATCAAAGTGAGATATTTCATATTCCCGATGTGGCTAAAAGGTTGTAAAAAATTCCATACCGACCGGCCTGGAATTGCATTATGTCCAAAATCGGGTCGCTTGTCGATAGACAGGCTTTACAGTGTCGCCTGTCCGCCAGGCCACCGCCATGGTCGGCTTTCAGGAAAAAGATTACAATTGCCTGAACCTGTGATAAATTCCATGGGCGCTGATCATATACGCTCAACATTACAAATCTGAATTTGAACGAACCAGGAAGAAAAACATGATGATACGGTTTCACAAAATGCACGGCACAAAGAATGATTTTGTGGTGTTTCATGATCTGGAACAGAAAATCCGGCTTTCCCCGGAGCAGGTCATAAAACTGTGCGACAGAAGGGAAGGCGTGGGCGCTGACGGAGTAATTGCCGTCAGAAATTCGGATACCGCTGATTTCTTCATGGACTATATAAATTCAGACGGAACAATTGCTGAAATGTGCGGTAACGGCATAAGGTGTGTCGCCAAATACGTTTATGACAACAATCTGACCAACAGCAAATCCCTCAAGGTCGAAACTCGCGCAGGCGTGAAGACTCTCGATTTAATTGTAGGCAAAAACGGCAAGGTAGAAAGAGTCAAGGTCGATATGGGAGCCCCGATATTTGACCCACAGCTGATTCCTGCCGACATAAAGGACCGTAACGCCCCCATTCTTGATTTTCCTGTCGAAGTAGCTCATCACAAGTTTTATTGCAATCTCGTTTCAATGGGAAATCCACACTGTGTCATCTTTGCTGAAGACAATCTGGATTACCTCACCAGAACATACGGTCCCCTGCTGGAGACTCATCCGGTGTTTCCGTCGAAAACCAATGTTGAGTTCTGCAAGGTTCTCGGACATAACAGGCTATTGATGAGGGTGTGGGAGAGAGGCAGCGGCGAGACCTTTTCGTGTGGAACCGGGGCATGCGCTACGGCGGTGGCATCGGCGCTCAAAGGCTTCACAAAGGGTGAAACAACAGTGGAACTCCTGGGGGGCCCGCTGTCTATATCATGGAAAGGCAATAATAATTCGGTTATTATGACTGGTAAGTCGGAAATAGTTTATGTAGGCAGTATAAACCTTTAATTATATGTTGTATTATCTTGACAATGGATTGGCGCTGGAATAGAAAGCAGCAATGAGACGGGCGCAAAGCATTAGACGTCTCTGGTAGTCGTGGCGGGTCATGATATGTTAAAAAGCCCGACGATATACGTTCCAGGAGCTGAATTCAATGAACCCCAGAAATGATCAATCCGGTTTTGCTTTGCTTGAGATGGTTTCGGCCATCCTTATAATAGCTATATTGTCTGTGATATATTTTTTGATGATAGATTCGTATCGAGAGCGCAGGATGAGTGAGCAGGCCGCCAAGGCCCTTATGCTTGCGGCGAGGGCGCAAGAGGAATATTTTGCTCGTGAGCACAGATATTTCGATGCGGAGGTATCGAGCAAATCGAAGGATTCCAACCTGAATTTTCCCGGCGGCACGAAAACGAATGTGGTGGTGCCTATGGGTGTGACGCTTCATTTGAAGACGAGAGGCGCTGAGAGGTCTGCATTTGTGGGCGAGGCGTTTTACGGGGGATCGAGGATAGTTCACAAATATGATTCGGAACACGGCAGGATAGCCACACATCACCGTGGTCAGGGCGAAGGGAATGAATAAAAAGCTGATCGAGGTTTTCAGGAAACATGAAATTTTCGTGGTAGCGGCGCTCATAAGCGTGGTTTTTGTCGGCGCGATGGCCATAGTAGCCTGGATGCTTCGAAGTTCAACGGTGACCAAGCCTTATGACGAACTGTTGGAATCTGATCTGAAAAGGGTTTACGCCACGGGATATTTGAGATTCAAAGAGGAAGACGGGACGCCGTACCTGAAGGTAGAGTTACACAATGGAACATTATGGTGGATAAGAAATGTTGAGTTTTATTTCAATGGAATGACGAGAAAATTAAGTGATACTAACGCCTTTCGTCCTCTGCATTCCGGCGCCGTGAGGTTGGAGCTTGAAAAAGGTTCTATTTCGAGGGAGACAATAGAGTACGACCTGAAAATACTAAAGGCCTCCGGATTTCCTCCAGCCGTTGACCAGATCCAGATTACCCCGGGAAAAATTGCTGATAAATCTGTTTCTAACTCTTCCAAAAACTGATAGATAATAAATATGAATTATTGTTAAGGTTCTTTCGCGAGCTATTTTGTATTCCAAAGAAGATAACTGATAAAACTATTAACAATGTGTCTACGGGAGGGACTCATGAGTCATCATTCAGGAATTTCCAGCGCGGATTTTGAAAAAGCCCTATCGGTGGGCCGCCCGCCGAACATCGTGAAACTGTTTCCGAATTCGAAAGCGTTGATAGTCAGCGGCAAAGTGATAGACCGTGCAATGATTGCCAAGGGTAAGGCCATGACGATAGCCGCGAGCGCCCGCAACTCATTCGGGGCCAGAGGCGCTCTGTTGGCCGCCCAGAAAGCAAATGCGGCCATCATTATAGAGATAGCCAAATCAGAGGGTGGAGCGGACGCGTATTGTTCTGTGAGTTTATGGAATCTGGCGCTTCAGGTTGACGCCATGTGTAATGAACTCGGGATAACCGTTCCTGTAGCCATTCACGCGGACCATTACGGAATCAAGAAAGAAAAGGACATTGAGACGGCAAAAATCGAGATTCCGAGCCTTTTCGAACATGGAATGACTTCGATTGCCATTGACGCATCCCATTTGCCGGACGCCGACAACCTGTTGGCAAACATAGAGTTGTCAAAATATGTGCCGGCGTGGTCAGGTTATGAAACGGAAGTTGGTGAAATCAAGGGGAAAGCGGGTTTATCTACGGTTCCGGAGGCAATGTTCCTGATACAGGGATTGAACGCCAACAACATATTCCCTGACTGGATAGCGCTGAACAACGGAACGACTCATGGCCTCGAGGCGTCTGACGCCGGTATTCAGGTGGAATTGACTGCAGATATTCACAACGCTCTGTCGAAGTACAGCATATCCGGCGCCCAGCACGGCACATCCGGCAACAGTTTCGACCGACTCAGACAGATAGCCAGCAAGACTCACACCACGAAGGCGAATGTGGCCACAGCCCTGCAAATGGTCTCCTGGGGACTAAAGGTCAACGAATACGGTAACGCCATTCAGGACGCCGACGGCAATTTCATCAAGATGTCGGACGCAGGCCCATCTGACGCCATGTGGGAGAAGATGGTCGCCTACTCAAAAGATAAGGGATGGAAAGGCGGCGACTACAAGAAGCTCAACCTGCCGTTCGAAAACAGGCTTCTCGGACTGCCCCAGTCCGAGAAGGACCGCATGACAAAGGGAGTGGAAGACTTTGTTTACAATCTGCTGGCCAATGTCTTCAATTGCACGGATACAGCTCCTCTGGCCATAGAGGCAATACTGAAAGCCGGTTCGTACGATCTGGGGCCCAAAGCACAGAGAATTGAAGATCCCAAAGAATGGACAGTGGAAAAGATCAGGGAAAAAGCTTTAAAAATAGACTCGGACAAAGGTCCGGCAGGAAATTACGACGATTGACCCTTACAGGCCGAAGTTTGTTTAAAACAAGCTTCGGCTCCATTTCCCGCCTGTCCGGTTGATCAGATTATGTTCTTTTCAACCTCGGCCGCTTTGCTCTCGATCATCAGAGCCTGCTCTTTTCGGTAATCCAGAAGCTTCGCTTTCAGTGAATCATCCGTTATGGCCAGGATTTCGACAGCGAACAAGGCAGCGTTCTTCGCTCCGGCGGCGCCCAGACCCATGGTCGCAACGGGGACGCCTCCGGGCATCTGGACTGTCGAGAGAAGTGAGTCCAGGCCCTTTAATGCGGAAGAGTCCATAGGAACCCCAATTACAGGCTTTACCGTGTGAGCCGCGATGAAACCGGCCAGATGCGCCGCCATTCCCGCCCCGGCTATGAAGATTTTCCAGTCCTCGGTCTCTGCCCGCTTCGTAAGCGCTATCACCTTTTCGGGTGTCCTGTGAGCCGAAGCGACTGTCATGAAGTATTTGACACCGAATTTAACAAGAATCTCTACTGCTCTTTTCATTTCGGGCAGGTCCGACTCACTACCCATGACAATTGCTACTTTGATATCGCCCATTAGTTGATCTCTCTCCTGAAATTTTTGGATAGTCCGGCGCCTGAAACCTATTTTTTCGCTTTTCCGAGATATTCCGCGATGGCTGCGTCGTATTTGTTGGTGAGTTCAAAAACCTTGCATGCCAGGCGGAAGTTTGTTTTTTCAGATACTTTTCCACCGGATTGTTTCATTTCGTCTATGACCGTTTTGTAATCGAGCGGATCAGTGACCACAGTGACGAACGGATAGTTTTTGGCTGCTGCCCTTAAAAGGGTGGGCCCGCCGATATCGATATTTTCAATTGCGTCTTCCAGAGAGCATCCGGGCCTGGCTACGGTTTTTTCGAAGGCGTAAAGATTCACAACCACCATGTCGATGGGCAGGATACCGTGGTCGGCCATCGCTTTGAGATGTTCGGACTTTGAACGCAAACCAAGTATTCCACCATGGATTTTGGGGTGGAGCGTCTTTACTCGTCCATCGAGCATTTCAGGAAAGCCTGTGAAGTCAGATACTTCTGTGATAGGAATTCCTGATTGGGAAATAGTTTTGGCTGTTCCGCCGGTGGAGAGAATCTGAACGCCGAATTCTCCTAACGCTCCGGCAAATTCCTCAATCCCGGATTTATCCGTAACGCTGATCAGGGCCCTTTCAATCTTGGACATTCATGGCTCCTTCGTAAGATGGTATATGAATCAAAAACAAGGATCACTGTTTATTTTCTTCAGGGGCCGTGTTTGGTTTAGGTTTGACCGTTTCTTCCCTTGCCTGGTTTCCGTATGGACCGTCAGGGTCCGCATTGATGACAAATTGAAGCATCCGGAGCCCTTCATCGTTATTTCCTGACTTGATAAGAATGAGCCCCAGTTTCAGATGAGCCCCGATGTGGTCCGGGTCGATCTCGAGAACACGCCTGTAGGCGTCTACGGCCCTGTTCTGCTCTTCAAGACGCTCATACACTATGCCCAATCTGTAGTTGGCCTCTTTGAATGATCTGTCTACGGCCAATGCCTTTTTGTAATACTCAAGGGCCTTGGCAGGCTCATTTTTCTCTTCAAACGCGAAAGCAAGATTATACAGGGCATTAATGTTGTCCTGTTTCAGAAGAAGGGATTTTTCATAGTTTTGAATGGCCTTGTCAATATCTTTCCTGGCAAAGT
Organism: uncultured Desulfomonile sp.; assembly: GCA_964528855.1. GTDB lineage: Bacteria > Desulfobacterota > Desulfomonilia > Desulfomonilales > Desulfomonilaceae > CAITZA01. The sequence continues at coordinate 6,038 of CAZGVM010000086.1, read as the reverse complement.
AGGCTACACCCAGATTATAAGCGGCTTTTTCGGGGGTGGAGTAAGCGGGATCCTTGAGACATTCCTCGAAGAGGCCTATGGCTTCTTCGTACGAGCCCTTTGCCAGATAGGCCGTTCCAAGGTTATTCCTGGCTTCACTTAGCTTGGGGTCTATTTCCAGGGCCTTTTTGTATTGATCAACCGCCTGGTCATAGAGCTTCTGTTTCTGGTAAGCCAATCCCAAGGCATGTTCCACATCGGCATTGTTGGAAGATAGAAGCTGCGCCGCCGTCAATTCACGAATTGCCTGTGGTGTTTTTTCCTCATTGAGGAAATTGATTCCCATCTGATAATGCAATTCGACAGTCTGGCGCACTTTCCCCGGGCTCTCTGATTTCTGCGGAACGCAACCCGCCAAAAATATCAGAGCAATGCAGAATGCCGTCAATTTAGAATTGTTCATCACTGGACTTTGCAATTCCCGTTTAATCAACGTTCCCTAGAAAAAAAGCAGTCTTCTCACCGCACGCCCTAATTCTAGCTCCGATTGATCTGAACCGTCATAAGAAAAAAAGTTTTCCGACTCCGACGCCCTTATTTCCTCAAAATGCGTTTTCTGCTGTTGATACAGATCCCACCTTCCATCCGAAGGATCATCAGAAGACCTGATCCGCTCGTCCAGCCTGCGCCGTATTAGCTCATCTGGGGCGAAGACCCGTATGAGCAAAGATTTTGAACCCTGTCCGGCGGCAGTCTCCAGAGCAGCTCTCCGGTGCTCAAGACGGGCGAATGACGCATCCAGTATCACCGATGTTCCATGCCTCAAATATTCTGAGGCCATTGCGAGCATCCGGCCGTAGGTACGGTTTGTAACGTCCTCCGTATAGATTCCTTTCGCGTAATCGTCAAACATGTGTTGGGATGTTTCCATTCCCTGCATCTGTTTGCGGATGATGTCTGAGCGAAGGACTTTAAAACCCGTGCGCTGTGACAGCTTTTCAGCAGTGTAGCTTTTGCCTGAGCCCATAAGGCCGCACACGATCACAAGGCTTGGTCTTGTGTCATTTCTCAAATACCAGGCTGAGAGTTTGAAATATTCTTCAGCAGACCGCCTGGCCTTATTCCTCGCAGCTGGAGAGATCTCCGATTCGTTGAGGGCAAAACTGTTCACCTTTCCACGCACGAAAGCCCGATATGATTTGTAAAACCTGTAAAGTCCACAGGTAAAATCGTCTTCACACCGGTCGGCATAGAGGTTGTTGAGTTTTGATGAAAGTAGCGGAAATCCAAGATAGTCCATGTCCATGAGCAGGAATGCGATGTCCGAGACGACATCCGAATACCTGAAACGATCATTGAACTCAATGCAGTCAACAAGCATGACCTTGTCCAGAAACACAATATGCTCGGAATGCAGATCCCCGTGAAGATCGCGAATGAAGCCCTTTTTAACACGATCCCTGAAATTGGGTAAGTATTTTCCCAGAAATTCGAACGAACCCGAGGATATTTCATCCAGTAGTTTCTGTTCGATTGTCACCCCGACAAAACTCCGAGCCTGTTCGAAGTTCTCCGTTATGTTCCGGTGAATGACTTCCGGAGATCCAAACTGCGAAATATGGTGAGACGTACGAGCCTGAGCGTGAAAAAACTTTAGTCTTTGCGCCATATCCGTCAAATGTTCGTCATCGAGGCCTCGATTGAGGAGCAGGTTCCTTAGAACTCGGTCCTCGGGAATTCTCTTCATCAGCACGGCAGTCTCTATGACGTTTCCAGGACCTGAGAATCCGACACCCGAAGTTCCCGAGTAAATATCGACCACGTCGAGGTAAATACCTTCGGAGAACCTTGAGTTTAGGCTTACTTCCTGTCGGCAGTAGAAGCGGCGTTTTTCAAGCGTGGTGTAATCGAGGAACCCCATGTTCAGGGGCTTTTTGATCTTGTAGACAAAATCTCCCGCAATGAAAACAATGGAAATATGTGTCTGAATGACCTCGACTCTCTCCACATGCCCCGGGTATATCGACGGTTCACTGAGAGATTTGATCAGGAAACGGACATGGTCACTCACCACTGGCGCTCCCATGCTGAGCTGCAAGCTGGCCACACGCAGCGAGAATGTCTCTTCCCCTGGATTTTCTGATTATCGCTACAAGGGATCTGGACATCAATATATCCTGGAATGCGGCCACACGCGCCGGCGATGGAGTTTTAAACAAGGTTGAGAGTTCATCGTTGAAGGGAATAAGGTTTACTTTTGCCCTGATAGGATTGAGCAAGCGGACAAGGCCCCTGGCATCGGCGTCTGAGTCGTTCACACCATCTATCATGACATATTCGATTGTTATTCTATCCCTGCGTGGGAGGGGATAAGCCCTGAGAGCGGCCATGAGTCTGGAAAGCGGAAATGAACGGTTGACGGGCATGATAAAGTCCCGTTGTTCATCAGTCACGGCGTTGAGACTGACAGCGAGCTTGGAGCGGACAGTCGATCCGAGTTGCAGTATTTTTGGGGCAATGCCGCAAGTCGATACAGTGAGCCTCCTCCAGGAGACCTGAGGTCCACCGGGGTGTGTAAATATACGTATGGCCCTCACTGTTTCGTCAAAATTCGCCAGAGGTTCTCCCATGCCCATAAAAACCACGTTTGTGATTCTCGAGTCGGCCCTGTTTTTCCTTACCGAGAGCAATTGACCGACTATCTCGCCCGCAGTGAGGTTTCTCAGCAGACCCATTTTTGATGTTCGGCATATCTTGCACCCCATTGCGCAACCGACCTGCGTTGAAACGCACAATGTGTCGTGATCCGTCTCCGGAATCAGGACGGATTCGATGTGGAGTCCATCAGAGAGCCGGAAAAGAAATTTGGTGGTTTTGTCACGGGAGGTCTGGGTGGAAAGCAGTTCCAGTCGCCCAATCAAGGCCTCTTGAGTGAGTTCTGCCCTCAGAGACTTCGAGAGGTTTGTCATGGGCTCGAAGCTCTCCGCCAAACCCTGATGGATCCACTTCATTATTTGGGCTGCACGGTATTTTGGTTGTCCTCGACCAATCAGAAATGCTTCCATTTCTTCATGGGTCATTCCTGAAAGGTCGGGGAGGTCCGTGCGTGTTTGTGATGACAGGTCGCTGTACAATTAGAATATCTCGATTCCACTGAAGAAATATCCTATTTCAAAACTGGCGCTTTCCTCCGAATCGGAACCGTGAACGATATTGTCCTGTTTGTTGTCGGCCCAACGCTTCCTGATGGTTCCTTCCAGGGCTTCCGCCGGGTCGGTTGCGCCCATGAGTTCACGATTACGTTTTATGGCGTCCGGAGCCTCCAGGACCATTAAAACCACCGGACCGGATGTCATGAAATTTATCAGTTCCCCAAAAAATGGCCGCTCTTTATGAACATAATAGAATCCTTCGGCCTCCGGTTTGCTCAATCTCTTCATCTTTATCGCCGCAACCTTAAGGCCGTTACTCTCGAAAATTCTTGTAACTTCTCCGATAAGCTTTTTGGACACCCCGTCAGGTTTGATGATAGACAATGTTTTTTGCATCTTTCACTCCCAAAGGTTGAATATTTTCAGAAACTATCCTAGAAACTCAAAACAATGCTCGTAATGAGTTTTAGACCTGAATTTATTTTGACGGATAATTACGTGCTTTGACAAAATCGGCGTCGCTCGACTTGTCTGACGGCTTTCAGGTTATATCCTTTTTTTACGCCTGAAGCAATGATTGCAACGACTTGACTTTCAGGGCGCCGTTTTTACAAATTTCGCAAGAAACCCAATGCGAGGGAGCATGAACGTTTTTACCAGAATGACGGTCTGCATGAGTGTGACTCTTCTACTGCTATCAGTTGCACAACCAATACTGGCTCAGGATGAGATAAAGTTGCCCAAACCCAGGTTTACAGGCAAGGTCCCCCTGGAAACGGCCATGTTAAAGAAAAAGTCGGTGAGAGGTTTTAGCGGTTCGGCCATTACACTGGAAGACCTCAGCCAACTGCTGTGGGCGGCCAATGGAAATGTGCCTGCTGACGCCATATCCGGCGCTACCACCAAGGTCTTCCCCTCGGCCGGAGGTCTTTATCCACTGGAGATTTTTGCTGTCACTGGCGCCGAAACCGTTACAGGTCTGCCTGCCGGCGTTTTTCACTACAAGCCGGAGATCAATTCACTGTCGCTGATCAATCCGGGCGATCATCGCTCACTTTTAGGCCGGGCAGCGTTGGGACAGATGTGGATAGCCTCGGCGCCGGTAATCATGGTAGTTGGGGCCAATTTCAACCGCATGACCGTGAAATACGGAAACCGTGGCCTTCAATACGTTTTCATGGAGTCGGGCGCATCGACACAGAACATTTATCTTCAGGGGGAAGCCCTGGGATTGAAGGTTGGCTCGGTCGGCGCATTCCAGGACTCATACGTGACCGGGGCTCTCAAGTTACCTGCGGACGTAAATCCTTTGATGCTGATTCCGGTAGGAAAATAAATCGACGAATAAGCGACATAATCAAAGAGAACTGAGAACCGTGACAGTACTCTTTTCGGATTTGAGGAGTTTTATTCCAATGGCGCAGAAGAATTCACCGCAATAAGTCGTAGAATCCATCAATGAATACTTCGACGAGAGGACCACTGCGATCATAGAGAATGGTGGAGCAGTTATACAGCATGTGGGTGATACAATAGAAGCTGTATCCGGTGCGCCCAGCGATGAGCAGGAACATGGCGATAAGGCTGCGCTGGCCATGAGAGCGCGCTTGAACGCGTTAAATATCAGGAGAGAGGATCGAGTACAGCAACCTCTTAAGCACGGAATCGGCGCCCATACAGGCCCGGTCCTTGCGGGAATAACAGGGAGTAAACACAAAAGTTCCTACGCCATGGTGGTGATACTGTGAATGTAGCCTCGAGAATTCAAGACCTTAACAAAGAAATGGGAAGCGACATCTTAATCAGTGAGACGACCTGTAAAGAACTGAAAATACCGCATAAATTTTCCGAGCCACGCAGAGTGATCCTTAAAGGAAAACAGAAAGAACTGGCGGTTTATCAATTGATTTCTTAATGTTAGCCAGTTCTCATTAATCATGTTAAAAGGGATGTTTTGGGGCTTTTCTCTGTTCATTCCGGATATTCTTTGTCCTTGACATAATGGCAAATCTATATAATCGTATAGGATAAACAATCGTTTTCCAAGCTAGAATTCTGTTATTCAATCAAGGAGGTAGGTGGATGGACTGGGTTATTTATGCCGCCCTAATCTGTGGTGGCCTAGGTGTAGCTTACAGCTTGATTACTGCAGGTTGGGTTTTTAAGCAGGACGCAGGAAATGAACGTATGCGCGAGATATCGAGCTACGTTGCAGAAGGTTCGATGGCATACCTGACTCGTCAGTATAAAGTGGTGGCAATCATCGCAGCGATATTGACGGTCATATTGTTTCTGACATTGGGAGCAATGCCGGCTATCGGCTTCCTCGTTGGTCTCATCGGATCCGGCGTTGCCGGTTTTCTTGGCATGAAAGTGTCTGTCAACGCCAACGTCCGTGTTGCGGCAGCAGCAAGCAAGAGTCTACCCGACGCCATGGATGTGGCATTCAAAGGTGGATCGGTCACAGGAATCGTGGTTACCGGTTTGGCTCTGTTGGGTGTCGCCGGTTTTTACATGTTAGCCAGGGATCCTGACCCACACAAGGTATTTAGCGCACTTGTCGGTCTGGGCTTCGGAAGTTCACTCATGAGCGTGTTCGCTCGTGTGGGTGGAGGTATTTACACGAAGGCCGCTGACGTTGGCGCCGACCTTATTGGTAAGGTTGAGGCTGACCTTCCGGAAGACGACCCCCGCAATGCTGGTGTTATCGCCGACAACGTTGGTGATAATGTTGGTGACTGCGCCGGTATGGCCGCTGACCTTTATGAAACCTACACAGTTACAATCGTGGCTGCAATGTTGCTGGGCGCTACAATTTACGGCTCCGGTTCCGCAGCTTTCTTTATGCCGCTCCTGATCGGTGGTGTGGCCATTATCGCATCCATTATCGGAACTTTCGCCGTAAAA
>CAZGVM010000085.1:11562-13557 GCA_964528855.1 uncultured Desulfomonile sp. | reverse complement strand
GGAAGCTGACGCCTATTGGGAGCCACGCGGAGCATGTGATGCCTGCGACCTCAAAATGAATCATCGGAGGCAGGGATATCTTATGGAGAGTCTTGTACCAAGTGATTCCTTCAGCGCCGTGCTCTCCAACATCGCCAGCTTTCTTCTTCTGGGTGGCTTTGTAATAATCATAGAATACCATAAGAGCTATCAATCCCAGCAAGCCTATGTAGACCCAGCGGACGACAGGCCCCACCTGACCGATACGCTCCAGCCACATGACTACCTGGGCGCCGCATTCGATACCGATTACCGTTCCGACGACCATGATCAAGCCGAGCTTGTAATCGACGTTTCCGAATTTTGAATGCCTGAACGTTGAAATCATCGATTTACCGGCTATGTGCGCAATGTCGGTCCCGATTGCGAAGGCCATTGGAAAACCAAGAATATTGAGCCCCGGGGTAACCATCCATGCTCCACCCATACCGAAAAAGCCGCCTATACAACCAACGGCGAAACCTATAAGAACTAGCCCAGGCCAGAAAATCTCAATTCCGGCGATGGGCATATACATCATATACCACTCCATATTATTGCCCTCCTAAGACACTGATGCTGTCAGGGTATGATATCTCGTTAGAAATCAATGCTCGACTATCTTTCTGGATGTTAGGTCAATTCCAATGCGTTTCATGACAAAGTCGGTAGCGAGACCGAAGGTAACACCCATTGTTGCGGTGATAATGGTAGTTTCAACGCCGAACCACAAGGGATTGGTGTTGTATGAATCAACGAAGTAACGGGCCAGCCAGTTATCAACCCTTCTAGGGTCGGCGACAACCACCAGCATTTCTGCCGATCCTCCGGCCGCCTGAACAATATCAGGCAGAATGGCCGTTAAAATGGTGATTGCAAGCATCATTAAACCACAATAATATTTCTTCATACGATCAAACCTCCTTAAGGTTCTAAATGGGCCGTTGCGTCCTGACGAGTTTATCAACGGTTTCCATTAGCGTGTGCAACTGATATGCCACGTTGTGTTAATTTAATTAAAATAGTATGATAACTGATATTGAAGTCCGTCTTTACTTTTTGAGGACGTGATAATGGTATTGATAATTTGATGAACTGTCGGTTTTCTTTACACTATGTAAAATGACTCAAGCGAGGAGCAGCTATGGGAAAACGCATGTGCCCTCAGTGGGGCATGTGGTAGGATGCTCAATAGCGAGACGGCTCGACGCGTCCTGGTTTCAGGGGCACATTTATTGCTTCTCCCAAATTGCAGCAAAAAAAGTTCCTGGTTCATGATTTCCGATTAAATACAGACAGGGGACCAGAAAATGAACGCTTTGGCTTCAAAAATCATCAGCTTCTTTACAGGAAAAATCAAGAAAACTTCAGCGTCACCCAAATCGAAAGTTTCCCGGGTATTCAAGTTCAAATACTCGTGTTTCATGGATCTGCTGGCTTCAAACGCCGAGTTACTGGATATCATAACGGATATAGAGGAGAAGCTGAGGGGGCAGCACACTTTCGGGATGTCCTATGTTCGATCCCAGGCCACACGCGCAGTGTTTCACACTCTGAGAATGGTCAAGAGCCTTGACGACTTGTCCTATCACAATTATCCGATGCTTTTCCGGGTTCTTGATGACATCAACATGAAAATAAATGAAGAAATAAGCAAAAAAAAGGAACTTCCCTCCACGGGCTACATTTTACCTTACTCTGAGATTGGTAAGGACATGGCAGATTGGGTGGGCGGTAAAAACGCCAATCTTGGAGAGTTGAAAAATAAAGTTTCAATACCGGCCCCTGAGGGATTTGCCATCACGACTCGGGCCTGCGATTTCTTTCTGGGCGCAAATGAGCTAACAGACGAAATAAACAGACTCAGGATGAATCTGAATATAGATGATCCCAATGCTGTCCAACTTGTCAGCAAAGAAATCCAGGATCTTATAGTAAGGGCCAAAGTGCCCGATGAACTTCAAGAGTCTGTAATGA
>CAZGVM010000085.1:0-11552 GCA_964528855.1 uncultured Desulfomonile sp. | reverse complement strand
GGCCTACAAGGAAATGTGGGAGAAAATATCCACAAGAGACAATGATCCGGGGCCTCCCCATGTGGCCCTTCGAAGCAGCGCTATTGGTGAAGACAGTGAACTCTCTTATGCCGGTCAATACCTCTCTATATTGAACGTGCCTCAGGAAGAAATATGCGAAACTTACAAGAAAATAGTCGCAAGCCTTTATACTCCTCGTGCCATTTCATACCGATTACACAAGGGAATGCGGGATGAAGACATCTCCATGAGTGTGGCCTGCATTGAAATGGTTTCATCCATGGCCAGCGGAGTGATGTATTCCAGGCATCCTTACAATCTGATAAGCAACGATGTTCTTGTCAACGCGGTATGGGGACTCGGACCCTACGCTGTGGACGGCATAGTAACGCCTGACACTTATGTCGTAGCCAAGACGGCCGATTTGCAAATACTGGAGGAAACCATTTCCAGGAAACCGGTGCGACTTGTTTCCAAAAAAGAGTCCGGATTAGTGGAGGAAATTGTCGAAGATGAAAATCAGAACGCTCCATGTTTAAGTCCCGATCAAATCAAACTGCTGGCTTCTTATGCCATACGGCTCGAGGATCACTATAAATATCCACAGGATATTGAATGGGCTTTGGCGCCGAACGGTATACTCCTTGTACTTCAGGCACGGCCTCTACATGTTGAAGACATGATTGAGAAATCCGGATCTTCCAGCTTTCCCGTGGTGAATGGTTATGAGCTTCTATTGGAAGGAGGGGCTGCGGCATTTCCGGGAGTCGGCAGTGGTAAGGCGTTTCATGTGGAAGGAGAGGACGATCTGCTTGGGTTCCCGGAAGGAGCTGTGCTGTTGGCCAGCCATTCGGCGCCCGAATTTGTAACGGTGATGCGAAAGACATCAGCCATAGTGACAGACGCCGGGAGCGTGACGGGCCACATGGCTTCATTAGCTCGAGAATTTGGGGTTCCAAGCATTCTTGGGCTTGAGAACGCCAGCAGTAAAATTGAGCCTGGAACTGAAATTACAGTGGACGGATATTCGTGCCGTGTTTATCTGGGACGCGTTGATGAGTTGCTGGCGATTCAGCGTTCAAAAGAATCAGGCATGAAGGATACGCCAGTCTATCAGTCTTTGCGAACAATTGCAGACATGATAGTGCCGCTCCATCTAGTAAATCCCAAGGCCGCCAATTTCAGGCCGGAATATTGCGCCACCTTACACGACATAATGAGATTGGCTCATGAACTGTCCTACGTTGAGATGTTCAATATTAGCGACATAGTGTCAGACACGGATGGGGCAGGAGCCAAAAAACTCTCGGCGCCCATTCCGCTGGACTTGCATATAATTGATCTTGGGGGAGGGTTCGAAGCTGTGTCTGACAGAGTGCATTTCGTTCGAGTGGATCAGATAGTTTCTACTCCTTTGAAGTGGCTGTTGAAGGGAATGCTGAGACCTGACCTCAGACAGAATGGAGCCAAGCCGATTGACTTGGGAGGATTCTTTTCCGTAATGAGGGAGCAGATGTTTGCGCCGAACAATTTGGCAGACAGGTTCGGCGACAGAAGTTACGCAATCATTTCAGATAAATATCTGAATTTCAGTTCGCGAATCGGGTATCACTATAGCGTGCTGGATTCATATTGTGGGGAGTCAACAAACAAGAATTATATTACTTTCTCGTTCAAGGGTGGAGCGGCCGATGACATAAGGCGTAACCGTCGCGCTCGCTGCATCGCCATCATCTTTTCCAAACTCGGATTTCAGGTGGAAACACGTGAAGACAGGGTAGACGCTCGATATTACAAGTATGAACAGGACGCCATAAAGGCGAAGCTTGACCTCATTGGCAGATTGCTACAATTTACCCGGCAGATGGACATGATCATGTTGTCTGAAGCCAGTGTGGAAGCAATAGCAAAAAGTTTTCTGGAAGAGAAATACCATATCAGTCCAGACATGCTGAAAAACATGTCAGCAGGCGGCAATTCCTGATGAATCGGTTAAAATCTTCTCCGGTGGTGTCAAAGAGTCTATGAATTGCGGGTAAGATGGATTCTCGAGAGCCTGCGATCATAAGCCGCTTCAATTTTTTCCAGTAGGATTTCTATGGAATATGGCTTGAGCAAATAGTCAAATGCGCCCGTGGTCATGATTTCTCTTGCAGTGTCCACGGAAGCGTAGCCAGTCATTATTATTACTTCCAGGTAGGGGTCAATTTTCCTTATCTTTTTTAGAGCCTCGACTCCGTTCATCTCCGGCATTCTGACGTCCAGGATGACCACATCAAAAGACTCCTTTGACAAAGTTTCCAGAGCTTCTACGGCGCTACCCACCGTTTGAGCGTCATGTCCTTCGGCCACCAAAAGCTTCCTCATTGTAGTTCTAAACCGTTCCTCGTCGTCCACTATCAGTATTCTGGGTTTCATAAAAACAAGGACCTTTCTGCCTTTTCAGTAACAGGTAATCTAATGGTAAATGCCGTGAATTTCCCTAAATCGCTTTGAACAGATATTTCTCCGCCAAGTCTCTCTATTATGCCGCGACATATTGCCAGCCCGAGTCCGGAGCCTTTGCCCTCAGGTTTTGTGGAAAAAAAGGGTGTAAAAACACGACTCAGATTCTCGGGTGGAATGCCACAACCACTGTCTCTGATTTCTATTTCTACAAATTCTGCCCCGCTTTTCCTGGTAACAACACAAATCTCGCCGTCTCTTTCAAGTGCCTGACGCGCATTAACCAACAAATTCAGCAGGGCTTGCCTTAGTAAGGGAGGATCCGTGGAAATAGACGGCAGAGTGTTGTCGAGCTGGACTTCGATCTTAATATTCACATTTTGGGCCTCTCTATCCATGATTTCGAGTACGCTCAGCACAATGTCATTGGCTTCAATTTCCTGAATCACAGGTTCGACCTGTCTTGCAAGGCTGAGGAGTTTCTGAACTATCTCGTTACACCTGTATACCTGACGCGCTATTTCCTTCAGGGAATCCTCACAATCATCCAACTCTTTGCTATCGACCGACTTGACTATTTTATCACTTTTGAGGATGTGTCTGAGCCACTCGATTTCTTGGGATATTATTCCGAGAGGATTATTGATTTCGTGCGCTATGCCGGCTGAAAGCTGATCAACGGAAGAAAAAATCTGATTGCGACAGGAAAAGGCGTGAGACTCGACTTTTTCAAACTCAGCCATTTTTGACTTTTTCAGGAGTTTTAGCGTCTGAAAAGTAGTCAAGCCTGAAAGAACTATCGCAATGAGTGCAAAGATTTTACCGGAGACGAGATAGAGAGGCGCTGAAGTGGCCAGTAACAGAACCGGGATGACGAAGTATGCAATATCTTTAGATGTCATGGCATTCTTGTTGAAAACTCACTGTATCAATAAGTTAGTGCGTATAACAAGCTTGACTGAATGCTTTAGACCAGCTTAGCGGTTGACCCTGTCTTCTTCAATGAGTTTCCTTTCGTAGGCTTGGGTCATTTGTTTGAGCAATTCATTGAGGGGGACAGGTTTCATGACATAATTAAAGGCTCCTAGCTGCAGTCCCTGTATGCCGGATTCCACAGAACCATGCCCTGTAAGCATGATAACTTCCACGAGTGGGCTTTTCTTCTTGATCTCCCTAAGAGTCTCGATGCCATTCATTTTCGGCATCTTGACGTCCAGTATTATGACATCGAACTCCTTGTCATCAAGTATCTGAAGTCCTTCAGGGCCGCTCAAAGCGCCTTCCGCTTCCAGTCCTCTGTCTCGGAGCCTTTTTACTATGGTTTCTACAAAATCGACTTCATCATCAATGACCAGGACCCTGAACTTCTCCATGTTTGAGCCTCCTCATTCTTGATCCAACCATTACAGGAATTATGTTACGCTCAATTTGCCGGCAAAGTGATGACGAATGTCGTCCCTCTGCCTTCTTCACTTTCAACGGAATTCTTACCTCTGAGCTTTTCAATTTTGCTGTAGCTTATAGACAATCCAAGACCCGTCCCTTCATCGGCCCTCTTGGTGGTGAAGAAAGGATCAAAAATTCTGGCGAGAACCTCTTTGGGGATGCCAGGTCCATTATCTTCAATTCTGACCTGAATTTCTTTACTGGAGTTTGGGGCAGGTGACGTTCTGACATTTATTTTTCCAGATTGACCGACGGCGTCTATTGCATTGTCGATGATGTTCAGAAAGACCTGCTGGAGTTGATTTGAATCGGTGGTGATCTCCGGTAGGTTTGGGTCATAGTTGGCCTGAACGGTTATGTCGCGATAGTGAGCTTCATTTTCCAGGAAAGTTATGGTTTCAGCCAGCAATGTGTTTATATCGACCATATCCTGGGTGGTTTCCATCCTTCTGCCAAATCTCAGCAGGCGATGAGTGATTTCTCGAGATCGGTTGACCTGGCGTTCGATCTTTTTTATACACTGTTCGAACTCCTGAAAATTTTCGTTGGACTTCATATCCTCAGAATCCAGTAAGTCTTTCATCCACCCCGCCTGGTCTCCGATAATCTGTAACGGATTGTTGATTTCGTGGGCAATTCCAGCCGCCATTTTTCCCAACGCCGCCATTTTGGATGACTGGATCACCAGATCCTCCGTCTTGGCCTTTTCAAACTCCACCTGTTCAAGTCGTCTGGTCATTATCCTTGTTGTGACGATGGTTCCTAATACCACCAACAATACTCCAAATGCCAGGACTAGACTTTCGACGAAATGCGCCCTGAATAACGGAGCCATTTCCTCTTGGACGTCTTCTCTAATAACAAGAATCCAACGAGGTTCCTTTATTTGGGCAACGGCGTAAATGCTCTCTTCATCCCTATGCTTGATGAAGTCAACGCTCAAACCAATGGCTGAGCTGAAATCAGGTCCATTGGGTCGTCCTAACAATTGTCCTGCAAATCTCGGCTGCGTTTGCAGCAAATTTTCCCGGTTCACAATGTAAGCGTCTCCACGCTTGCCCACCTGAGCTGCTCGAACCATGTCTTCTATGATAGCTGAATTGATGGTGGCTCGAAGTATATACATCTGGTTATTGTCTATGGTAGTCACCGCGATGATGAAGTGAGGAGCCTTACGGAATCCCATAAAGACGTCACTGATGTAAATGCCGGTGGTCAGCACCGCCTGGAACCAATCCTCCTGAGCATAATTAACCGATTTCAGCTTGTCATAGTGTGGCCCCACATAAGCCTGATGGTTACCCTTGGAATCTATCACTCCTATGTCAATGTAGGATTTGGATTTTGCCTGCAATGTTTCAAATATTCTTTTCAGGGTAGTTTCGTCTCTCAGTTTTTCAACCGAAAGGGTTTGTGCCACTGTATTTAGTTGAGCTATGCGTTCTTCAAAGAACAATTCAATGGAGGCACGCCTGTTTTGGACTAAAGTCCTGGCTGATTCAGCCACCTTGTTTTCGTAAGCCTTGGTGAACTACAGATAGATGGTCGTTCCAAGAGCCACAAGCGGTATCAGGGAAAATGACAGAGTCATGACTGTTATTTTCAATGCAAGCCTGTCATAATGTCTCAAGCCCATGAATTATCTCCCGATGATTAAAAGATCAGTAACAAGATAAAATATATGACGCCAATCCCATTTTGAGCTATTTCCATTTTGTCGATGAATCCGATTAGTCAATGTGAGTACTGTAAAAAATGTCACATGCCTGAACGGAAAAATTTCATGATCCCACCAGTACCAGCAATATCTATGCCAGCAGAAATACCAATTTAATAGACGCTTACCATCATCACGATGAAATGGCTATCGATCAAATGTCAGGATTCTTTACAGCATGTAAACTGAGAATAAAGAACCCCTGAACAGACTGCCCGCGTCTCAAGATGACGATTGGCCGGTCATCGTTCATCACCATCAGGCAAACCGATTGCTGGACACGCAGATCAGACAAGCCATTTTGTGGATAACTATCTGAATCTTTCTGTTTGAGAATAAAATAATACTACACGAGATTTCATCCATCTGGATTTTGGAGGAGGACTTATCTCGATGTCGAATGCCAGGTCCTGGCCAATTTCATTTATCATTTTTTCGACTTCTGAAACGCACAGAATAGGACTGTCGATACTTTCAATCCTCTTTTGATAAGGACTCAACTCGGCATTCGATTTCATTTTGTGCCCATTCGACATGTTGATGGAGTCACCGCCGGATCAGATTGTTCTTGACATACTGTTAGCATTTTTGAACAGGTTCATGAACGCAATTATAAACTTGGTTTCATCAATGATCAACACAATCATCATGTTTTTGATCTGAATAGTTTTTTGCTGACTTATTTCAGGAAAAAACTTATAATCAGAAAACGTCAGTTTTATGGTCCTAAATTGGCTGTCTTTTTTGTGGCACGAAACGGACGCTTTCATTCCCAGTTACTTCTAAGTTTAGTAACGTTGCCAAAGTATAATGGTAGTTCTTTCATGTCTCACTCTAGAGTATTAGTGGTCGAAGACCACCCCGCAAGTCGCAAGATGTTGGAATCCATGCTCTTAAAGAGCTATGAGGTGATGTCTGCGGAATCTGGAACGCAGGCAATTGAAATAGCTAAAAGCAAGAAGCCGGACCTCGTTCTACTCGACATAGAAATGCCCGGTCTGGATGGATTTCAGACACAGGAAATCCTGAAGAGCGGTATTATCGACCAGGCGACTCCAATCATTTTCCTTACGGCACGTGAAGATTCGAAAAGTCGTGAAAAGGGTCTTGAGGCAGGCGCAGTAGACTACATAACCAAGCCTTATGACAGACAGGAACTGTCCATTAAGGTTAAGAATCATCTTGCCCTGTTCGAGGCTCATAAAGAGATAGAGGCTCGTAATAAAGTAATGGCGAGGGAAATGGAGATGGCGTCGCAGCTTCAGAATTCCCTGTTGCCCCAGGATCTCCCGAGACTCGATAATTTGAGTCTCTACGCTTATTACAAGCCGGTGTCTGAGGCCGGCGGCGATTTCTACGATGTCATAGAATTGCCCGGCTCCAGGTGGGGATTTGTCCAGGTTGATGTTTCCGGTCATGGTGTGGCGTCCGCAATGGTTGGGGCAATGTTTAAAATGGCGTTCCAATCTTTTGCGCGGTTGACCAATTCAACCGCCGGTCTTCTCAAAGTCATCAACGACGAGATGTTTAAAATCCTGCCCGACTCGGACTTTCTAACCGTATTTTACGGGATCATAAATGTTGAAACCCTCGAACTCACCTTTACAAATGCCGGTCATCCAAAACCCCTTTTTTTTAAGAGGTCAAATGGAAGTATTACGGAGCTTTTTGAAGGAGGTCCTTTAGTCGGGGCTTTCAATGGAATGGACTACGATGAAGAGACGGTTCAGTTGTCGCCCGGAGATTCTGTGCTGGTCTTCACCGACGGTGTCACTGAAGCCTTAAAACTTGGAGCGCCGGATTCCCCTCATGAATATTATGGGGAGGAACGACTACTGGAAATGTTCAGGAAAGCTCAGGGATTGGAAAATGGGGGAATGCTGGAGGCAATAATGAGTGATCTCGAAGCCTTTAGAGGCTCAGCAGCTTTTGAAGACGACATCTCGCTCCTTTTGGTACGTGTGAATTAACTTCTCTGATTTTAAGGTCAGGTCATGTTAGACGAAAACGGTAAATTCAAACGGGATGACGACCTCTTGGAACAGGTGTACAAAAAATACGCCAGGAATGGTCTACGAGTGTCTCGTTGGAGACTCTGGCTCGGGTTCATGGTCAAGAAAAATGCCTGGATGGTCGTTCTCGAGGGAAGTCGGGCCCTGAAGAGATTGATCGACATAGTCGGATCGGCCTGTGGCCTCCTAGTTCTGGCCCCTGTCTTTGGGATAACCGCGCTGCTGATAAAACTGGAAGACGGCGGGCCTGTTTTTTTTAGTCAGCAGCGTGTCGGCAAATGGGGCAAACGTTTTCAGATGTATAAATTCAGATCGATGATAGTGAACGCTGACAAGGTCAAGAGCGAGTTGATGGATCAGAATGAAGCTGGAGGAGTGATTTTTAAAATGAAGCGAGACCCCAGGATTACGAGGGTCGGGCGTGTTATTCGGAAACTGAGCATAGACGAGTTGCCTCAGTTATATAATGTGCTTAAGGGTGATATGTCCCTTGTTGGTCCACGTCCAAGTTTGCCAAAAGAAGTCGCCGAGTACACCCTGTCAGATCGAAGACGCCTGGAAGCAATCCCTGGGCTAACTTGCCTGTGGCAGGTAAGCGGTCGAAGTGACATCAACTTTGAGGGTCAGGTTCGACTGGATGTACAGTATCTTGAGAGTCAAACTTTTTGGGGTGACATTGTTCTTCTGTTGAAAACCATACCGGCGGTGCTTTTGGGCAAGGGCGCTTACTGATGAATTTACGATCTTCAAAGGACGGTGTGGAAGGTCCTGAAATAAAAAAACGAAGAAAGCTGCATAATTCATGCGAGTAGTCATAACCCTTTTCAACGATTCGAGCGCTTTTCAGCCCATAACGCGTGACAAACCCGTGGGTTTGCTGACATGTTTGAACAAACCCCTTCTGGAGCGTCGCATAACGGAATTTGTCGAGGCCGGGCTCAGCGAAATTATTGTAATTGCCGTTGAAAACCCACAGGCTGTTCAGGAGTTCATAGGGCCACAGACCAGGTGGGGCGCAAAAATCAATCTGCAGGTATTTAAAGATCCTTGCGGCCCCAAGGAGACTATAGAAAGGATTGCCGGTCTGGTGAGTGGCCCGTTGCTACTGGCGCCATGTGAATCATTGCTTGATGTGGACTATTCCAAAGTCAGGCAATTTCAACAAGAGACCAAAAGTCGATGGGTTTACATCCAAAGCTCTATCAGAATGGATTCATGTTCTGAGCCCGATGACAAAAAGCCTTGCTCTGAAGTCGTTTTATCCGAGCAACCCGTTGATACCGGAATGTTGCTATTTGATCCGGAATTGGATGAGACAGTGGCATCGGGCAGCTACGTCTGCGAAGGCGCGTATGCAAATGTGGCGGATTCCAGAAGTCTGTGGGTGGCAAACATGGCCATGCTGGAAGGAAAGTTCCAGCGGATTTTCGCTATTGACGCTTCTGATCTGGATTCTAAAATTATGGTTGGGCATCACTCCAAAATTGACAAGACGGTTTCAATCAAAGGGCCGGTTCTGATCGGAAACTACGTTAGGCTGCTGGGCGGAGCAAAGATTCAGCCGTATTCAGTGATATGTGATGGTTGTATAGTGGACAGGGAGGCCTCGGTTCGTTCGAGCGTGGTAATGGAAAACACATATGTTGGAGCTGAGACCAACCTTGAAATGACATTGGCGCAGGCCAATTTCATGATAAATCTGGAAATTGGGGTATGGACAACGGTAGCTGATCCGTTTCTGTTGTCCGGAGCCAAGAAGAAGGTTATTTACTCCTGGAAGGATGTGCTGGCAAATCTCCTTGCAACACTACTCCTTTTGCTGGCAGTGTCTCCAGTTCTGGTCATCAAAGGCCTCTTGCGAAAGCTGAGAGGTAAAGACTTTTTTGATCACAAGACCATCATGATGCGTGACATACATGGAGACCCTGCCTCTCCGGACTCTGCCATGCGAACCAACATTTTCTGGTTCAATGACTCTGGAGCGCTGGTTAGTCGCCTTCCTGCCCTGCTAAATGTGTTGAGAGGACGTCTTAAACTTGTAGGGGTAAGGCCACTGACCCAGGATGAGTTCGCCCTTTACACTGATGATTGGACCAAGCAACGATTTGAAGCTCCTGACGGGCTTTTTACGCCAATTGACGCTGAGGGGGCTTTCGATCAGGCTGAGGATGAAAAAATAGCCATAGAAAATTACTACACGGTTACCAGAAATTTTCGTGAGGATACCAAGACGCTGTTCAAAGCAATTTTTAAGCTCATTACGAGGGGCTAAAAAATTGCATTTATAGACTGAAAAAACTGCAAGCGGAAACCAGGAGTTTTTCCCATGGAAATCGAAAAAAAAGATGGAATAACAATAATTAGCACTGATGAGCGATTAGATGCCGTCGTAGCTCCCAAGCTAAAGGATACGGTAAAAAAAATTGCTGAAGAAACTACCACAAAACTGATCATCGACCTTGAAAAGACCAAATTCATAGATAGTAGTGGCTGCGGAGCGCTTGTGGCTTCATTAAGAACATTGATAAAGAACCAGGGAGACATGAAAATCGCCAGACCGTCGCCTCAGGCCCAAACCCTTTTTCAACTGACAAGATTACACAGGGTTTTTGAAATATATGAGGACATGGATCAAGCGATTAAATCGTTTTCATAAATTTCCAGATGGGGGAAAATCGATCGGATTTTTTCGCCTTGGACGAAACTAGCGGGTATTTACCAAATGGACAATCCACTAAAAGTCAAGATTGATTCCAGCGCCGATTTGTTACTGCTGCGTCCCCTTGATCTTTTTGTCCGGCAACTCGTTCAGCAGTTACCAGCTTTTGCCAACAGCCCCTCAGAGGTTGACGGTATAGAACTGGCTTTCAATGAAGCCTACACTAATGTCAGCAGGCACGCGTACAAAGGATGTGATCTCAAAGGCCCCATTTCCATCCAGATAATTGTTCATAATGACAGACTGGAAATTTACCTTGAGGACCAGGGGACCACGTTTGATCCTGCCAATGTCAAGACCCCCAACCTCGATGTTCCCGGAGAAGGAGGTTTGGGGGTTTGGTTCATCAAGAGGTTTATGGATCAAGCCGTCTACAGCTCCTGTGATGGTAGAAACGTTCTACTTATGATTAAAAAATTCCCAAATTCCTGATCTGATTATCCGCTTTTTGATTTGGGTTCTAAAATACAGTATTCCTGATTTTTCCGAGAATTGCACAGGGGACTTTTGCGTAGTGAGCCGACTTCCCTATGCGATTCCATGCCGGCCTTACGATTGATGGAATCCTGTCATGAGGAGTGTTCCTTTATCATTTGAAACTCCCACACCATTCAGAATGAAAATTTATGGCCTTATCCAAGGATTCAATCAACGGTTTTCAGAGTGCGATTTGAAAACGTTAGAGACTACATATTGTATCACATTCAAAATAGGTAGTCGTAAAAAGGCGACTTTTGATCAAAGGAGTAAATTTTGTCTCCTGTAAATGTCGAGTTTCACAATGATGTTGGGCTGCTTCGTTTGACCAACGGGGTCATCAATCCTGTCAGTATGGAAATGGTTGAAAAACTTTCAAGCGCTGTAATGTCAGCGCGTGACCAGTTTAAAGGGCTGGTTCTGGCAGGCGGTGAAAAGTTTTTTTCATTGGGTTTCAATATTCCCGAACTTCTGGAACTGGACCGTAAAGGCATGTCGGCTTTTTTCTTCGAATTCAATCAGACTGTTTTAAACCTCTACTCAATTCCGATACCGACAGCGTGTGCAATGAAAGGTCATGCGATTGCAGGTGAAACAAATATTTCAATTCAGAAAATGTCTTGTGGTATCAATTCCAAATTTTCAGGCCTTTCCATTTAATGCAGGCAGGCGCCAGGAATATTGAAATGACAGAATATTCTGATATGTATAAAAAAAAACTTAACTCGGCTGAGAG
>CAZGVM010000084.1:0-13705 GCA_964528855.1 uncultured Desulfomonile sp. | reverse complement strand
AAGGAGAACGTGAGGTTGGTGGCTGCAACAAACAAGGAACTCAAGGAAGAAGTCGAAATGGGGCGTTTTAGAGGAGACCTCTTCTTCAGATTAAACGTCGTGAACATAAGAGTACCCCCCTTACGGGAACGTCGCTCCGATATACCCTTCCTGGTCGCTCACTTTGTTGGGAAGTATTCACGCAAACTGGACAGAAACATAAAAGAAGTCGATCCGGAAGCCATGAGAGTTTTATATTCCTACAATTGGCCCGGCAATGTCAGGGAATTGGAAAATGTCATTGAAAGCGCGTTGGTAATGTCCAGAGGCTCTACTGTAAAGAAATCCGACCTGCCATCCGAACTCAGAAAACACAACGCAACCATGGAAGAAACAGAGACTGTGATCTCGATGGATTCCGGGCTTATGGACACCCTGGACGCAATCGAAGAAAAAATGATTCGACAGGCCCTGAAACAGTCAGGAAATGTTCAGGCCCAGGCCGCAAAAATTCTTGGAATATCAAGGAGTAATTTACAGTACAAACTGAAAAAATACAGCATTCATGCGGAATGACACGCTGCCTAACAGAGGAAGTCCAATTTCCAGTACGGAACATTTTGTGAAGCGACGCGATCTAAGATAAAATGAAGAGTCCGAACAAATCCCGTTAAAGAATTATGGATTTAATAATCACCGTTTTTATGAGAAGTTAAGAGTTAAGTTAAACTCAGACTTTAACTATGATTCATAACTACTCTTTATCGTGTTCAGCTTTTATTGACACATAATTTCTTTTAATCTATACAAGACATAATTTCAGAGGGATTATGGGTTTTACTCTGCAATTATCGGAGATGAGGGTTCAATGATGTGGAATAGAATCAAGTCAATGCTTGGACTTCTGGCGTTATTTCTCGTCGTCGTCCCGGCTCATGCACAGTATTACGACAACTATTACCAGCAACCTTACCAGTATGGTCCGGGTAACAACCCGTATCAGAATTACGGCAATCAGGCCTCTCCCGGCGCCCAACACTCACCGAACACGAACCCGATGGCGAACCTGCAGTATGACCACAGAGACGCCGAGGCCATATTACGTGAACAAATGGCGCGCTCCTCGGATCAGGGATACGTAGATCGCCAGCCTCAGCAAACACAGATGTATGACTCTTACTATGGACACAGGCTCAATGATGAAGGGCAGGTCCAGCAGGTCATGCAGGAAGCGCGCTACATTTCGAGTGTGATAAAGAACCGCAACGGCAAGGCATTTGTCGTCATAGACAAGAGAAATTTCCAGTTCTACCTGTTTGACAGAAACGGGGGGCTGCTTAGAATAGGCCCGGTGGCCATCGGCAAAGGAAAAACCCACGTAGGCGCATTCGAGACCCCGGTCGGTATCTTTCCTATAAAGAGCAAGGTTCCAGTCGATGATTGGATCAGACCCGACTGGTATTTTGTGGAAGAGAACGAGCCGATACCCGCACGTTGGGAAGACAGGCGTGTTCCCGGATTCTTCAGGTACAAGATGGTTTATGATGGGGCCCGCTACATCCACTATGCGGAAGCCACCGGAGGCCGTTTGACTCATGGATGTCTCGGCCTGGATTGGCATGACGCGGAAGCTGTCTTTCACACCATGTCTGTTGGATCTTACTGCATAATCATAGATAACAGCTTCCTGACAAGACTGGTAAAAGGTGAATTCCCATTGCCGAAACCCACTGCCCTGGCGAGCGCCGCAAAACCGGAAGGAACGGGGGCCGCCTCAGTCAATCAGGTCGAATCTGTTCAACGGCAGCAAACTTCCGCAGCCTCTCAGGAAAATGACCCGAGAGAATTGGGAAACCTGTGGTAGAATCTGAAGATGCGGCGCTATCAGGCTCAAAGGGCGCATCCCATTTTTTGCATCACGGATTTTGGGGTTTAGTTGTGTCTCAAAAATGTAAATTCGGCATCTCAATCTGCGTTCTCCTTTGTGCTCTGACCTGCGTTTCCTGTCTCACAGCATCGGTTCCCAAGAGCGCAAAGATGGATTCGCCTTCGTCGTCAAACGCTTCGAACTCATCTTCTGTGGACAAAGGGCTTACTGACAAATGGGAGTTGATGTTTCAGGTCAACGACAAGGGAGAGGAGCAAAAGCCCAGAGAAGCTACTCGGACAATCCTCGAGTTCACAGGTTCAGGGGAAGTCGTATTTAATCGTATGGACAAAGACAGTGCGGACATGTCAAAGAGTCGTTCAGGGAAATACACCGTCGATAGGGACCAGATAGTGATAACAGATGACGCCGGCAACACCGTAAAATGGCCCTATCAGGTAACCGGCGATAATCTCATGATATCCATGCCGGAAGTCAGCAAAAAGTTTCATTGGCGGAGATTCAGGCTCAATTAACCTCCTTTGAATGTTTTCTTGTAAAAACAGGGAACAAAATCCGATTCGCACAATCAATTCAATAGAGCGTTCTTAATTTCATAATGACCTGAATAGCTTTCGAGCGAGAATAACAGGGTGAACGGCATATCCAAAATTCGCTTTATAGGTTCATCACTTCCGATACAAATCCTTCTTGTCGTATTTCTTTGCTCCTGCGCCACAGCGAACACTAATGAACAGACGGAACTCCTGAAATACGAGGTCACATGGAACGGTAGTAGAGCCGGGCATGGCGACATTACAACGAAGGCCGTTTCCGGCAAGGTCAATGTAACTGCGCAGGCTGTTTCCGACGGCCCACTGAAGGCTCTGGTGGAAATATGGAGCAGAATACAGGCTACATTTTCAGCCAAGACACTTTTGCCGGAGACTTACAGGTTTCATTTAAAATCCAACTGGCTCAGAACCGAAGTAGTTGACCTGAACTTCGACCATCAGAATCAGACTGTCAGGATAAACAAGTTGAAAGGGGAGGAAACGGAATCGCATTCAGAGAAGGTGACAGGGATATATGATCCTATATCAGCCGTATTCATGCTCAGGAACCAGAAGAATTTCTCCAGGCCGATGTATGTAGATATTTTCGATGGTAAAGATAAAGCCAGACTTTATGTCAATCCTGTCGGCCATGAACAGATCAGCATAAAATCCGGCGATTTTAACGCTCTTCGTTTGGATCTCAGGCTTGTCAAACTAACAGGTGACAAAAAAGAGATTGCCACCGGTAAACTTTGGGTGACTAGCGATGAGAGAAAGATTCCCTTGCTCCTTACATCATCCCCTGTCGTCGGCCCCATCCGTTTTGAGCTGGTTCACGCTCAACTTTAGACGTGTTAGAGAACCCTCCGTCAGAAGTCTCGGACATTCCTGCCATTCCAGGAAATGTTTTGTCTATGACAGGTGAATTACGCTCCATACTGAAATTTATCCATCATATAGCCGATGAATCTTACATAGTCGGCGGTTTCGTGCGTGACCACCGTCTCAATCGTCAAAAACCACCAGACATCGACATCGCTCTGTCACAGGATGGTTTTCAGTTTTCGCAAAACGTTCATGCCCAATTTCCTGAACTAACATCTTTTGCTCCACTGGATCCCGTCAACGGATGCGGCAGACTGATAGTAAAGGATTCATGCAGTTCGATCATCGACATATCCAGATTTAAAGGCCCCTCCATCTACAAGGATCTTTCAAAGCGAGACTTCACCATTAATTCGATGGCTGTAAAACTGGGGCATTTCCTTGATTACGGGGTCGATAGTGTCCTGGACCCTTTGAACGCAACAGAAGACTTGGCAAACTGCGTAATTCGCGTGTGTTCCGACCACTCATTTTCCGAAGATCCTCTCAGAATATTGAGGGCCTACCGTTTTTCTGCCCAGCTTGGCTTCTCCCTGGATCCTCACACTGAGTCATTGATCCAGGATTCAGTTCCGTATCTGGACGAAGTGTCGGGCGAAAGGTTGCGTGACGAGCTGTATATGATTCTGTCATGTCCTGATGCCTATGCCACCCTTGCTTCCATGGAAAAAAATGGCGTAATTACGAGCCTTTTCCCGCAACTTGTCCCCATGAAGGGCTGTGGTCAGAATAGATACCACTGCATGAACGTCTGGGAGCATTCAATGGAGTGCATCGCCCAAATGCAAGTCGTGCTGAAATGTCCACAGGAAGTTTTTGGAGATTTCCGGCACAACATCATGCAATATCTGGATTTTGAAATTTGCCCGGGACGCACACGTCTATGGCTGATCAAGCTCGCCTGCCTGTTCCACGATTCCGGAAAACCACATACCCGTAGTGTTGACAGTTCTGGTTCAATTCATTTTTACGGACATGAAAAGCTCTCTGTTGATATTTTCCGTCGCTCCATGGAACGTCTTCGCATCTCGAAGAAGGAAAACGAACTGGTCAGCGAACTGATCCGGGGTCACATGCGCCTGGCTTCTGTTACAACCCTCTCACCGTCGCCAAGATTTCTTCACAGGTTGACAGAACGTTTCAGGGGCGACATACCAGGGCTCTTACTGATTTTTGTCTCCGATCTCAAGTCTTCCCGAGGGCCTGCACGCACCGACAGGCAGCTTCAGGCAGGAACAGAAGGGGTCAATTTGATTCTCCGTAATTTTTATGACAGGGGGCCTCAACCGCCTAAACCGCTGCTCGATGGTCACGATCTCATGAGCATCTTTGGTCTTCCTCAAAGTCCGCAAGTCGGAAAGCTACTCAGAATATTGAGGGAAAAACAGGCTTTGGGAGAAATCACCTCCCAAGAACAAGCCATTGATGAAACGCGAAAAATCATCGAAAGACCAGCATAGTCTTAGCCGCGGGGAACAGATGAACAACAGATATCCCTAGTTTTCACGATGAATGGCCTAAATGGGAGTTTCGTGGGGAGGCTTTGGGTGGGTATACCCGAAGATTGAGCGCAGACGAATGAGCCTGCGCTCAATGGTAGGTTAGTGGATCAGTCTTTTCCGAAAGAGGCTCCAAGGTTCTCCTTGAGCAAGTCTCCAAGATTGGACGCTACAACATCCTGGCTGCTTGTATAACTCTTCTGGTCGGATTCAGGAGTCCTGTCAAGGCTCTTGATCGATAGGGCTATTTTCTTGTCCCTTTTGTTGACCTTTAGAACCATGGCCGTCAGAGTTTCACCCTCTTTTGTAAAATCAGCCGGAGAACTCACACGATCCTTGGACAACTCAGACACATGGATCATGCCTTCAATACCGTCCTCAATCTCAAGGAACACGCCAAAATCGGTAACTGAAGTGACTTTACCCGTAACCTTGGCGCCCGTGGGATATCGCTCGGGAATCGTTTCCCATGGATCTTCCTCGATCTGTTTGATTCCCAGGGAGAACCTTTCGTTTTCCTTGTCAATATTAAGGACGACTGCCTGAACCGTCTGGCCTTTCTTGTAGATCTCGGCCGGGTGTTTTATGCGCTGTGTCCAGGAAATGTCGGAAATATGCACCAGACCGTCTATGCCTTCATCGATACCGACGAAAATTCCGAAGTCAGTAACGTTTCTAATCTTTCCTTCAATCTTGGTTCCTTCGGGATATCGTTCAGCGATGACATCCCACGGATTTGGCCTCAACTGTTTCATTCCAAGAGAAATACGCTTTTGCCCTTTATCCACATTGAGGACCACCACTTCCATTTCTTCCCCGATATGGGCCATTTTGGAAGGGTGACGCGGTTTCTTTGTCCATGCCATCTCAGACACGTGGACAAGACCCTCAACGCCTTTCTGAAGCTCAACAAAAATTCCGTAATCCGTTATGCTGACAACCTTGCCGTTCCACTTGGAGCCGATAGGGAAGATCTCCTCGGCAGTCTCCCATGGATCAGGGTTGATCTGCTTAAGGCCCAAAGACACCCGCTCTTTGTCCGGATCGAATTTGAGAATCTTGACCTGTATCTCATCACTGACTTTGAGTATATCAGCCGGATGATTGATCCGACCCCACGACATGTCCGTAATATGTAGCAGTCCATCGAGGCCGCCCAGATCGACAAATGCGCCGTAGTCCGTGATGTTCTTGACTACACCGGTAAATATCTCGCCGCTCTCCAGCGCCTTTAATATGAAATCTTTTTTAACATCTCTGGCCTTGTCCAGCAGTGGGCGCCTTGAAAGAACTATGTTGCCTCGTTTACGATTGTACTTTAGAACGTTGAACTCGAATGTCTCGCCAATATATTTCTCGAAATTTCTTACTGGACGTACATCTATCTGAGAACCAGGCAGGAATGCCGAGACTCCTATATCGACCTGCATACCACCTTTAACGCGTGAAATTACTTTTCCGGAGATTGTCTTTTCTGTCTCGCAGATTTCAGCTATTTCATCCCAAATGCGTATCTTGTCTGCTTTGGTCTTGGAGATTCTAACTCCGCCGGAGCTTTCTCCGGAGTCTTCCAGAAATACCTGAACGGTATCCCCCACCGCTACGGTCAAAGCGCCCTGTTCATCCTGGAACTGTTCCAGAGGAATCTGTCCCTCGGATTTAGAACCAACATCAATCATGACGTATTCAGGCGTGATCTGAACAACCACACCGCTCACAATTTCGCCTTCTTGCGCTTTGTGAAAACTACTCTCTACAAGTTCCGCGAAGTTCTCTTCTCTTGATATCTCCTGACCATCATCATCGGACAGAAGGTTGTGGTTAGATTGGGTTTCCAAGTTTTCCATCCAGCTAACACCCCCGGACTCTTTTGTGCAGCTAAGCTTTATTCAACTGTTCTGAATAATCTATTATATATATCCGCTTTTATAGGAACTGACAACAAAAAGTTTCAACAATGGTACGTTTTTTGTTAATTAAGGTAATGATTGCCGTGAATACTGTATCTACGCTCAACCAGGTTCATCATCCGCAAGACTGCGGTTTGTAGGGTGAGATGAGTGGTGTCGATTTTTATCGAATCAGGAGCCGGCGCCAACGGAGCTGCTTTTCTTGACATGTCCCTGCTGTCTCTGGCGCGCATTTTGCTCATGACCACACTGAAATCAGGTTTTTCGCCCCTTGCGATAAGTTCCTTATATCTCCTGTTTGCGCGCTCTTCCAGTTCCGCAGTCACGAAAAACTTTATAAAAGCGTCCGGAAATACCACTATTCCCATGTCCCTTCCCTCTGCCACTATGTTCCAGTCTCTGGCTATACTGCGCTGAACGTCAAGCAGTGAGCCGCGAACCTCTGGCAGAGCTGCGAAACTGGACGCTGCAATTCCGATCTCCTCCGATCTGATTTCTTCACCGATTTTAACATCATTCAGAAAAATCTTCATGGATGTCTCATCAGGACTCACGTTGATTCGAATTTGCTCAAGAGTTTCCTTGGGAATGCCAGGAACGTCAATGGTAACTCCTTTGAAAAGTAGCGCCATGGCCATTGTGCGGTATATGGCTCCACTGTCAAGCATCAGGAAACCTAGCTCTGCGGCGAGCATTTTAGACAATGTAGACTTTCCGGCCCCGGCAGGGCCATCCATGGTTACAATAATCCTGCCCTGGGGGGCATTTCTTACACTATATTTTTCTGTCATGGCTAGGTTCTTAAAAAATGGTTTGTTTTATTGCAGTCAGGCTCAAATCCGGCAGCAGGAATTCGCAATTGCGTTTGAATCTCCACGGTTATTTCCTGTTAATCACCTGCTTCAGTCTGGTTATAAAGGCTCTGTTCTGACTCTGGGTTCCAATAGTGACCCTGATGTGGTCAGGCATTCCGAAACTCGCCAACCTCCTCACAATTATGCCTTTCCCGAGCAGTTCTTCGTAAATGAAGCCGGCGTCAATATTTGGGGCAAACGTAATGAAATTGGCCTGAGACTCGACCACCTCAAAACCCAGCAACTCCAACTGACCGGATACATAAGCCATTCCGTCGCTGTTCATTTTCAGGGAACGCTCCACATGAGCCGTGTCGGTCAATGCCGCAAGCGCCGCCTCCTGAGCTGCAAGATTGACGTTGAAGGGGGCCCTAACCCTGTTGAGAAGATCTATGAGCCACGGCTGAGCTATACCATAGCCGACTCTCAGCCCTGCCAAACCGTATATCTTGGAAAAAGTCCTCAGGACTATTATGCCGGGATATTTGTCAAGATAAGCAATTCCGTCGGCTGCGTCTTCCCTGTTGACGTATTCGGCATAAGCCTCATCAAAGACGACCAGCAATTTCCGGTCTTTGATAGCCTCAAGGAAATAATCGAGTTGACGCCTGGCTATTACCGTTCCTGTAGGGCTGTTGGGTGACGCCAGAAAGATTATCCTGGTGCGTTCATTTACTGCCTTGAGGGTTGCTTCGAGATCCAGGTGATAGTTTGTTAATGGTACAAAAACCGGTTTAGCTCCAAAAAGCTTTGTGACTATCCGATACATGGAGAAGGAGTTCTCGGCAATTATGGCTTCATCTACAGTGCCCAGAAACACATGAGCGAGCATTTGCATGATTTCATCCGAGCCATTGCCGAGTATGACATTGCCGGGTTCCAGGGAATATTTCTCGGCAATCTTCAATCTCAGGTCCGGCGCCGACGATTCCGGATAAATATTGACTTCCCGAATGTGTTTGCGTAACGAAGCCAGCGCCAGCGGAGACGGACCCAATGCATTTTCATTCGAGGCAAGCTTGATGGCCTTGCCAATCCCCAGTTCGCGCTGAACCTCGGCTATCGGTTTACCAGGAACATACGGAGGAATCGAAAACACATACGGTTGAATAACACCTTTAACCCATGACGGTTCTGAACTTTTCATCTGTAGTATATCTCTCTCCGTTTAAAAAAAATTGCAGTTCTGAAAAGTCTCTGCCCCACCTGAAAGAGGTTTCATTCGCACGACGACGTCAGGAAATTATTCCCGGGAACCCTTATCAAGCACCCCGTTAATACATACAGATATTGACCTGTTCATGTCAAAAAGGTTGAGCGCATGTCGCAAAGTGAGACACGCAAACAGGATAGCTTGGAAGCTCTTGTTATTAAACGTTTAATTGGACTCCAAAAAATAGGGAATCTGTAAATCGTATTTACTTGACAAGGGGGATAAAACATATTAGCGTTTTTATTAATGCTTATATTCGGAATATTAAGATGAAAATAAAAAGTAATACATTAATAAGTGTCTTCTGTTTTTGTCTGCTGACAGTATTACTTTGCGAAAATCACGCTATTTGCGCTCCTAAGTCCAACCCAAAACTTTTTAACCCGTACGACGTAGAAATGCCGTACGCCGGCCTGCAATTTCTTCATCCCGGGCCCCAACCGAAAAAGAACGAGCGGGTTGAGCCTTATATACCGGCGGTGATTAATTATGGGCTGGGTCAGGCATTACCTTCGAACATTTCGAGGGGAATAGAGATGGACGCAGGTTGGGACCACTTTAGCGGCTCCCCGACACTGAGGCTGGATTATTTTCAGGCGATCAAGGCGTGGAATGACAAGAGTGTTTTTTTTTCGCCCAGAGTCAGTTTGAACGGCGCTCGGGAGAGCTATTCGGTTGGGGCCGGTTTCAGACACCTGTTGACGTCGGACACGATGTTAGGTTTTTACGCTTACCACGACTGGGTCAGGCCAAAAAAAACCGGAGGGGATTTCCTCAGGCAGGCGGTGGCAGGCGTTGAGCTTTCCGCACTTCCCGGATATTTCTCCGACCTGAAAGTCTCGGCGAACGCCTATATTCCGACCAATGTCCGAAATATGCTTGCCCGAGAAGGGACAACGCTTTTCAGAGAGTCACTTCCTGAGGGTGGCGATGTCAAGTTGTCTTTACTTGCGCCCCCAATCTTCCCTTACTTTGATATTCGGCTCGAGGGTCAGGCCCACACGTACCGAGCCTCAAACACCAACGTAACAGGACAGCGGGCTATGGTTTCCATCAATTCGAGAGACGGCATGCTGAACGCCAATGTCAATTATGGACGTGACGGCGCATGGGGGGAGCAGTATTCGTTGATGGCCGGAGTGAACCTTGCTTTTGACTGGAACAGCCTCCTGAAAGGGGAGAACCCGTTCTCAGCTCCTTACAAGGTTTTTGACAAAAGATACAACCGGAAAATCAGGGAAGGCCTGTTCACAAAGGCGGTCAGAAAGCACGATCTTCCCATGAATCGTTCGGAGATAAGAAGCACTATAATGGCGAGCATAACCGGTGAGACAGTGACTTTTACGGGTGGTTTCCCGGACATGCCCAATTCTGTTGTCACGGTGCAGATATCGCAAAGTCCGTGGCGCGACTGCATGGATATCCCCACAGATGAGAAGGGAGCCTATTACGGCATGATAAGTCTTCCTCCAGGGACGTGTAAATTGAGACTGGTTCATAAAACAAGCGGGAGATCCACTGAAGCAAAGACCATTATGATCATTGACAATCAGGAAGGTGGGCCAGGCCCCCTCGAGGCTACAGCCTGGCAATCCACTCCTGAATTCTAGAAATAGCAATTTTCACATCTGCAAACAGCCTGTTTTAGGTCACATGTTTCTTCTGTATCTGCCGCCTGCCCTGTAAAGAGTGTCTGAAATCTGCCCAAGTGAGCAATATTTAGTAGTGTCCATCAACTCATCGAACAGGTTCTCCCCTGACTGCGCCACCCTGAACAGTCTTTCCAGAGCCTCCGGTCCGGTTTGGGCATTTCTTGCGTGGAACTGCCTGAGTCTGTCGAGTTGGGAC
Organism: uncultured Desulfomonile sp.; assembly: GCA_964528855.1. Classification (GTDB taxonomy): domain Bacteria; phylum Desulfobacterota; class Desulfomonilia; order Desulfomonilales; family Desulfomonilaceae; genus CAITZA01. The sequence continues at coordinate 3,093 of CAZGVM010000084.1, read as the reverse complement.
TGCTTTTCCTGTTCTGTGCCTCTGGCCAGTTCTACCGCTGTCAGTTCAAGCTCAAAAGCATTTTCCTTCAGGAAGGTGTTTACACCTATAATCGGATACTCTCCGGTCGATTTCATTGTTTCATAATGGAGTGACTCATCCTGAATTTTTGTTCTCTGATAGCCCGTCTCCATTGCGCCTAGAACTCCGCCTCTCTGCGAGATACGGTCGAACTCGGCCAGAACCGCTTCTTCAACCAGGTCGGTGAGTTCCTCCAAGATGAAGCTTCCCTGGTTGATGTTGTCGCACCTTGATATCCCCCATTCCTTGTTGATGATAAGCTGAATTGCAAGCGCTCTTCTGACGGACTCCTCACTCGGGGTTGTTATGGCTTCGTCATAAGAATTGGTGTGCAGCGAATTGCAGTTGTCGTAGATTGCAATCAGGGCCTGTAGTGTAGTTCGAATGTCGTTGAACTGTATTTCCTGTGCGTGGAGAGATCGGCCACTGGTCTGGATGTGGTATTTCAGCTTTTGAGAGCGTTCGTTCCCGTTATATTTGTCCCTCATGCTCACCGCCCAGATACGCCTGGCCACCCGGCCTATCACGCTGTATTCCGGCTCGAGCCCATTAGAGAAGAAGAAACTCAGGTTGGGGGCAAAATCATCAATATTCATTCCCCTGGACAGGTAATATTCCACGTATGTGAATCCGTTTGCCAGAGTGAAAGCCAACTGGGTGATGGGATTGGCCCCCGCTTCCGCTATATGATAACCAGAGATGGAAACGGAATAAAAATTGCGGACGTTATTCTTGATGAAATACTCCTGAATGTCACCCATCATCTTCAATGAGAAGTCAGTTGAGAATATGCAAGTGTTCTGCCCCTGGTCCTCTTTCAATATATCCGCCTGGACAGTTCCACGAACTGAGCCAAGAACATCCGCCCTGATCCTGGCAGTCTGTTCAGCGCTAGGTTCGCTCCCTGTTTCTTCCCTGAATTTTTCAAGCTGTTGGTCAATGGCAGTATTGAAAAACATTGCCAGCATTATTGGCGCAGGTCCGTTTATAGTCATCGAGACTGAATTATTGGGTGCGCTCAGGTCAAATCCGGAATAGAGGACCTTTACGTCATCCAGCGTGCAGATGGACACTCCTGATGTACCTATCTTTCCGTAAATATCAGGTCTCTCTTCGGGATCGCGGCCATACAGAGTGACGGAGTCAAAGGCCGTCGAGAGTCTCTTGGCAGCGCTATTGGCAGAAAGGTATTTGAACCGCCGGTTAGTGCGGAATGGGTCCCCTTCCCCGGCGAACATTCTTGTCGGGTCTTCGTCCTGACGTTTGAACGGAAAAACCCCTGCAGTGTAAGGGAACATTCCGGGCAGGTTCTCCCTGAGTCTCCAGCGGAGCAATTCCCCCATGTCGATGAACTTTGGCAGGGCAATCCTGGACATCATCGTCCCGCTCAATGTTTTTACCTTGAGCTTTGTGGGAATTTTTCGGCCCCGGACTTCGAAGATGTAATCATCTCCGGAATAGGACTGCTTGATGTTCTCCCATTCACCGATCAGTCTGAGAGCCTTTGGATCAAGACGTTTCTCAATATCTTCCTGAAGACATTTGATCCCTTCGAGCGCCTGGGATGCATCGCAGGCGACACCGAAGACCAGTTCCTTTTCAACCTCATCAAGATGCCACAGCCTTCGAACGAGGTCCTCCTGCTCTTTGCCCCACTGGTGATATCTCCTGAGCGTCTCTGCTATCTCGGAAAGATAGCCCGTACGTTCAATGGGTATGATAATGGTCTTGGAAGAAGGTTTCTTGTCCGGTCTGGCTTTTAGCGATGTTTTCCAGTCCATCCCCGTTTTCTGCGCGCATATCTGAACTGTAGCCGAATACAAACCCGTCACGCCGTCATCGTTGAAACGCGAGGCGATAGACCCGTAAACCGGAAATTCCTCCAATGTCTTACCAAAATCCATCCGGTTTCTCTGGACCTGTTTTCGAACATCGTGAATGGCGTCTTCAGATCCCTGCCTGTCGAATTTGTTGATAGCTATCAAGTCGGCAAAATCGAGCATGTCTATTTTTTCGAGCTGGCTTTGAGCGCCAAATTCAGATGTCATGACGTATAGTGAAACATCGACAAGCGGCACGATCGCTGCGTCACCCTGCCCTATTCCCGCAGTCTCGACCACGATAAAATCGAATCCGGACGCCTTAAGGGCCAGGATCGACTCCTCCATGTGATTGGGGATTTCCATGCCATGACTTCTGGTAGCCATTGAGCGGTAGTAGACCCTGTCCGTATGGATGGAGTTCATCCTGATCCGGTCCCCCAACAATGCCCCGCCGGTTTTTCGACGGGTAGGATCGACTGAAATTATGCCTACTGTCTTATCCTTCTGGTCGTTGAGAAACCGAAGCACAAGTTCGTCGGTCAGTGACGACTTGCCGGCGCCACCTGTGCCCGTAATCCCAAGCACCGGGATAACTCTATCGCCCTTCTTCTCCGATAGTCGCTGTACTATCCCCTCAAGCAATCCGATATTTTTTTCCTTCGCCGTCTCGATACATGAAATCAGTCTCGAAATCTGTCTCCAGCTCCGTGGTCCGATCTCGTCTAGGTCCACGTCGAGATTTCCATCAGACACCGCAAAGTCGGACATTTCCAGAAAACGGTTTATCATGCCCTGCAGACCGTATTTTCGGCCATCCTCAGGGCTGAATATCCTGGCAACGCCATAGGCTTCGAGTTCCCGAATTTCCTCAGGAACAATGACTCCGCCACCACCACCGAAAACGCGAACGTGCTCGCTGCCGAATTCTCTGAGCAGATCGACGGTGTATTTGAAATACTCCATGTGCCCGCCCTGATACGAACTCAGACCAATGGCCTGGGCGTCTTCCTGAACCGCCGCAGTTACAACCTCGGATACGGAACGATTATGCCCCAGGTGTATCACCTCAGCTCCCGAGGACTGCAAAATACGACGCATGATATTTATCGCTGCGTCATGCCCGTCGAATAATGAAGCCGCCGTCACCACCCTTATGCGATTTTTCGGTTGATAAGGCTTCGAGACTGAATTCATGATGCCTCCATAACGG
>CAZGVM010000083.1:9689-13764 GCA_964528855.1 uncultured Desulfomonile sp. | reverse complement strand
ATTTGCTATTTTTTCCATTTTCAAATTGAGTTCCATTTTAAAATAAAGATCCAGGATGGGGGAACGGGAAATCCTGTTGATTTTGGACGCGTTTTCGGTTGATAGGAGAGGTTTTCCGTGAATGTCAAGGATCTGTAAATCTACGGCGCAATCAACAATGTAACGGTCGGCGCTCTGCAGTGTGCTGAAATTAGCCGGCTCAACATAGAACACGAGTTTGTTGGTAGGTGTCGATGGTTCAAGAGGCGAGTAAACACCAAAAGCGTCAACGGACTTGCAGGTGACTATCTTGTTAAATCCTAGCCTGGACTTATTTTGAAGCTCTATTATTGAAGCTTTGAGGTTGGTGATTTCCTGAGCGGAGTTATCTTTCGGCGCCACAATGCGTTTCTCGGATTCGGAAGCGGATAAGGGGCCTGGACGAGTTTCCTGCGCATGAGAAAGCGGATTGATCAACGCCAGCAGGATGGTTGTTATGGCAAATAAACTAGAGTGACTGGTCATGATTCATCCTCCCTGGATTTGTTGCCCTCAAGAATCGATTATTTGGGAAGTTGTGGGTGTGGAGTTTCTATAATGTCTCCTGTGAAGCCTACGTAAAGTATTTGCCTACCGTGAGTTTTCCTCATTACATCTTGTGCCAGACGCTTTCTGTCGCTTCCCCTGAGTCCGGCGTGAAGCGCGTATTCATCCAGAAAACGCATGCGTTCCACTTTATTGAGCAGCGATGGAGTTGACAGAAATATCTGCGCCAGATTTTTAACTCTTTTACGCATAGGGATGTTGCCAAAAAACTTTACATCGTCGTAATCCAACAGACAAAACCTGAGCGAAACGGATTCCTCTCCGGATGTAGAGCATTCAGACCCCTTTTCGGCATGGTCTTTCATCAGGTCTTCGGAAACCATGATGTTACAGGTTTTTAGGTCTGAATGAAAAATTCCCTTGGAATGCATGGAGCCCACAAACCTTCCGAACTGCCGAACAGCGCATTTTAGTTCCTCTTTGGACCAGCCCTGTTCAAATTTTCTCAAGAGGTAGCGGTCAAGTTCCTGGAAATTGACCATGCATTCCATGATGACCCATTCAATGCTCACGAGGCCCTTATATCTCTTTCTTGCCAGAGCCAAAGGTGTTGCAGCCGGAATTCCGTGAGAGATGAGGTGTGACCCATTATGAAAGGTTCTGGTACCCTGCGGTTTTCTGAACACGCCTTTGATGCGATGCGCCAGACCTCTATCATTGAATTGTTTGACGCAAAATACCGCTGCCTCTCTGGTTTCCACAATGGTAACTGATGTTTCGGGAGCATTTTTCAGGATTCTACCGACTTTTGTGTCGAGGATCTTGATGTGATTTCTTATTGTCCTAACGACTACTTCACGGAAGTTTTCAGCAGGGATTCCAGAGATTGTCGAGGCCTGCGGCAGCATCACGATCTCGAGATCATCGAACCAGGACTCTTCCCTCATGTTAGCCGAGATACTGTTCAATACCGTATAAGTCCTCAAGTGCGCTTTAAAATCGATAGCAGGCGATATTTCAGATAATAACGCCATGGACGCAAACGAAAGGGTGTCCTTTCAATTGATTTCCTGAACCATGTCAGGGCTTCATCCATTTCTCCGGCATTTACAAACGCCCTTCCAAACGATATGTCATGGTCCGACATTGTTCTTCGATATATTCCCTCTGGAATTTTATCAGGATCGTAGTTTTTTGTCAGTATATCGTAAGTGTCTGTTCTGACTCCCACACGATTATGGGAAGTGTTTGAATCATAAAGCCTGATGAATACCAGCGGTTCATTGCAATAAGCGACCGGAAATGACTTGGCTATTTTGAGCCAGACATCGAATTCATCAGCGAAACGATACCTTGTTGGAAATCCTCCCACAGCGTGAAAAACATCTTTCCTGATCATGACCGAAGAGGTGTGAATGAAACTTTGAGAGTATTCTTTCAGGAAAAGATCGCCTTTAATCCAGGCAGATCTTGCACACGGCTTGTATCTGCGCCCCAGCCTTACGTGCCTAATTGCCAACATGCCCAATTCCGGATTAGCATTTGCAAAGTTTGCCTGAACCTCCAGCTTTTTCTCGTCCCACAAATCATCATGATCGAGAAACGCCAACCATTTTCCCAAACTGAGCGAAGCCCCTTTATTCCTGGAAGAAGCGATTCCGGAGTTGGTCTGAACCACGTATCGCACATCTGAAAGCGTCTCGAGCCATTCCGACGTGCCATCCACAGATCCATCATCCACTATGATGAGTTCATAGTCCTTGAAAGTTTGCGATCGGACTGAAGCCACTGTTTGCTTCAGAAGACCAAGCCTGTTGAATGTGGGAATTATAACGCTAATCAGAGGATGCATTAATATTTCTTTTTGGGTTGAGCATTGTTGAGGCTTCCTGGATCACCGCTGTCGGTTTGATGGACCTCATGCAGGGATGGTCAGGCAGCGGGCATGAGAAATGCCGACACGGCGAGCAATCGCTTTTCCCTCTGATTATTCGGGCATCCTTTCCAAAAGGGGCTGTGGCCCCGGGAATGGTCGGTCCAAAGATGGTCAACACTCTTGCTCCCGCAGCCACTGCGAGATGCGCGCTACCAGTGTCATTGGAAATAACAAGATCACTCAAGTTCATGACCCCAAGAGATTTTTCAAGGTCGGTCTCTCCCGCCAGATTCAGGATGTTCTCTCTGCCTGTTCCGTAAATAATGGATTGTATCATCTCACGCTCGGAAGAGGCGCCCATAAATACGACAAGGGCGTTAAATTGGGTTATCAGGAGATTAACCAACTCAACGAAATAGTCCGCGGGCCAGCGTTTGGCTTCGGAGTTGACCGAACCGGGACACAGACAGACCAATGGCCGTGATTCCAAAGCTCCGCAGTGAGACGAAAGGAGTGAAAATGCCGTCTGTTTAAGCTCTCTACCTATAAAAATAGAGCAATCCGGGGTCTGGGTGTTAAATTGGGAGTTAAGTCCAAAGTAGTTCCCGAGGTGATTGACGATCTTCAGATAATAATGGACCTGGTGTCGCTGCCTGATTTCTTTTGTCAGGGGGACTTTTACATTCAGGAAGGGGCCCCTGCCATCCGTAGGGTATCCGACTCTGAGAGGCACGCCCGCCATCCATACAGTAAATGCGCTTTCAAAAGCGTTCTGGAAAAGAACAGCCAGGTCAAATCTTTTTTTTTTCAGGATGGACCGCATTATTAAAGGTCTTGATATCCTGTTGATGTCATGGGGAATAGTAATAATTTCATCGGGGATTCTTGAAACACGCAGCAGACTTTCAAGTGAACCGGGAGCCCAGAATGTCAGGTTGGCCCCCGGAAACATCCACCTCAGGGCCTTCATGGCCGGCAAGGTCATCACGGTGTCGCCGACCCAGTTGACCCCTCTGACCAAAATATTGGAGGGCAATTCACAGACACGGCAATCAAAGGCCCTCATGACGCCTCCGATTGAAAAGCCCACTCATTCGGTCACCGGCTGACAGATCATTCTCCCCTGTTGATACCATAGCGTTTCGTCTTTTACTCTTTCTCCTGAACTTTCTGTGCATCCAGAAGCCATGTTCCGGAGTCTCGCGCAGCCACGACTCGAAAACATCATGAAATTGTTGTGGAATTCTAGTCAAATCTGTCTGGCGCTCACCAGTCAGTCGAACTTCCGGGGGCCCAGGCATAGTCGAAGCGCTTCTTGCCTTTTATGATCAAGCGCCTGCCAACTCATCCCGGTCGCCATGAAAGTCGGTGATGTTGTCTAAGACGCCTGATCAGGGTTTTGTGTCGCCAAGAGGTATGGCTTCATCAATCAGCATTATAGGTATGTCATCTTTGATTTCATATTTTAGTCTACATGCTTCGCATATCAGTCCATCGGAATTCGGAGTGAGATTTAAATCTCCTTTACATTTTGGACATACAAGGATGTCCAGCAATTTCTGATTCACGGCCATGTTTCACCCTCAAACTGAACTTTTCGATATAAAATTTCAGGAAGCAGTATACTAAAACAGTAGGGTGAAGGAAACATAAGTTTGGTTGAACCATGCATTT
>CAZGVM010000083.1:0-9589 GCA_964528855.1 uncultured Desulfomonile sp. | reverse complement strand
CTCCGGTGGAAAAAGCAGGATTTAGAAAACCCGACACCGGTTGATCAGGACTATTCTGTAGGACTCATTTTTGGTTCAGCCCGCACAGGAACCAATCCAGCTTCCGCTGTTTTTTCTCCTTCATAAACAGGAAAGCCAGCGTCCATCCAGGCCTGACTACCGCCTTCGAGGCTAATGGCCTTCGTGAAACCTTTCCTTTCCAGGACGCCTGTGGCCAAACTTGATCTGTAAGCTGAATTGCACACTAACACCACAGGTTGACCGGGTTCCAGCTTCGAAGAAAGTTCCGCCAGTTTAGTTAGCGGAATGTTGAACACATTTCCTATTCTCATGGCCATCCATTCGGCTGGAAGACGAACATCCACTATCAGTGGCGCATCTCCATTCTGAATCTGCTCATGTAACTTCTGAGGTGTAATGGGGGTTTGTGACTTCATAGGCAACTTTGCCTTTTTCCAGGAATCCAAGGTAATAACTTCTCCAGTATAGCCGATTCTATGAAGCCTGAGTCTGGCTTCTTTGAGAGATTCCTGGTCTCCGGCCAATACTAATCTGGATCCCCACGGCACCATGGATCCGACCCAGGTTTCCAATCTACCCCTGACTGCCACGTTCACCGAATTGGGAATGTGTTCCCTGGCGTAAGTTTCAGCGTCCCTGATGTCCACCAGGTAGTATTTTGACGGTTTGGTAAGTTCGGAAGACGCCTTGATTTCTTTAGAGACCGGGAGATCCCAATTGACCGATTTGGGTCCCTCCCTGTTCATCTTCGCATTGTGAGCAAAGTATTGAGGGGCTTCCGGCAAACCCTGAAGAACCATCGCAACGAACTCACCTCTGCCTCGGGCTTTGAAATATGGATTTGATTCCTTTTCCTTGCCGATGGTTGATTTTGGCTCATCACCAAGATTGGCGCCACACAGGGAGCCTGCTCCGTGAGCCGGGAAAATGAAAACATTGTCCGGAAGTTTGGACAGTTTGTTTTTCCATGAGTCATAGGACGCCCCTGCCAGCCAAGCCGCAGGAATGGTTCCGTCAAGCAAATCAGGCCTTCCTATGCTTCCGACAAAAAGCACATCACCTGTGAACAGCAATTTAGGATTCTTTAGGTCGTCTTCGGAATATACTGCGCAACATTGACCATCGGGGGTATGTCCGGGTGTATCCAGAAATTTTAGAGTGGCCTTTCCTATCTTGACGGTAGACTCCTCATTCATAGGCTTGAAGGGATATTTTACTCCGGATTTATGACTCTGGAGAATGGGGACACCCAGGGCTTTCTTCACTTCGGTATGTCCTGCTACAAAATCGGCATGCGAATGAGACAGATATACCCCTACTATCTTCGCTCCCTGCTTTTTGGCGGTATCGAGATAAAAAGATATGTCACGAACCGGATCTATCAGAAGAGCTTCGCCTTCGCTAATCAGAAGATAGGTGTAAATCGAAAGCACTGGCAGTATGATCTGAACAACCTTGAATCCAGGGAATTCGTAGGTGTCAACCACTTTGAAATTGGCTGAATCTTCTGCGTGTGAAGCCGATTCCATGTCTTTGACCTGTGGGGCCCCTTCCTTCATAGAAGGTTCTGCTGCCGCCAGGACTTCGCTCCCCATGTAAGATGATGCTATCAATGTAGCTCCTCCGGCCGCAGCTCCAGCGAGGAAGCCTCTTCTCGTAATAGAAAACGTGTTCATTTGACTCCTCTTAATCAAGAATAGTGAATTATTAGAAACCAGGTTCCTTTCAGGATTCAATTCCAACTTTGTACAGCTATAACGCGTTAAACCATAAAGGTCAATACCTGGTGACTACTAGGTAGGAATGATTCTTTGAGGTTTGCGTGCTTTCACTTCATTTAATGGTAAGCAAATGGAAGTCCCTTAAATATGTAGAATTGATGTGCTACAATGTTATGGGGAATCCGGGCTATAGTTGGCCTGGGACTTGATACCCGTCGGGGAGGATGGCAAGCATGTCAGACCAGTCATTCCATGACAAGAATGAAGATAGCCTGGCCCTAAAGAAATTTCATGTCGCCGCATTGGCGTTGTTGATAATTTTCCAGTTCTCAGTTCCGCTTTTGGAGCAAAACGCTTTTGGTCAAACATTGGAAGCGCCCCGAAATCAGTATGTGGCAATCAACCTTGGATCAAAAGTTGTTAAGGCGAGTTTGGCGAATACTGGCCCTTTGCGTGTTGAGGGTTTACTCGGTTGGACAACAATAAATGATGATTCAGGGATGCTTCTGGATTTCATTCACGAGGGGATCTACGCCATTCACATGCAAGGCATGAAGTTCCCCATCGACGCAGTCTGGATCGACACGTCCGATACGATTCGCCTGATATATGAGAACATAGCTCCGGATTCAGGAACAACCTACCCATCAATGTTTCCTTCCAGATACTGCCTCGAGTTGAAGTCCGGTTTCTGCAAGAAGTACAATGTGAGGTCGGGTCAAAAGATATCGTTTGGTGTTTGGCCGCCAAAACAATGACATTTTTTTATAGGGTTGACAATTCGCACGCCGTAAGGAATTCATCCGGCGTAAGGTCATCTCTGATTCCCAGTCTCGTCAAGCAGAAATCGTATTTGACGGGATCATCTGGTGAAATTTTCCGAAAAGCGTCGGTAATTTCCAGGGCCGTTCTCAAATCAGCCGACTTTCTGGCGGTTAAACCAAGGCTTCGACTGATTCTGTGCATGTGAATGTCTACAGGGATCACCAGTTTAGATGAGGGAACGCTGTGCCACCCCCCCGGATCAACATCATCATTGCGCGTCATCCACCGGAGATACAGATTGAGTCTCTTGCAGGCGCTTCCTTTACTGGGAGAGGGCAGGAGGCTTCGGGGTTTTTCATTAAAAACAGAAGAGAGTTCGGCTACAAACCGGGCAAGAGCAGGAAGCACCGTTTCATCGTTCTCTGAGAGCCCATTCAGGAAGCAGGTTTCCAGTGATCCGTATTTTTCCAGTACGGTCTTTATCCCATAAAGCGTCATGGCTAGTTCTTCACCTGTGGTGAATCTGTGTTTAAATCCACTATAAAGTTTCAAAAGCTCACTTTTAGAGGAATTAATTATGAAATCGGCTGGGGAGGGGATGGAAGACAAAGCCGCCGAAACACTTTTCAATATTTGCTTTATTCCACCATAAGCCAGGGAAGACGCCACTATTCCAACAATCTCACGATCTCGCACATCGTCATAATTATATAAAAATTCAAGTGGATCCGGATGTACATACTCTCGTCGATTATATGCGTCATACAGATCACAAAGATTACCATGAATTTTTTCAATCGCCATGAGTCCTGCCGCTTCGAGTTAATTGATCGATCAACAGAAGATTACTACATTAAAAACACATGACCAAATGCCTACAAGTAGAAAATCCTAAAGTCGTGTTGATCCCTGGCCCAACTCGGCGAGGCCGGCCTTGTCCATGATTTTTATTTTGGGACCATGGATTTGGATGAGACCCTTTTTCGCCATTTTTGTAAGTATGCGTGACAGTGTTTCAGGAATTGTTCCCAGAAGCCCAGCCAACTGATTCTTGGAAATGTCCAGAGACAACTCGCTGTCACCAGAAGAATTTTCACTCAGGTATATCAGGTGCGCTGCAAGCCTGGTCGGCACTTCCTTGAGCGACAAATCTTCCACAAGGGCAGCGAACCGCCTCAACCTCCGGGACAGCACCGCCAGCATACTTAACGCCAGGGATGGGTTTCTCTTGACCAGATCAACAAAAGCCACCCTGGGGAAGTAGAGCGCTTGAGAATCTTCCAGGGCCATGGCGTGCGCGGGGAATCTCCTTCCTTCAAACACCGGCGCCTCCCCAAAAGGTTCGCCAGGACCGAATATGTGGAGGATCTGCTCTTTTCCATCTCCTGATATCTTGAATATTTTTATTTTACCTTCACTTACAACGTAAAACCCGGCGCCTGGGTCATTCTCGGAGAATATGGCGCCGCCACGCTTGAAAGTCTTGGTAATAGCTATTGATGACAAATCCTGTAGTTGGTTATCCGAAAGTCCCTCAAATAGAGGGATTTCATTCAAAGTCTGATGATTCATGTTTCCGCCCTTGAGTGTCTGGAGAGGGTTGGTCGAAGCTGAGCCTTATGATCAGCCACTTTGGCAGACACCGTCCAACTGGACTTTTTTTGTAAGTGGTACTAATATAATGTATTAGAAGTTGAAATCTGTAGACAATCTATCAAGCCGATCAATTTTTGCAAGAAAAGGAGTCCGGCTGTTTTTTTTTGACATTGATTCGAGGTAAACAGGATGAAATGGACCAGGCAGGCTGAGGAAGCCGTTTCCAAAGTTCCTTTTTTCATAAGAAAACGGGTGAAAAAGCGCGTCGAGGAGGAGGCAGCCCGTCTCAACTCATCTGAAGTGAGTCTTGAGCACGTTCGACTGTGTCAGCAGAAATATCTGAAGAACATGGAGGATGAGGTAAAGGGCTATCAGTTGGAAACGTGTTTTGGTCCCAGCGGATGTCCAAACAGGGTTAGCCGTGATGGTGACATGGTTCAAAAGCTGGAATTCTTACTGGAGGGCTGCAATTTCAAGGATTTTCTGAAGGGGCGCGTTAAAGGCGCCCTGAAATTTCATCATGAATTCAGGGTATCAATTTCTGACTGCCCTAACGCGTGTTCGAGGCCGCAGATTGCCGATGTCGGAATAATCGCAGCGTGTCCGCCTGTTTTGTCCTTGGCTGAGTGCACATCCTGCGGAGAATGTGTCAGAACATGCCAGGAGGACGCCATATCTCTGACCGAGGGAGATTCTGCCCCAGAGATTGATTACTCGGCATGTCTCCAGTGCGCGCAGTGCGCCAGGCATTGTCCGACAGGCGCCTTGCTTGAAGGTGAAGCGGGTTACAGACTGGTTGTCGGTGGTAAACTTGGTCGCAGGCCTCAACTCGGCATGGAGATCCCAGGGACATTTACCAAGGACGGGGCTTTAGAGCAGATTGAAAAGATTGTGACTTTCTATATGACTAACAATATGAGCGGCGAGCGATTGGGCGAGGTCATCAAGCGCGTCAATCAAGACGTAAGTCAATTCTGACATGATCGGATGCGCATGGCAATGAGCGTGCCTGATCAAAAATGTTTCCACGACGTTTATTTCAGAGGTCCGGGGGCTATCTCGGAGGGGCTTGCACGTCGGCTCAAATCCCGATCATTTCTTTGACGACAAAGATTTTTTGATGGTCAACATGAAAAAAGACGGTGTCTTGACTTAAGTCAATGTGGCTAATCACGAAAGTGTTCATATTTGTAGAAAAGGAAGACGACGTAGGAAAACAAATACTCAGCTTATTTTGTCGAATAGATCAAGGAGGGAACTATGGCCGAAAAAATGTTTTGTTATCAATGTGAGCAGACTTCCGGGGGAACCGGCTGCACCAGGTCGGGCGTCTGTGGTAAGGGAGCCGAAACTTCAGCTATTCAGGACCTGTTGATGCATGCTCTCAAGGGATTGTCCCTGTTCGTGGTCGAGGGCGCCAAGGTTGGCGTAGTTGACAGGCAGATTGGTCGATTCATCAATGAAGGCCTTTTTTCAACTCTCACGAATGTCGATTTTGATGATGACAGGTTCGTAGTGTTGATCAACAAAGCGGTGGAGCTTCGTGACTCATTGAAAGGCCGTGTGAAAGCAGCAGGTGGCAAGGTCGATTTTACGGACGACGCAGCTACGTTCAAGCCGGCTGCGACCAAAGACGGCATGTTCGTTCAAGGGGCCGCAGTGGGTTTTATGAATGATGGAGAGACAAACCCGGACATCAGGTCACTAAAGCACACACTGATTTTCGGGCTGAGAGGAGTAGCCGCTTATGCCGACCACGCCGCCATCCTTGGTCAGGAAAGCGATGAAGTGAATGCTTTCATAGCTGAGGCGCTTGCCTCCACTATGAGATTGGACCTCGATCTGAACGCTTGGGTAGGGCTGGTGTTGAAGTGTGGCGAAGTGAACCTGAAGGTCATGGAAATGCTCGACGCCGCCAACACAGGCGCTTATGGCCATCCCGTGCCGACCAAAGTGCCCTTGGGCGCCAAAGCCGGTAAGGCTATTCTGGTCTCAGGACACGACCTTAAAGATCTTGATCTTCTGCTCAAGCAGACTGAAGGAAAGGGTATAAACATCTACACTCACGGTGAGATGCTCCCGACCCACGCTTATCCGGAGCTGAAGAAGTATCCCCATTTTTATGGGCATTATGGAACAGCTTGGCAGAATCAGAAAAAAGAATTCTCCGAATTTCCCGGCGCCGTTCTAATGACCACCAACTGTATTCAGAAGCCTGCCGACTCCTACAAGGACAGCATCTTCACAACCGGCCTGGTAGGCTGGCCGGGCGTGAAACACATTGCAGACAAGGATTTTACTCCGGTCATCAACAAGGCTCTTGAAATGCCGGGATTCGCTTCAGACACAAACGGCAAGAGCGTTATGTGCGGTTTTGGTAGAAACGCGGTCATGTCTGTGGCGGGAACAGTCATCGACGCCGTCAAGAGTGGAGCGATCAAACATTTCTTCCTGGTGGCCGGCTGCGATGGCGCCAAACCGGGCAGAAATTACTACACCGAGTTCGTTGAGAAGACGCCTAAAGACACGGTAGTGCTGACATTGGCCTGCGGCAAGTTCAGATTCTTTGACAAGGACCTTGGTGACATCGGCGGCATTCCCAGGTTGCTGGACATCGGACAGTGTAATGACGCCTATTCAGCAATACAGATAGCGGTCGCCCTGGCTAACGCTTTCAACTGCAGCGTCAACGAGCTTCCTCTTTCGATGATACTGTCGTGGTATGAGCAAAAGGCGTGCGCCATTCTTTTGACACTGTTCCATCTGGGCATCAAGGGGATTCGTCTTGGCCCGACCTTGCCGGCTTTCATCACACCCAATGTGCTGGATGTGCTGGTCAAGACATTCGACATCAAGCCCATATCGACCCCGGATGAGGATCTTAAGGCAATATTGGGCTAGTCCCGATCATTACCATGAACGGTCGTTTTATTGTAGGCCAGTTAGTTTGACCCTTTCGGGTTTTGGCTGATCAACCACAACAACATTAGAGATTAGTTTTTTAACACAGGCGCTCGAGTAGAAGAGATACAACTCGGGCGCCTAGAAGACAGCTTTGTCCGAGAGCAACATCAAGGAGAAGGACCATGAAATGCCCTGGACAGGATCCCAGATACTGGAAATTCGACGCGATTTTTGATTCGAATTGCCCAAATTGCGGAGCAGTGGTCGAATTTTTTAAAGATGAAACCAGGCGCAGATGCAAGAGCTGCGGGCATCAGGTCCTAAATCCCCGAATGGATTTCGGGTGCGCAGCCCATTGCAAGTTTGCAGAACAATGTTTTGGTGACTTGCCGCCTGAGTTGATAAAACAGAAGGAAGACCTTTTTAAAGACAAGGTCGCAGTTCAGATGAAACTGTATTTTAAGACCGATTTTAAACGCATAGGCCACTCAGCCAGGGTTGCGGGGTTTGCAGAGAAGCTGGCTGTCAAGGAAAAAGCTTCACCACCCATAGTTTTGTCGGCCGCTTACTTACACGACATAGGGGCTGTCGAGGCCATGAAAAAATACGACAGTGACGCCCCCGAATATCAGGAAAAGGAAGGACCCGCCGTCGCGCGTCAAATACTGGATGACCTGGATGCAAAGCCGGAGTTGATCGATGAAGTCTGTGACATTGTCGCACGGCATCATCATCCGGGCCCTGATGAAAGCCCCAATTACAAGGTGGTATACGATTCCGACATTCTGGCGAATGTTCAGGAAAAACTAAAAAAGTCAAAAATTTCCCTGGAAGAGGCAAAACATTTGTTGGAGAAGAACCTCTTGACCGATTCGGGAAAAGAACTGGCCAGAGAATTGTTCCAGAATTCTAACCAGGCGTGAGCCTCTAACTATGACAAAAAGCAGACCGGAGTCTGTCTGACGAATAATCCGTGAAAGGATCAGAACAATGAAAAAGATCAGAAACATAATTAAAATAGATGAAAACCTCTGTAATGGTTGTGGAAATTGTATCATTTCCTGCGCAGAAGGCGCTTTGGAGATAATCGACGGGAAGGCCAGACTTGTAGCTGAGAAATATTGTGACGGTCTGGGCGCGTGTTTGGGCGATTGCCCCACAGGAGCCCTGAAAGTTATTCATAAAGAGGCTGATGATTTCGATGAAGAGGCGGTAGAACACCGATTGGACGAGCTTGCCCAGCAGGCTAAATCCAAGGGGCCTGAAACGATGGCATGCGGATGCCCATCGAGCCATATCCAGACATTCGAAGCTTCGGCTTCCAGTTGCGCCTGCGCCAACGCCCCAGCGCAGTATGAAGCCCAGGGATCAGCCCTGTCTCACTGGCCGGTTCAAATTAAACTCGTGCCTGCTACCGCTCCTTTCCTGAAAAACGCTGATCTGCTTGTGGCTGCGGACTGCACCGCATTCGCCTACGCTGGTTTCCACAGAGAACTGTTGGCCGGCAAGGCGCTGATGGTCGGGTGTCCAAAATTTGATGACGCAAGGGCATATATTGAGAAATTTACGGAGATCTTCGAGAACGCATCGATCAAGAGTGTCACGGTTGTCATCATGGAAGTGCCATGCTGTTCAGGTTTGCCTGAAATTGTCAAATACGGAATGAAAATGGCCGGGAAACAGATACCGGTAGAAAAAATCGTCATCAGCTCTCGCGGTGAAATAATCAAAAGAGAGAGGCTTGCAGCATAACCTCCTCAAGAACGGCGCCGGGCCACTTGAATGAACCCGGCGCATTCCCAGTTACTATGCCTGAATTCTCTGTCAGAAAAAAATTGTGTCGCTGAATATTTCAATAGATTCCCGCCAGTTTCTACACCTCGAAATTATGACTTGCCTAAAAATGCGACAAGTATTAAATTTGGCGCGCCATATAGTGGCGCCAAAATACTAAGGAATGATAAACAAATACAAAATCTGTATGTCGTGAAAGCGCCGCATCATGAATCTCACATCTGAAGAAATTGATAGAAGAGTCTCTGAATTTATGGAAGCCTGTAGACGCGAGGGTGTTAAAATCACATATCAGCGACTTGTTATTTTCAAGGAGATTGCCGGATCAAAAGAACACCCGGACGCAGAGACCATTTTTAAGAGAGTAAGACGAAAATTGCCCACCATCTCCTTTGACACGGTGTACCGGGCCACCTCAACTCTTGAAAAACTCAAGGTCATCTCCCGTTTACACATTCAATCAGACAGGATGAGACTGGACGCCAATACCGAGCTGCACCAGCACTTTGTCTGCAAACGCTGTGGCCTGGTTAGAGACGTCTACATAAACGCCCTGGAAGATTTACAAATGCCTGATGAATTGAAAGATTGCGGAGAGGTTCAGTCCATGCATTTGGAGTTGCAGGGGGTTTGCTGTGATTGTCTTTGCGCAGGCAGCCAATCGGCAAAGTGTTAACTTTGCTTGCACGCCAGCGACTATATCATTTGGATGACCGTCATGATTTTCCTGAAATCCGTCTAAAGAGTTTTTGGTCCAAGAAATCCGTCTAAAATTTAATTTTTTATGG
>CAZGVM010000082.1:0-13824 GCA_964528855.1 uncultured Desulfomonile sp. | reverse complement strand
CTTCTGATCTCCTCCTGAGCGCCGCATACCACCTTGCAGACATCATCCCAACTCGATCCGGGAGGTCGTATGTTGTATTGAAGGATGTTGTCTATCCGTGGTGTATCGAACAGATGAGTAGGTAAATTCGTATAGCCTTCCAATTTCCAGTCGGTGATCCCTGGTGGAGGCCCTACATAACCCTCTTCGTTTAGTCGCCTAAGCAATGAAAGACCCTTTTCTAGGCTTTCTCTGAGCAGACCGATGTCATACAGGGCGTCCGCCAGTGCTGCGGCGAGGAACGCGCTTCCTCCAGTTACAGTCCCGTGTCCTTTTCTAGCAAAAGAGCCTGGCTGGTCACCGGCAAAGATCAGCAGGAGGCCTTCCTCATATCCTTCGGAGGGGCCTATCGCCAGCACGCCGTCAGAATGGATTCTGACTATAATCCATTGTCTCCATTGGTTGTCAGCCCACAACGTTGAATCTGCCCGGAGGTATTTCAACAATCTGTCGTGAATGTTTTCCCAGTTTCCTGCAAACGATAGCGCTCCATCGGACATGTGACTCAGTGAAGAAATCCAAAGGCCGCAATGTAAACCCTCGGCCCTCAGGTTTACCCACTCCGACTTTCTTGGGTCTCGAGTCTGAACCATGTATGGACGCGCTGAAAATAAAGCCCGGATTCGATCTTTATTCTTCGCCAGATCACAGTGTTCAGCGTCTATGAAGATTGCCGGAATACCCGATGGATGATTGTCCATGAGGTTGGATTGGGTCGAGAGGCATGTCAAATTTTTTTGCTCAGCTACAATCGCCTGGGCTATCCTCCATTTTGGGTTTTCTTTCGATCCTTGCCTGGTAAGAAGGTACACCGATTCTGCACCCGTTTCCCGTATGTCAAAAGGATCAAAAGCCTCATATCCACGAGCCAAAAGGGATTCGAGAACTGATCCGGCGTCGCCCTTTACAACTTCGTTCCAGATTCGTTTTGCCTTCACCAGGGAGTTTGATAAGTCCGCAGATTCATCCTGAAACCCCTCTAAATAAATATATCTGTCCAGACTGTAGTCTCCGGTTGCAAGCAGTTTCCGGGTTTGTTTTGACATACTCCAAACACTCCTGATCTGATGACTGATGTCGGCGGGAAGATTTCCATATTTGAGATTCAGTATCAAAGACTTGGTGAATTATAATACGCTATTTTTTTCGCAATCGAACAGAAAATGTCATTGGAACCTGTCAGGTCTTTAAAACCGACTCATGAATGACATCAACAAATCAATTGTAGTGACATGATCAGGGTTGGGGGCCGGGCTAGAAGTCTTTTTCCTTATGACACTGTTCCAATAGCCAACCGAAAAGTGTAAAACGTATCAGCCAAAAAATATTTCGAACATCCAGGCTCGAGTTCTGGAAATCGATCGATCTACGTGGAGGTCAAGCACATTGAAAATTTCCGCCTCAACAATAAGACAACTACTGGAGATAGATCCAACATTCATCAGTCCACTGTCGGATGATCGTAGAAAACAGCCGTTTGAGGGATCAAAAGTTGATCTGACACTCAACGCCGTTTTCACTCTGACCCGCTCAACCGACACGTTCAGTTCATTTATGGGGGTCAATCTCAGGAGGACTCCGCCGACTGTTGAGATCAAGCCGGATCATCTTCCCATTAGTCCGTCCATGCCAAGGGTAGGGCAGGGTTGGATGCTCTCAACCGGCTACTATCTATTGCAGACGGTAGAGCAGCTAAAAATGCCGCCCTGGCTCATCGGGGTGATCAAGGAACGGACGACGGTATTCCGCAATGGATCAATAATTCGTGTGACCGACGCAGATCCTGGATTCTGTGGACACATTACCGCAGGGCTCTACGTTCCGCCGGGTTCACAACTAACCCTCGAGAAGAATGCCCGCTTCCTGAGCGTCAAGTTTGAGCCCATTGTCGAAATATTTTTCGAAAATGGTGAGCCGGAAGCCTTCTCGCTTTCAATTGATCCAGAGAATAATGACCCTTATGATGGGGTATGGAGTGGGATGAAAAAATCAACCGAGGGAATTATTGAAAGAGGATTCTAGCAGGGCACGAATTTAATTGACGGTTTTGGACCCCAGTTAATTATTTACTCTGCCGGAATAGCCTGCCGGAGTGTAAGAAATTGAAGGATTATTCGAAAAACAGACTGTTCATGCTTTACCTTGAAGACCTGTTCGAACATTCGGGGACTCTGGCATACGTGGCTATAGTTGTCCTGATTGTCATGGGGCTCACCCAAGGGGTTGGTTTACTAATGCTGGTTCCATTTCTGCAACTCATTGGAATTGGCGATTCAGCCCCTGAAGGCATAGTGGCGGTAATTGGGAAGGTGTGGAATCATACGGGACTGCCTCTCAGTTTACCGGCTGTCCTCATCGTTTATGTCCTGATTGTCTGCATATATGCCGTTATCCAGAGATGGTCCACCATAGTCAACTCAAAACTGGCCCATTCATTCACCCGCAAGCTGCGTGACGATCTTTTCAGTTCTATGGCGAGAGTGCAATGGCTCAGTTTCATTCAGATCAGGTCTTCGGACATTAACCACGTCATGACTGCCAACCTCACCACTATCGACAATGCCACCTATGGTCTCTTTGCCCTTATTAGCACGATCTTCGTGGTTATTGTTCATGTAGCCATTGCCATGATGCTGTCGTTTGAACTGTCATGCGTTGCGATAGTCAGCTCCGGACTGTTGCTGCTGGTTTTGAGGCCGCTGAACCGAAGGTCGTACGAACTTGGTGAGGATTGGCGCAGGACGATGTCGAGTTTGTTTGCCGTACTCATGGAACATCTTTCAGGCATGAAAGTGGCCAAGAGTTTTGGGGCTGAAGACAAGCACGTCAGGAGTTTCTGTTCCTTGAGCGCGAATCTTGAACAACAGGCGAATCGGTTTGCGGGGATACTATCTTCGACGGGGATGTATTATCAGATTGGCGGAGTGGTTGTCGTAGCCATATTCTTTTTTGTCGGAGTACAAATTCTTGAAATTCCGGTATCCCGTCTTTTGATCATGCTATTCCTGTTTGCAAGCCTTGTCCCGATGTTTTCGTGGATGCAACGAACGTGGCAGGGAACGCTGAACATGTTGCCGGCCTACCGGGCGGTTCTGGAAATGAAGGATACTTTCAACTCATCAATTGAGCCTCAAATACACGGGGTCTTAAAACCGATTGATTTGCTGGAGGGCGTAGAGTTCCGGAATGTTTTCTTCAAGTATGACAAAACCGGCCCACACTTTGTTATTGACAATCTTAACCTGTTCATAAAGGCTCGTGAAACGACTGTGATTCTGGGGCCATCGGGAGGTGGTAAGAGCACCTTTGCCGATCTTCTTATAGGCTTGCTGGTTCCGGATTCGGGCCATGTGCTAATTGACGGAAAAATCCTCGATGGAAACGTGCTGCACTCGTGGCGCAAATCAGTGGGTTATGTTCCTCAGGAAAGCCTGCTGTTCCATGAAACGCTCAGGGAAAATATGTTGTGGGCGTCCGAGAAAAGCTCCGGGGAAGACATCTGGGAAGCTTTGGAATTGGCCTCTGCAGCCGAATTCATCAAGAAATTACCTGAAGGTCTCATGACAGTTGTGGGCGATCGAGGCGTAAGGCTATCTGGTGGCCAGCGACAGAGAATAGCCTTGGCAAGGGCATTGTTGCGCAAGCCCACCTTGCTTTTGCTCGATGAGGCGACAAGCAACCTTGACGTGAATAACGAGCGCCAGATAATTGCCGCCTTAAAGGATCTACGTGGGAAAATGACCGTGGTGTTCATTTCGCACAGGGAGTCAGTTGTAGAATGCGCAGACAGAGTGGTCGTAATTGAAGGAGGACGAGCCACATGACCAGAGGTTACCTGGAATTGAAACAGGCTGTTTTGGGCTGAAACGGTCGCTATTTTGTCACGATTGTGATTGGAGTTTTTATCTGATGAAAGACAAGTGTGTTGAAATACTGGTAGAAGCTTTCTTTCATGATCCTTTGTTCGAGTTTTTCTGGCCGAATGAAGAAGACCGTTCCAAAAAGATCGAGCCCATTCTGGAATTCTTTCTTGAAGGGGCCTCTCAGTTTTTCAGGCTGGACGGTCCGGAGGGACAATGCGCCGCCGTGCTTGGCGCCTTTGGCCCAGGAGAATATCCGCCGTCTTTTCGTCGTTTCTTGTCCGCTGTCCCAATGCTCATCAGATTGATGTTTAGGCTGTTGACTACTGACGGCGTGGGAATACTGTCCAAATTTTGGAGCATTTATCACGAAGCTGAGAAGATGCGGCCAAACAGTCCCTGTTGGTATATTGTCGTGATAGGCGTCGATCCGGGGCATCAGGGGAAAAACTACGGCGGGACATTGCTTAAGGGGATTTTACGAAAAGCCGACGAACAACAGGTTCCAGTCTATCTGGAATGCTCCAACCCCAGGAGCCTGGATTTTTATGCCAAGCATGGGTTCATTATCGAGCACGAAATAAGACCCTGCCCCAATTGTCCTCCGATATGGGGAGTCCTGCGAATACCATTTTCAACACCAAAGACCCCCAGCAGCAGTTAGTAGAGAATCAACCGATGTATTGGTATGCTTGCGAAGGGTTAATTTTATTAAGCTTTTGCTTTACTTTTCTGTTTGCATTCAGTAAGAATGATTTTTAGGATATTCGGCAAGTCCTCTCATGACCGTTCCCTGGAGAAAAGTCATGCAAACTACGGACAGCTTCCGGGCCGGTGATCTGTCTTTCTCGGGTGAGTTCGTCAATCATACAGGAATACACAACGCGCCGAAGGATTTGGAGGCAACGGTTTCAGACGGTAAAGGGGCCAGGATACTCGTGGTCGAAGACAGCCCTTTTTTTAGCCAGTTGCTGGAGAATTTTCTCCAAATTTCCGGTTTTGAGCCTATCCTGGCGGACAGTGGTGAAAAGGCTGTTGAGATTTACGGTGCCCGAAAGAACGACATATCACTTGTAGTCCTTGACCTTCTGATGCCTCGCATGTCAGGAAAAGACTGTTTGATGAAACTGCTGGAACTCAACCCACTGGTAAAAGTCATGGTAGTAAGTGTGCTGGACCCCTCAGACAGTTTTTGCAAGGATGTCTTCCCATACATTAAGGGCTTTTTACACAAGCCTTGCAAGATGGCCGAATTTATTCAGCATACTCAAAAACTGGTTATCAACTAACAAGAGCAATCGGTTCAGGAAAGTTTGGATCGGCTCCTGCCGGATTGGGAGGAGCCGATTCATTTTTGGTATCAGTGTTTCTGGCGCAATTCGATTCGTCTGATCTTGCCGCTGATCGTCTTGGGCAGTTCTGAGGTGAATTCTATCTCTCTGGGATATTTGTACGGGGCAGTGAGATTTTTGACAAAGTCCTGCAATTCTTTGGCTAGTTCGTCTGAGGGTTGGTATTCCGGACGCAGCACGACAAAGGCTTTCACGATTTCGCCGCGAACCGTGTCCGGTCTTGCAATCACGGCGGATTCCAGAACAGCGGGGTGCTCTATCAAGGCGCTCTCTACTTCGAACGGACCGATGCGGTAGCCTGAGCTTATAATTACGTCATCAGCGCGTCCCACGAACCAGAAATAACCCTCTCTGTCACGGATGGCCCGATCGCCTGTAATGTACCAGTCTCCACGATAGGTCGAGTTTGTTGCGCGAGGATTGTCCCAATATTCCTTAAAAAGGCCCAGGGGACGATCCGGCTTTACGAGGACTGCTATGTCACCCTCTTGATCCGGCGCCAGCGGCATCCCGCTGTCGTCAACGACCTCGACCACGAAACCCGGAGCGCATTTTCCCATCGAACCCGGCTTCACCGGCGCGTCATCAACCGGGAAGTTGCCCACTATCAAAACAGTCTCAGTCTGCCCATAGCCGTCGCGGATAGTGATGCCTGTCTGCTTCCGCCACGTCTCAATAACTTCCGGATTCAACGGCTCGCCGGCGCCCACACAACTCCTTAATGATGAGAGATCATACTTGGCCAGGTCTTCTACTATCAGAAGCCTGTAAGCGGTCGGTGGAGCACAGAAGCTTGTTATGTTGTTCCTGGCCAGCAGATTCAGAGTGAGGTTGGCGCTATATTTCCCCTTTGTATTGTGTACGTAAAGTGTAGCTCCTGTCCCCAATGGACCAAACAAACTACTCCAGGCAGCTTTTCCCCAGCCGGTGTCAGATAAATTCCAGTGCAGATCGCCTTTGCGCAAATCGAGCCAGAACTTGCCGGTTACTGTATGGGCATGAGCGTAGCTGTGCATGTGCAACGCCATCTTGGGTTGACCGGTCGTGCCGCTGGTGAAATATAGAAGCATAGGATCATCACGATGGGTCAAAACCTTGTCAGCGGGCGCTACTACTCTTTCACGCCCCGACAAGAGGGTCTCGTAATTGATCCAGCCTTCCCGATCGCCGCCTACGATTATCAGGGTCTTTAGGGCGGGAAAATCTTTTTTTGCCTCGTCAAACTTGTGGGCGTTGTCTGTGTCTGTGATAACGCACTTGATGTGACTGGCTTTTAGACGATATTTGATGTCCTTTTCAGTAAGCTGCGTAGTTCCAGGCACGGCAATGACACCGGCCTTTATCATCCCTATCATGCTCTCCCACCACTGTGGTACGCGGGACATGACTATCATTACGTGGTCATTCTTTTTCAGACCAACTGAGTTCAGGGCGTTGACGACCTGATTTGAGCGATCCCTGAAGTGGGCGTAGGTGAGCCTCTGATCAACAGCGTCGTCTCCGGCCCAACGCATCATTTCCAGTTCAGGGTCCTCAGAGAACCTGTCTACCAAATCATATCCAAAATTGTAGTATTCGGGGCAATCCAGCCTGAATTCACCGTAAGTTTCCTGGTAGCTCTGCATGTTGTGATCAGAACTCTCGAAATCAATACCCATACTGTTTGTTCTCCTTACAATCTGGCGAGCGATAAGCGCCCATTAGGCAATTTCAAGGCTGTCAGGGACACTCATTTCAAGGCTCAAAATTTTAACTTCTTAATATGATTCAAACTATATAAAAGGTCAAACTATTAATCCCAATTCTCAAAAATAACGTTTTGCACTCAATAGTGCGCATTAACGGTAATTCATGAACCGACACAAAAACTTAAAGGTCAGAAAACTTGACAGTTATGGTAAAAAAACAAATGATAGTTTAAGATTGTCAGTGGTTCAAGCGTTCAGTCCTTTATCGCTCCGGCTCTCCATGTGTAAACGCCAGCTAACTCCGGGGTGTAAAAACATGAATAAGTTTATACAGTTAATCATTATTGTTTTTATAGTTGTCCTAACTGCCTGTTCCCAGTTTGAGGAACGAACGGCTGTCGATTTCTCCAAACGTATTTCGATCGATAAGCCGGTCTCAGTAGAGTCATCGAGAGGGTCAATACGAATAGCCATTGGGGCTATGGTCTCGCCAAAGGAAACCTTTTCCGCCTATCAGGATCTGGTAGGTTATCTGAGCGGAAAACTGGACAGGAAGATTGAAATTGTTCAACGTAAGACTTACCAGGAAATTAACGAGATGCTTGCTGAAGGGGCTGTTGACCTGGCGTTCATATGTTCGGGGCCTTATGTGACGGGCAAAGAAAAGCATGGCCTGGAACTCCTTGTGGCCCCTGAAGTCAATGGTTCGCATTTTTACAATTCTTACCTGATCGTAAACAGCTCTGGTCCGGAAAAAACCATCAACGATCTCAGAGGCAAGACTTTTGCCTTCACTGATCCTGATTCCAACACTGGAAGGCTTTCCCCAACCTACATGCTCAGGGAAATAGGTGAGACCCCGGAGACATTTTTTGGGTCCATCATCTACACATATAGCCACGATAATTCAATACTGGCTGTTTCGAAGGGACTGGTGCAGGGCGCATCAGTGGATGGGTTGATATGGGATTATTTTAACAGGATAAATCCTGAAATAACATCTTCCACAAGGATCATCGCCAAGTCCGAAGATTATGGAATTCCCCCTGTTGTTGTCTCCTCTGCGATGGATGAGAAGGCCAGGGCTTCGATTAAAAAGGCGTTCCTTGAAATGGCTTCTGACCCTGAAGGAGCTTTAATCCTGAAAAAATTGATGATTGAGAGATTTGTAGAAGCCAGTGATTCGTGGTACGACTCAATCCGGGTGATAGTCGGCTCCAAACCGTCTGTCTAGGACCTGAAAATGGGATTTTCCAGTCTCAAGACAAAACTGCTTCTTGCCGTATCTGCGCTTGTCATAACGAGCGGACTGCTGCTTTCCTTCCTCGTTTCCGATCAATACAGCCACAGTTTGGTCGAATCGGCCATGTCGCAAGCAGAGAACATGGCGCACGCACTGGCCCTTGAAGCCACAGACAAGATACTGGTTCACGACATGGTGTCTTTGCAAAAATCTCTTGATCATCAGCTAAAGAGTAACAAATCAATCTCATACCTTTTCATCGTCAGGGACGGGAAAGTAATATCTCATACATTCAGAAGCGGATTTCCCGAGAGACTGGTTGACGCCAATAACCCGATCTCGTCGGACCAGGGGGCTGGCAAGAAAATAGTCTCATCTTCAGGAGAGAAGATCATCGACATCGCCTGGCCTATTTTTGGTGGTAAGGCAGGGGTCTTGCGTTTAGGTTTTTCTGAGGCGAGCCTTGAGCAGGAAGTCAGCGCGTTGCGTTGGAAAATGATTTCCATTACTGCCGTTATACTGATTTGCTCCCTGATCGGCGCCCTGGTATTCGTCAGGCGTATCACCCTCCCTTTGGGGCAACTGGTAAAGGCATCAGAATCGTTAAAGAAGGGGAACTGGGATGTCAAAGTAGATGTGAGCGGTCACGACGAAGTGGCCATTTTAGCATCCTCTTTTGAGAGTATGGCAAAAAAGCTTCGTGAAAATAATCAAATTCTTCAGTTTCAGAAACTCGAACTCGAAAGACTGCATTCCCAGACCAGGTCTTTTTGTGAAATAGTCCGTGAACTCGGCGCATCGCCAAGTCTTGAAGATTTGGGACATACCCTCATCTATCGACTCAAGCAAATAGTTCATAACGACGAGTTGGCAATCCTGTTCCTGAACGACGCCAGGGACTATTTGTTCACCATAACGGAGTCGGGTTTCCACTTGAATCGTGATGCCAAACTGGTGGATGAACTTTCTACAACCATAGATCACATAAACATGTATCAGGTCACACAAAAGCCCCTGATCGCCGGAATGCCTGTTCCCGATTCATTCAAAAACGCTCACAGGCAGATACTGGTTCCAATCAGGGCTATGGGCAACTCCTACGGACTGCTGGTAATAGCGTGCTCTCCATCGTGCAAATGTGACCAGGAAGATATGAGCATGATCAATCTGATACTGGAGCACGCCGGAGGCGTTATAAAAAGATGTGTGGATCATGAAGAGACTTTGCTGAACCTCCAGCAAAAACTGGAAGCAGGTTCCGAGTACGGTGGAATCATAGGTAAAGACTCCAAGATGCGCCTGCTTTTCAGGCTTGTCGAAGACATTGCCACGACGGACGCTACTGTCCTGATCCAAGGCGAGAGCGGTTCAGGGAAAGAACTTGTCGCAAAAGCCATCCACGACAAGAGTCACAGAAGAGATAATCCTTTTGTGGTGATAAACTGCTCCGCATATCCGGAAACTCTTTTGGAAAGCGAACTATTTGGTCACGAAAAGGGCGCATTCACGGGAGCCATACGTCAGAAACCGGGACGGTTCGAACAGGCTGATGGAGGAACTGTTTTTCTCGACGAAATAGGTGAAATTACCCCACAGGCGCAGGTCAAGTTGCTCAGAGTGCTCCAGACTCAATGTTTCGAAAGAGTTGGGGCAGACAGGTCAATATCGGTCAATGTCAGAATTTTGGCGGCTACCAACAAGAATTTGTTGGAAGAAGTTCAAAAAGGAAAGTTCAGGGAAGACCTGTTTTATAGACTCAACGTCATACCCATAGACTTGCCGACGCTCAGGGAGAGAAGGAATGATATTCCTCTGTTGGCTCGGCATTTTCTCAGAAAGTTCAGCGATGAACAGGGAAAAATTGTGTCAGGGATTTTACCTGAAACGATGAGGATGTTGACCGACCATTCATGGCCAGGAAATGTCCGTGAACTCGAAAATACCATCGAACACGCAGTGGTCCGCTGCAAGGGCGAGGCCCTTGAGCCGGGCGATTTGCCAAGTTCCGTGCGATCGAGGGACTGTCAGTTTATCAACCGTCCGTTACCCAATCTTTCTGAAAATGAGCGCAGCTTGCTGGAACGAGCTTTGCTGAGAAATTCTGGAAACAAGAAGAAAACCGCCGAGGAACTCGGCATCGGAAGAAGCACCCTGTATTCAAAGCTACGAAGATATGGATTGGACAAAACAGGCATTCAGTAATTCCTACCAGGATCTCAACTCACCGCGCCTCATATCCACAATGAACCCAGGAGGGCCCAATTCAGGCTGTCCGCCACACACATCGATAATAAGCATGTGCGACTTATGTGCACTTGTAAAATACCAATAAAGATGCAGTTTTTTAATATTAGGCTAAAAATGTACATTTACGATACACTAATCGTCTCGGCGCCGTAAATTATCTTCACCTTCCCATCGACATCCATAGCTCCTATTCAGAATTAAGCGGCCTCAGTGTCGCCTCATCTCCAGCGCTATATCACAATGAACTCGGACCATTTCAGTGTTAGCGCCTGACTGTGTAACAAAAATTTGCATGATATCCCAAAAAAGATCCTGAATGGCACGCTGTTTGAATTAGTGAGGTTACCTTGAGAGTGAGGCTCGAGATGAACATGAACATAACTTTGATCTGTTCAGACCAGAACAGGATGGGTCTGGTGGAAGGAATAGTTTTCCAGGCAGGTTTCAGTCTCAGGACATTTCCGGATATCAATTCAGTGGTAGGCGCGGCTGTGCCGGAGCAGCATTCACTTCTGTTGCTGGACCTCGACAGCGTAAGTGTGGACCCACTTAGTCTCAAAGGTATGAAAAAGCTCCTGCGCAACTCTACCTTAATAGGAATATCGGTTCAAAATTATCACCCTTATTTGAGGGAGTCTGTGCAGAACGGTATTTTCACCGCCTTGGTGAAACCGCCTTTCGAAGCTGAACTAACATACTGGATCAACAGCTTAAGGCTGTCGGGAGACTTTCCTCAAACCATTTAGGTTTTGCGTCGATTTTGAGATCAGGCATGTAAAAGCGGACCATTCGCATGAGTTGTCAATTGTAATATCCAAGGAGTTGGTAATGAAGAAGGTTAGCGAGATCATGGACCGGCGGGAATTCATGACGGCCGGTGGGTTAATGGGGGCTGGAGCTGCTGTTGCTGGAGTGGCTATAGTCGGCGCCAGGACAGGAGGCAAAACCGATGACAGTGTTGGTGACAAGACCATCAGAAACCTGACCGCAGTGACCAATCTGAAACCCCAGGTCGATGAAGACGATCATGTTCGTATGCAACGAGAGCTTGAGAAGGCTATGGCCAAGCCGGTGGAAAGACGCAAGTGGATAATGGTCATAGACACTAGAAAATGTGTCGGATGCCAGGCATGCACAATAGGGTGCGTGGCGGAAAACAAACTGCCGCCCGGCGTTGTTTACCGGCCGGTTATTCAGAAGGAAGTGGGAGAGTATCCCAATGTGGCGCTTCACTTTCTGCCTCGACCATGCATGCAGTGCGAAAAACCATCATGTGTGCCGGTCTGTCCTGTGAACGCTACATGGAAAAGGCCGGACGGCATTGTAGTTGTGGATTACGACAAGTGTATCGGGTGCAGGTATTGCCTCAATGCCTGCCCGTATTCGGCGCGAACGAGTGATTTTGGCCGCCAATACACCGAAGGAGAGGCGTCAGGATCCAGAGACCTTAAAGGCGCGACTGTTTACGGATCCCCTGCGCCATGGGAAGGGTTGCCCAGCAATGAATATGGGAAATCCTGGGATCGAAAAAATCATGGATCGCCTGTGGGGAACGCCAGAAAGTGTCATTTCTGTCTTCATCGCCTGGAAAAGGGTCTTCTTCCCGCCTGTGTGACTACGTGCATCGGTCGGGCAACCTATTTTGGAGACTCCAGAGACAGTGACAGTCTGGTGAGCGAGTTGGTAACAAGAAACAACGTTCAGACACTATTGCCGCATTGGGACAACAAGCCCAATTGCTACTACATCGTTTAAGGAAAGGGGGCTGTTCCATGTCTATTCAATCAGGTTCTGTTTCCTCCCAACCTGTCCCGATGTCCACGGGTTGGACCAAACTTCTATGGCCAGTGTGGATCCTGTTTGTTCTGGCGGGGATTTTCGGAGTTTATCTTCGGCTCACTCATGGCCACAACCTGGCCGGCTATGGCTCTTATGTCCCTTGGGGACTGTGGATCGGAGTATATTTTGTCGGTGTGGGAATATCCGGCGGCGCTTTTGTCTTGGGAAGCCTGGGATTTCTGTTCGGAATAGAAGGTTTTTCAAGAAACTCTGAACTCAGGACCGCAATTGTTTTGAGTCTGGCCGGCCTTTTTCCGGCCTTTCTGGGGGTTTGGCTGGATCTTGGGAGGATGGACAGGATGATGAACATTCTCTCGAATCCTTCTTTTACAAGTATGATGGCGTTTAACGCATGGATGTACAATATTTTCGTGGCTGTCGCCGTTATCTCGTGGATTCTGAGTTTCAGCAAAAATAGCGGTTTGTTGAAACCTTTCCTGGTTTTTGGAATTTTTCTTTCGATACTGTTCCCCAGCCAGAGTGGTGTGTTCTTCGAGGCTGTCAGAACCAATGAATTCTGGAACAGCCCGCTATTGTCCATGTTGTTTTTTGTCTCAGCCATCACTTTGGGAGCCACAGCCCTCCTGTTTGTGAGAGCGGCAGGCGCGAGTGAGGCCGACTCCGCTCTTAAGGTCCTGAGGACAGTTACCATATTTGGTCTGATCGTCTATGTAGTGTTTGAATTCGCCGAGTTTTCTATTGTCTTCTGGAATCCGGGCGCTCACTCACCCCACGTTGAATTTCTCCTGTTTGGCGGTTACTGGTTTGTCTTCTGGGTAGTTCACCTCGCAATCGGTGTTTTGATACCACTTTTATTGTTGTCCACCAACAACAGGGGGCTCTGGAAGTCCGCACCTTGATCACCTCGACCCCGAACAGGGGGCTTTGGATCATAGCATCTCTGTTGGCCGTCATCGGTTTTGGCGCCGCAAGGATGTGCATACTGATTCCCGGGCAGGTCATTCCTCAACTACCAGGGATTCAGGAGGCTTTCCAGGATCCGAGGCTTTCATTTATCTACCACATAACCACCATGGAATACCTCGTCGTCCTACTAATGATAGCAGTCGGGATGGCCATCTTTTATATTGGTTCATTGCTGAACAGAAGTATTGAATCAGGCGTCAGCCAAAGCTAGAGGAGTTGTCATGAGCGAGAATAAAAAGAAAATAGATGTGGATACGTCCAGACGGAGTTTTCTCGCCGGAGGAGCTTTGCTGGGGGCCGGTTTGGCGGTTGGAAGCGCTTCGGATTCAGATGCCAACGACAGTGGACGCTCTTCCATAATAAATAGCGCCAGACCCGACAGGCTGTACGATTTGGCAGACTCGTCCAATCAAATCAATACGGTCTGTCTGCAATGCAACACCGGTTGTGGGGTTAAGGCCAAATTACAGGACGGCGTAATAGTCAAAATCGATGGGAATCCTTATAACCCGTGGACGATGCTGCCTCAACTTCCTTTCAAAACACCTATGGAGAATGCTGCGGCCGTGGACGGCTCAATCTGTCCAAAAGGTCAGGCAGGGCTTCAAAGCGCATACGATCCCTATAGA
>CAZGVM010000081.1:0-13872 GCA_964528855.1 uncultured Desulfomonile sp. | reverse complement strand
CATAGACAAAGCTCTCAAAGCCAAACCCAATTTTGTCGAAGCCCTCAGACTTCGTGCCTGGGTTTTGAGCCGTATGGGCAAATGTAAGGAAGCTTCGGAAGATTTCCAGAAAGTGGCTAAACTTAGCCCCAATGACGCGTGGTCTATTCAGGACACCGCATGGTTCTTGTTGACATGCCCGGACGAGAAACTGCAGGACGCCACGAAGGCCATGGAACTTGCTCAGAAAGCGATTCAGATGTCCGGTGACCAGGATGGAGTTTTTCAGGAAACATTGGCGGAAGCCTTCTTCAAGCAGGGCGACCCGCTCAAAGCTGCGGAGCACCAGAAAAAAGCTATCGAACTTGGCTCCAAGAAATGTCCTGACGGGTCATGTGTAAAAGAAATGCAGGACAGGCTTAAGAAGTACGAATTGGCTGCTCGCCAGGAAGTCAGGACTTCGTACGAGATCATTTCGCTAGACAGCGTTAATTAATTCTTCTCTCACAAAAAAAAGGCGACCTAAAACATAGGTCGCCTTTTTTAATGCCATTAGTTGTATCGTCTTATTTCCAGGATTCCAGCCTCACCACCCATTGTTCCCCTTTTAGGTCTTCAAAATGGACTTTTACAGATTTACCAAGGAACCTAGCCATCTTGGCTCTTTCTTCCTGCCCTATCTTGGCGGTTTTTCTGGCGTCATCCGTTCCGATCAAGGTGACACTATCTGTATCTATTCTCGCCAACTTCCAACAGAATTCATCCGCCGCAGAGACGCCGCCCATGATGAACGCAGCAATGATACAAGCGGCGCTTAAACCTAAAGTCTTCATGTTTTCCTCCAACCCATCTTAAAGACCCCGTTTATAACGAGGGCAAACAAAAACCCGCTCGATAAAGCCTAGCCTCTGTTATCGACCGTATTGAATT
Organism: uncultured Desulfomonile sp.; assembly: GCA_964528855.1. Lineage (GTDB taxonomy): Bacteria > Desulfobacterota > Desulfomonilia > Desulfomonilales > Desulfomonilaceae > CAITZA01. The sequence goes on along the minus strand of CAZGVM010000081.1, from coordinate 12,963 downwards.
GTCCTATTTTAACCTATTGGTGAGATCGTTTCAAGTTTCAAACACATAGACATGGATTGAGTGGCATTACTCACTCTTTTCTCTTAAACTGTAATTTTTAATCATAACTCATCAGTGTCCATGGATTGTCGGCACAAAGTCTAACTCAGCGCAGACGGGTTTAATTGGGGCTTGGGATCCGACCGAAAAAAAAGCTCTGACATGTTCAACGACTACAGAGCGCCTGATGACCGGTAGCCCGGTGTTGAAAAAGACTCTATTCTGACGACAAAAAAGGGTGTGGAATCGATTACATGATGTTGCGCAGGTAATTGTTCGTAACGTAAATAAAATTGGCACGGATCTTCAGTTTTTTTGCCTGTAGTCGGGGAGGAAATGGAAAATAGGGAGCCGCAGACTTGATAGCACGCAAAGCTGACTCATCCAGAATAGTGTGTCCGGAGGAATCCAGCAAGTTCACATACAGCAGTTGTCCGTCCTTCGCTATTGAAAACTCTACCGCCAGACTACCGCCGAGCCCCGACTTGGCGGCTGATGAGGGGTAAACCCATACTCCCTCTATTTTCTTCTTTAAATGAAGCATATACGAATAAAATTTGTCCTCTCTGGTGTTGATGTCCACAACGGCTTCTTCCACATCTCCTTCCGGGAAGAAATCAGTGGCTCCAGGGGCTGGGGACAGACCCTTCGCAATCTCCTGAGGGGTGGGACGCAAATCTATGTTTTTTCGTTTAGGGGCGGGAGTTCGGTTTGAATCCTGAGGCTGTTCTTTGTCTTGTTTCCTGTTAAGATTTAAAGGCTTTTCAGCGCTACTCTTTTTCTTCAGGTCCTCCGCTTGAATTTCCTTCTCCACATGTTCCTTTTTGGGTTTTTCAGGGCTTTCAGGGGCCGCAGGCGGAATCAGGGACGCCATTCTTTGGTCCGATGCGTCCATTTGTCCAATCGGGGCCTTAGGCGCTGTCGGCATCTTTGGTAATCTTTCTTTGACTGCTGTATGATCACGGTCAGAAATGGCCGAAGCATCCCTGGGAGGAGGCTCTGGCTCCTTTTCCTGCTCCTGAGGCTCCACCAATCTGACTTGAGTTACTTTTTCTCCAGGTCTCAATATCGATTTGGGTTGAGCAAGTTGCTGAAAATACGGGACCGCCGCTACAAGCGCAAAGTGCAAGATCAGAGCAACCAGCACGCAATACTTGAACAGTTTGTCAAACTTGTCACTTTCTATCGTACGATAGCCGACACGAACTATTTCCATCTCCAACTCGTCTGCCACATCAGGCTCCGAGTCATGAACATCGTGCTCCTGATACGCAGAGCTGGAAGAAGACGAATTCTTTCGCCTGGATGAAATAGTTTCCCAGAAAGATTTGAGTTTTTCTATCAGCATCAAAATGACATCATGTTCAAAAATTTTATAAATATAATAAACAGTTTTAAGGTTTTTACAACCTAATTTATGTAAGGCGCGTCACACCTTCCCCGTCAACCACTTTGTTAATGAATCACTCCTGCATGCGCCGGTTTTACGAGTCACTGGGGACTGTTGATCGAGACAGTCACTCAACTGAACCGATTTTATCAATTCCTCATTGAGTTTAAAAGCCTGTTGGGTTGCGTAGCAATATACACATTCATGCAAACAGGTGTCATAAGCCCCTATGTCGATGGAATCCGCACACGCGCATTGAGTCCTACTCTTTGAAGTCTTCAGGTTCCTCAGGGCGTTCTTAGCTTCTTCGGATTGAACCAGGTTACTTATGAAACCGCCATCAACACACTTTGCCTTCCCTATGGCGTTGCCTAACAGAAAATCATGCGCGCAAGAAAAAAGTGACACTCCGTGTCCAGATGCAATCTCAGCCATCACAGACGACATCTTTATAGTTTCATCATTGTTGGGCGTCCAAAATTCCAGACCATTCCCCACCATTTTTCGAACCGTCTTCCTGTAGAAATCGCAGGGACTGAAAATACATTCCCGAGTGTATTGCTTCATTTTAGAGCACACGAAATCGAAGTTATCGAGGCACATATCCACGCTGAAACCTTTGGTGACAAGGACCGGGTCATATCGCCATCGTATTACCTGCCTGTCAAATTGATCAGAAATCGTTTCGATAGTCCTAAGGTTGTGACGCATCTCCGGGGTATGGGGTTCCAGATCTTTTGGATAATTATTCACGGTGTACAAGAAATACATGGAATAACCACGATTCTTCAACTCAGGAACGTATCTGACCAATGGCTGCGCATTTTTTGTCCAGAAAACGATCGCTAAAACATTTTCCGGCTTCAAATTTACGCAGCTGACTCTTCGACTGAATGGAGACATTACTTTCACATAACCGGCCCGAATTCTATTCATGAGCCAGTCTGAATAGAAAGCCGGAATATCTGTACGTCTGCTCGCCGAGATTATCTTCATGGAACAGGTCTCCACCGGTTCTCCTTCCCTACTTTCCTGCATGATTTGCAAAACTTTCCTGGGACACCATATCCATTGAGATGGCTGATAAAATGGCGCTATAAAAAGCTACACTTCATCTGTTCATATTTTTGTTCCATGTCGGAGAGATGTGGTTATAATGGGCTGACCAAGCCCGAATCATACTTCAGGATGCACAGATTTAAAAGGTGTCACGAGTGTTGAGGCATGGAACATGCTTTTTCTAGAGCGTTGTTCATGAAACAGGTTTTGACCTCATCAAACTTGAGCAAATACATGTCGCGTTAATCATAAATTGTTAAGAGAAAGGAAATTAAATGGCAAAGCCCAAAAAAGGTCAGGACTCGTTCGAAGGCGCTGTCCCCGAGAACGAACGAGCCAAGGCTGTAGATGTTGCAGTAAATCAGATAGAGAGGCAGTTCGGACGCGGTTCCATCATGAAACTGGGTGATGCAAGCATGGTCCCAAACATCAAGGTAATATCCACTGGGTCCCTGGCGCTGGACATGGCGATAGGAGTCGGTGGGATACCAAGAGGCAGGATCACGGAAATTTTTGGTCCTGAGTCATCCGGCAAAACAACCCTGTGCCTTCACGTAATTGCCGAGGCTCAGAAAACCGGCGGTTATGCAGCTTTTGTGGATGCGGAACATGCCTTGGATATTCACTATGCAAAAAGACTGGGAGTAAAAACTGAGGAACTGCTAGTGTCTCAACCCGACACAGGAGAGCAAGCCCTTGAAATAACAGAGATTCTTGTAAGGTCTGGAGCTTTGGACGTTGTAGTCATTGATTCTGTGGCGGCATTGGTTCCTCGAGCTGAGATCGAGGGAGAAATGGGCGACTCCCACATGGGACTCCAGGCCCGTTTGATGTCTCAAGCCCTGCGTAAACTTACAGCCGCAATCTCCAAGTCTAACACTTCCGTCATTTTTACGAATCAGATCAGACAGAAAATTGGAATAATGTTTGGCAACCCGGAAACTACCACAGGAGGAAATGCCCTAAAATTTTATTCATCATTAAGGCTGGACATTAGAAGAGTTGGGCAAATCAAGGAAGGTGAAAACATCATTGGCTCCAGGACCAGGGTAAAAGTGGTGAAGAACAAGCTGGCGCCGCCCTTTCATCAGGTAGAGTTCGACATTATGTACAATGAAGGAATTTCAAGCCCCGGCGAAACACTGGATCTCGGGGTGGAAGCCGGCGTTATAGACAAGTCCGGAGCCTGGTATTCCTACAATGATGACAGGATCGGACAGGGTAGAGAGAATGTTAAGAATTTCCTTCGCGACAATCCTGACATATTGAACGAAATAAAGAATAAAATTCTGGACAACAAAGGATTCAGAACCTCATCCGGCGCAGCAGAGACCGAAATAGCCGAATCAGAGATTCCGGACACCGATTCTGAAAATTTTCAGAATTCTTTACGAACCTAAATCTCTTAGAGCCTGTCAATCCTTGAGGTATTCATCAGATGAGCTGAATGACCAAGGCTGCAATTTGCAGTTGCGCATTTTCATTTTACGTTGTCTATAACGGCTCTTGGGAGTAATATGATTCTCACGCAAATTCCAAAAATAAAATCCATGATGTTACACACTCTTCAGTAGTATTTTACCAGCTCCGGCAGTCTCTGTTTATCACTGTCGGCATAATTGAGAGTTTTTTATGAAAGATGTTAATTCCAGCGTGACTAAAGAACTTAATGAGCATGCCAGGTACTACAGGTCTTTGACTATCAACATGGTCCTGATCATCGTTCTGGTCTCCATAATGCCTCTGATAATGGCTTCGGTCACTATTGGATATTTTTTTGATATTTCTTACAAGGAAAAAGTAGCGGATCATGTAGTCACGCTTATCAAGAAACATCAGCAAAGCATCGACAGTTTTCTCAAACAGCGTGTTGCAAACATAAGGTCTCTGGCCAGGTCTTTTACTTGCGATCAGTTGAACAATGACGCTTTTTTGAAAGAGAGGCTGTCGGTATTGCAGGAAGAATACGGATCGATCTTTGTGGACATCGGATTGGTGAACCAAAGCGGAATCCAGGTGGCCTATGCAGGCCCGTACAGCTTAAAGAATGCGGATTATTCGAAATCTGACTGGTTCAGAAAAAGTATGGAGGCCGACGTTTACGTCAGCGACGTCTTTTATGGCTTGAGAGGTGTTCCTCATTTTATCATAGCCGTTCGTAGGGAAGGGAAAGATGGAACCCAGTGGATACTGAGAGCCACTGTTGATTTTGAATCGTTCAATTCCCTGGTGGAGAGTATTCAGATCGGTAAGACGGGATTCGCTTATATCCTTAATCGTAAAGGTGAATTTCAGACTCAGCCCAGATATGAAGTCAGTAAAACCAAAGGACCTTTTCTTGAATTCATGTCCGGTGAAAAATTCAGACCGGACCAGGTGGGCTATGTTGAACAATCGTTTGAAAGCGGAAAAGACACAGTCCACGTGATGGCGCCGCTCAAAGGTGGCGATTGGCTGTTGGTATTTCAACAGAGTTCATCGGACGCCTACAAGGTTCTGGAATATGCCAGATTCCTGACTCTCGGTATTTTCTGGCTGGGCGGACTGGGTATCGTTGTAGTGGCCATCCTGCTGTCAAAAAGAATGGTGCGTCACATTGCGCGTGCAGACCTGGAAAAAGAAATGATGAATGAACAGGTGATTGAAGCCGGCAAGTTGGCTTCTCTGGGTGAATTGGCCGCCGGTATCGCTCATGAAATAAACAATCCTGTTGCAATAATGGCTGAAGAAGCGGGCTGGATAGAAGATTTGCTAGCCGAGGAAGATTTCAAGGACGGCGAAAATCTGAATGAATTCAAGCGAGCGTTACTCCAGATAAGAACTCAAGGCAAAAGATGCAAGGAAATCACCCATAAATTACTCAGTTTTGCCAGAAAAACTGATCCCACTGTAAAAAACGTTCAACTTAATGATATGATTGAAGACGTAGTGGCGCTTTCCGAGCAGCGGGCAAAATACGCCAATGTAAAGCTTTTCTCCGAGTTGGACCAAGAATTGCCAACAGTCGATGTTTCTCCTTCTGAGATTCAGCAAGTCCTGCTGAATCTCGTGAATAATGCCGTCGATGCGCTCGAACCCCAGGGTGGCAGGGTTACCTTATCAAGCAGGGTTGAAAACAATTTTATCGTCATGGATGTTTCCGATGATGGCCCCGGAATTCCAAAAGCTAACCTGTCCAGAATCTTTGATCCCTTTTTTACTACCAAACCAGTTGGTAAGGGAACCGGACTAGGACTCTCAATCTGTTATGGGATAATCAAAAAGATGGGAGGAGAAATTACCGTCAGTAGCGCAGTGAGCCTTGGGACCACATTTCACGTCAAAATCCCAGTTGCCAAAAGAAGCGCTCAGGCTATAGAGGACTAGATAGTGTCAGGATTGGGAATAATTGTTAAATTTGGATGCCGTTCGGGATTCAGAGCTTTTAACAGATTACAATGAGGAAGAAATTATGAGTGACAGTTCCAGTAACATGCCTGACAAACCCAAGCTCCTCATCGTTGACGACGAAGAGGGCTATGTGAGCATATTATCAAAACGTCTGACCAAGCGAAACTTTATCGTCACAACCGCATTGAGCGGGGCTCAGGGGATCCAGGAATTAAGACGTAACGATTTCGATGTGGCAATACTCGACCTCAAAATGGAAGGAATGGACGGCATAGAAGTTCTAAAAATTTTTAAACAAATGGCGCCGCAACTTGAAGTCGTTATGCTTACCGGACACGGTTCAGAGCAGGCTGCAAGAGAAGGTATCAAGTTCGGAGCCTTTGACTACTTAACCAAACCATGTGAACTCGATGAACTGGTAGAAAAACTTAGACAGGCTTGTAAAAGGAGATCCTGTAGTGAATGAATTCAAGGTATTATTGGTAGACGATGAAGAAGACTTCGTTCATACACTGGTCAAGCGTCTGACCAGAAGGAAACTGGAAGTTCGTTCGGCATTGAGTGGAAAAGATGCTCTGAAATCAATCTCTGAGAATACACCTGATGTCATCGTGCTGGATGTCAAAATGCCAGACATGGACGGCATAGAGACTCTAAAACAAATTAAGGCATTGTGCCCATCCACCGAAGTCATAATGCTCACCGGTCACGCAAATGTCGAAGTGGCCATCCGCGGTATGGAACTCGGAGCATTCGATTACTTGATGAAGCCAATTGAAATTGACGAATTATTATATAAGCTCCAGGACGCTTATAAAAAGAAATGCTGCTATCAGGACGACAGGCTATGAATTTATTTTGAAATCAACAGAAAAAGAGAAACAGCTTCCAGCAGTTTTTAGGTTGGAATAGGGTGTAAGAAAATCTTACACCACGTAAAAGCCAAGTATCAGTTTTTTTTATAGCGTGTCAGTTTTTTTTACACTTTGCTCTTATCGGCTCAGACTTAAACGCAAGACTGGGCGGAAAACTCTTTTGAAATGAAAAGGTTAATAAATTTGTCCTGCCATTTTTGTGGCACGGGCATTGCAGTCGGGTAATAATTTTAAGTTTGATGTTCAAGGGAGGAAGCTTGAGATGAAATTGGGCAAGGCTTTGTACGGGATGTTCATGGAAGCGTCTAGGGCTCATGCCAAATGGGATTACGAGACATCTATGAACATTCTCAAGGACAAGAAACGCTTACGCATACTGGCCCTCATGACAATTCCGGCAGTTTTGACCGGAGTTGTCCTTGCAGCTGATGTGCCCACCCAGTTCCTGGGCGGATACAAGGCGTATCAGCCAGCATATTACACTCCACTGATCTTCGTCGTTTCGATAGCCGTAGGACTTTGCGCCGGTCTGATCACCGGTTGTATTGGAGCAGGGGGAGGCTTCATTATAACTCCGGCTTTGATGAGCGCAGGAGTCAAGGGAATACTGGCTGTCGGCACAGACCTGTTTCACATTTTTGCAAAGGCCATCATGGGCACGGTCATTCACAAGAAACTTGGCAACGTGTCAGTGGCTCTAGCGGTAGCCTTTTTGGTCGGATCCGGAATCGGAGTCACTGGCGGCGGTTTTATCAACCGCGCAGTTTACGACCACAACCCGGTTCTGAGCGATTTGTTCATCAGCGTGGTGTACGTTGTTCTTCTGGGTTTTCTCGGTTTTTACGCTCTTATTGACTTCCTGAAATTGAGAAACGCAGGCGCCGATGTGGGAGCTCATGGAGGAGAGAGCCCGCAGGGAGAAGCGGCCGCTTCAGGAAAAGTGGGCCTACCTGCCAGGCTTCAGGCATCAAAGATTCCTCCGCAAATCACGTTTGATGAGGACCTGGTCCCTGGAGGCAAGAAAATTCCAGCTCTTTTCGTAGCCATATCGGGAGCGATTGTAGGATTTGCGGCCGCTATAATGGGAGTTGGCGGCGGTTTTCTAACATTTCCCATTTTTGTCTACGTATTGGGAGTTTCATCTTTTACAACAGTCGGCACAGACATTTTGCAGATCATCTTCACGGCCGGCTATGCTGGTATTTTTCAGTATGCCATCTACGGCTTCATTTTCTACACGCTGGCCATGGGAATGCTCCTGGGATCGCTCTTGGGAATCCAGATCGGCGCACTGACCACCAAGGTTGTCAAGGGTATCTATATCAGGGGTTTCTACGCTGTCTCAATCCTGGCCGGATTCGTCAACCGTTTCTTCTCGTTGCCGGAGAAACTGAACCAGATGGAAATTATCAACATCTCCGATGCGCTGGCCAAAGGCATCAACTTCGCTGGCCTGATTATATTCTTCGTTGTTATAGGCATTTTTGCCTTGTGGGTCATAAGTAAATTCATTTCAAATGTCGGAGTGCTGAGAGGGGAGGTCTAAAACGATGCTAATTACAGACAAGGGTCATTTCGTAAAAGGTCTCCTGCTGGCAATAAGCTTTCTTGTGATTCTAGTCATCATGTTTATGCCATTCTTTGGCACAAACGTGCGAACCAACCAGCCTCGAAACGCCATGGAAGCCGCTGATGATCTTTTCAATTCAATTTCCAAGGGCTCCATTCATTACATTCCTGATTTACTGAAGAAAATACAGGCTGTTCAGGGTGTCACTGTAGACGTCAACCTTAAACTCAAGAGTAATGAAATGACCCAAAATGCGACCAAGCTCCTCAGTGGAGCAGGGGCGACAGTTGCGGGTGAAGGTCTTCAACTGAAGGTTCAGGGGGACCTGGCAGTAATTCTGGCTGCTTCATTGAAGGATTCAGATGAATTGTTCTTCAATCGTAGCGCTGAATTGCAGGCTAAGCACGGTTTTGGAGGGCGCGAGGTCATATTTACATGGTGGGGCGTGCTCAAGGAGCTTGATAGGGATCTCACGAGACAGGCAAAATTCAAGGAAGCCACATTTGTGTCAGATGTCATCAAGAAAGGCATAGAGGTTGCCTTCAACTTCTATGGCATTGAGCCCCAGAGCGTTGTTTCCAAAGCGGGCATACTGACTTTCGCACTGGTCTTTTATGTGGTTTATACCCTGTGGTGGGGTGTAGCCATATTTTACCTCTTTGAAGGTTTTGGACTCCAGATGAAGGCTGGAGCCAAGAAAGAAGTCTAGAATCCAGCTAAAAATACTCGGGGCGCTTTTGCTAAAGCGCCTCGAATATTTTAACTCATGTGACTTATGTTGGTCGAACCCAATTTGTTTCCCGTCTAATCCATCCTCAGAAACGATGAATGCTAATTTTTTTACTTGAAGGAAGGATATGTTCCTCACTGTTTCGGTTGTGGTTACGACCAGTAAAATTAAAACCAAATTTCGACTGGAATCAATCTAGCAAGATATTTCAAGAGGCTTTCATGGTCAGAATTGCAAAATTCCTGAAACGACTAGTGGGAAGAGGTAGTAGTAAAGATGATGAATTTCATGATGTTCAAAGCCTCAGAACGGCCTTCACTAACCGTTACCACAATTTCAAGCTTCTACTGACCGCCAACAACAAGGCGCTGGAGATTATGTCTGACCTTGAAAGAGCCATGGAAGGCGCTCAGCCCTTTGGAATGTCTTTTGTGAGGTCCCAATCAACGGCAGTTCTGGTGAATGTTTTCAGAATAGTAAAACACCTCAATGAGTTGGCGCCTGGAAAATACACCGAACTATTCGAAAGATTCAAAATCATACAGGAGTCGATCAACAGCGAACTGGTCTACAAAAAAGTGCAGCGGGGTGACAAGTTGGTTTTGCCTCTGTCTGAGGTGAATCGCAACATGATCGATCAAGTCGGCGGCAAAATGGCCAACGTAGCCGAAATCAACAACAGCATCAATCTTCCGACTCCTGCCGGATTTGCTATTTCTGCGTTGGCTTATGACCATTTCATGGGTCAGAATGATTTGCAGTCCGAGATTGATAGAAGAATTCAGGCAGCCGATAGAGAACGTATCGACGACCTTTATCGTCTGAGCGCCGATCTCCAGCGTCTTATCATGTCCGCCCAAGCGCCCTCCGACCTTGAGGACGCTATTTATAAGGCATACGAAGACATTGAGACGGAAATGGGAAAGGGTGTCAGCGTTTCACTTAGAAGCAGCGCCTTGGGAGAGGACTCTTTAGGGGCTTCGTTTGCCGGACAATTCAAGTCGCTTCTGAACGTCAGTCACGACAGTTTGATCGAATCATACAAGGAAATAGTGGCTAGCAAATATGGGTTGGCAGGTATCACCTACAGGTTGAATCGAGGTATCCCCGATGAGGATGTGGCCATGTGCGTTGGTTGTATGGCCATGGTTAACGCTGTTTCCGGCGGAGTGATGTATTCATGCAATCCTATGAATTTCAGGGACCGCTCCATCCTTATCAACTCTGTTTGGGGACTACCCAAGGCTGTCGTCGATGGTAGCGTCGATCCTGACGTAATTGTGCTGGAGCGAAATGAGCCTTTGAAAATTTCCCATAGAGACATCAAGAATAAAAGTGTGGAGTTTGTCTGTTATCCTGAGGAAGGTGTTTGCCGATCCGAATTGACAGGCGACAGGAGTGATTCTCAGTCCATTTCTGATGAAGAAGCAGTAAAATTGGCATCCATGGCAATCAAGCTGGACGATTATTATGGTGGGCCTCAAGACATAGAATGGGCCATCGATGACAAAGGGCAAATATTTATCCTTCAATGCCGGCCTCTCCAGAGAATTGAGATCAAGTCCAATTCAGGTTCTCCCGTCGTTCGGTCTGACGATGATGTGGCGCTTGCCAGCGGTGGGATAACAGCTTCCGCCGGAGTAGCCTCCGGCAATGTTTTTATAGTGCGTAACGGAGCGGACAGATTAAAATTCCCTCAGGGCGCAGTCCTTGTAACGGCTCAGGCTTTGCCGAGATGGGCTCCTCTGCTGAGTCATGCGTCCGCAGTAATAACAGAAACTGGTGGAGTCGCAGGCCATTTGGCCAATGTGGCCCGAGAGTTCGGTACTCCAGCTATTTTCGGGCTCGCAAGAGCCACGGAGATTTTCTCAAATGGTCAGGAAATCACCATTGACGCTGATGACATCACCGTTTACGCGGGCAGGCTGGAACATCTTCTGGCAAACAGAAGGTTCAGGAAAAATTTGATGGAGGGAGCCCCCATCTACGAGACACTTAAAAGGGTGAGCAATTACATAATACCGCTTAATCTGCTCGACCCGGACTCAACAGACTTCAATCCCCGCAAATGCCTTACCCTTCATGACATCACGAGATTCTCCCACGAAAAATCCGTCCATGAGATGTTTAACTTTGGCAAAGAACACCATTTTTCGGAAAGGTCCAGCAAACAGTTGGTGTGTCATGTGCCCATGCAATGGTGGATCATCAATCTGGATGACGGATTCAAGGAAGATGTGGATGGTAAGTTTGTCAACCTGGATAATATTGTTTCAATTCCCATGCTCGCTTTATGGAACGGCATAATATCTGTGCCCTGGGAAGGGCCTCCTCCTGTAGATACGGCCGGTTTCATGTCCGTATTGCTCCAGGCGACCACCAATCCTGCGCTGGATCCATCTATGAAGTCAGCGTACGCAGCACGAAATTATTTTATGTTGTCGCGAAATTTTTGCAGCCTGAATTCCAGGTTCGGTTTCCACTTCTCGACAGTTGAGGCTCTTGTTGGGGATAGGGCCATGGAAAACTACATCAGCTTCTCATTTAAAGGCGGGGCGGCGGATTATCCCAGGCGCGTCCGTAGGGCTATGTTTGTAGGAGAAATTTTAGAAAAATACGACTTTAGAGTCGAAATCAAAAAGGATAGCTGCTTTGCAAGGTTAGAGGGACTTGACAAGGAGGCAATGGAAGAAAAGCTTCGTATTTTGGGTTACATGATTATTCACACCAGGCAGTTGGACATGGTAATGTCGAATGAAGCGTCCGTACAGCAGTACAAAAAGAAAATTACCGGAGATATTGACTCCAAGGTTTTGAGCTGCGCCCCCACCCTTCCCTCAACTCAAACTATGGAGTGATTTCAATAGTCGGGTATAGCCCTCTGGATAGCCCCTCCCTATATGGCTGAACAATATTGAATGATATCGTTCGGCCCCATTGGGCATGCCCCTGATTCACCTCGGATTCGAAGAATGCGCCATTAGCTTCAAGAATATGTTGTATCCTGTTCCTGAAGCCTTTCACAAATTTTTCACCACTTCCGGAAAACTTTAACCGACCTTGTTCGAAGATACCTTCAATCCGACGAAATTCTTCAAGATCCATTGAGTTGGCTTCAAGCTCGTCAGCATTTGAGATAAATCCCCAAACCAAACTATTTGAAGGTATTTCCAGCGGAGCCTCTATATCTATTATGGTATGAGGCATGATGACGCAACCATCCCCAATTTTGAGTCTACTGGTCTGGGAGCCCCTAAGAAATGAATTGAATCCTACAAAAACGTATTTGCCCAAATCTGCTGATATGATCTTTCCACCATGGGCAGTAACATCATATCCTTCAAGATTGGAATCTATCAGATAACAGTTTTCCTGAGCGTTTGCTCCTTTTCCCATGTAAGTGTTCTCTAAATAAGACCGCTGGGCTACAAGGACATTTTGTTCTATTCTGTTGTCCCCCTTGACCACGGCATAACGTGACAATGAAGCGCCGGTGGGAACCGGAATGCCGGATTGAGAGGGAGCCCTCTCGAAGATTTCAACAAAATCTCCCTTACGGCTTTCCACAAAGTCCATGAAGACACCTCGGGGAGCGGATCCAACCAGAGTCTCGATGTATTTTTCCAGCACTAAAGGCTCGTAGTGATACCTGAACTCAAAATTCCCAGCGCTTTTAACCCATATAGTTCCAGGCTCCACCAACTGGTGGGACAACTCCCCTACCTGAACGTAGGCATAACTGCCTACAACACAATCATGCAGGGTCGTCAGATCAACTGTGCTGAAGGGCCCCAAAAAACTACCTTCAACAGGTGAACCGTGAATGTTGGCGTAATGTAGAGATACGGCGTTCTGAATGAGAAAAGTTTCCGGATTTTCAGGGTTATGTGAATGACTGTGAATCAGGGTC
>CAZGVM010000080.1:0-13922 GCA_964528855.1 uncultured Desulfomonile sp. | reverse complement strand
GGGAAGGTAAACGCATATACGTAAGCTCTAACGGGAAAGAATATCTCATGAGTCTTCAGAATACCTGCACAAAATGCCACACCAGCAAGGAAAAATTCTGCGACCGATGCCACAATTATGTGAACGTGGCGCCCAATTGTTGGGAGTGCCACCTGGCGCCGAAGGAAAAACAACTACAGGCGGCAAGGAGTGACAAGTAATGGACGAATCGAGAAGACAATTCCTTAAAATAGCCGGTCTTTCGGTCTTGGGTTTAGGGGCCAGGCCTGCGGGTGACGCTGTGGCGGCAGGTGAGTCATCGAAGTTCGAACCGGACAAGAAAGCCCTTAAAGCCAAGCGTTGGGCCATGGTGGTGAATCAGAAGAAATGCGCTCAAGCCAAGCCCGGATGTGTAGACTGTGTGGAAGCGTGCAATCTGGCACACAACATTCCTCATTTCGACAACCCCAAGGATGAGGTAAAATGGATTTGGCGGGCGCCCTTCGAGAACGCGTTTCCTGGACAGTCCAACGAAGCCATAGATGAGTATATCAAGAAGGGACTTAACAACGCCCCCTTCATGGTCCTGTGCAATCACTGCGACAATCCTCCGTGTGTCCGCGTGTGTCCGGTTAAGGCGACATTCCGCAGACCCGACGGCATAGTGGTCATGGATTATCACAGATGTATCGGTTGCCGTTTTTGCATGGCCGCCTGTCCATACGGCGCCAGGAGTCTGAACTGGCGGGATCCCAGGCCGAATATCAAGAAAGAAAATCCTGATTTTCCCACCAGGACTCGCGGTGTTGTTGAAAAATGCAACTTCTGTTCCGAACGACTGGCTGTCGGTCAACAACCGGCTTGCGTCGCTGCTTGCAAGGACAAGGCCTTGATTTTTGGGGACCTTGAAGACCCCAATTCTGAAATAAGGGAAGTATTGAGATCGAATTCAACAATTCAGAGAAAACCACAACTAGGCACACGCCCAGAGGTCTATTACATACTGTGAGGTAGCCATGCTTGAAAAAGCTCTATCTGGTACTAAAGCTTATTTTTACTGGTTATTATTCCTGGTGGTCCTGCTGAGCATAGGGTTCACCTTTTATCTGAAGCAGTTAGGCTTCGGCTTGGGCATCACGGGTATGAGTAGAGACGTATCCTGGGGCCTATACATTGGACAGTTCACATTCCTTGTCGGTGTGGCCGCCTCAGCCGTTATGCTTGTACTCCCCTATTACCTGCACAACTATAAGGTGTTCGGGAAAATAACCATCCTCGGTGAATTTCTGGCTGTTGCCGCAGTCACAATGTGTCTGGCTTTTATCGTGGCCGACCTTGGGCAACCCGGCAGGGCTTTTAATGTTTTGCTTCATCCAACGCCGACATCGGTTCTATTCTGGGATATGGTCGTTTTGAACGGCTATCTGTTCCTTAACATCATTGTTGGTTGGAGTGTTCTCGAAGCTGAACGCAAGGGTGTGGCTCCGGACAAGTGGGTAAAATTCCTGATTTATGTCTCAATACCCTGGGCCGTGAGTATTCACACAGTGACGGCGTTTCTTTACGCTGGCCTTCCTGGGAGAGGCTTCTGGCTCAGCGCCATTATGGCCCCTCGCTTTCTTGGATCAGCGTTTGCCTCAGGTCCCTCTTTCCTGATACTGATCTGTCTGTTTCTCCGCAAATACACGAAGTTTGACGCTGGCTGGGAAGCCATACAGACCTTGGCAAAGATCATAACCTATGCCTTGATCATCAGTATCTTCTTCGTGTTGTGTGAACTGTTCACGGTGTTTTATAGCCAGATACCTGAACACATGTACCATTTCATCTATCTTTTTGTCGGTTTTCATGGCCATTATGGGCTAGTCGCCTGGATGTGGTCCGCCGTGGTGCTGGCTGCAATTGCTCTGGTCATTATGATCAACCCGAAGACCAGAAACAACCCAACGACGTTGGCGATTGGCTGCGGCGCTACTTTCCTGGCCCTTTGGATCGAGAAAGGTATAACCCTGGTACTTACTGGGTACATTCCTTCACCTCTGGAGACTATAACCGAGTATCATCCCACTGTGCCCGAGATTGCCATCGTGATCGGTGTCTGGGCTCTCGGTCTGCTCATCCTTAGCGTCCTTTACAAGGTGGCTCTTGGTGTGAAAGAGGAAGTGGTGGCTTAATACGAGAGATCACACTCTCTTTCGGTTGATTTTGCTAAAAGGCGATTCGTTTTCGAATCGCCTTTTTTTGAATCATTTCTTATTTGAGGTATCCCCACGAAGGACTCATGAGTCGGCACAACCGTAACACCTGGATACAGAGAGAGAAATCTCTCATTAGTGACTATCTGAACTCTAAGATTGTCCAGAAACCTTGTGAAACATCCCTGGACGAGTTCTACCAGACAGCCCTTGCTCATATTATCGACAGCTTGATCGGTTTAAATCAATCTCGAGACATTGCGATGAACTTGAGCCCGCCGGATATCGAAGTGGAAAGACTAGTTTCCAGGCTTTCGGATAACGGTGCGCTGAGCATAGAAGATATAGCCTCGTTCTACGAGCGAATGAATGGACTGGCGCTGGAAGTGGACCGGAGAAGTGACGTGGTTTTAGTCCCGTCTTCATTTCTAAAACATAACAAAGGCCAGTTTTACACACCAATCCATGTTGCCCACGAAATTGTAAGGCTTTCGTTGAATGCTTTTTACCAATTAAGTGATAGCGCCGTTACGGATTTGCACGTTCTGGACCCCGCGGTAGGCTGTGGGGTTTTTCTCGCTGAAGCAGCGTCCTGCCTTTTGGAGAAAATTTCAGAAGCCAATCGGAATGAACATGATTTCAGTAGGGCATTATCTTCACTGTTACACGGTGTGGATGTAGACCCAATTGCCATAAGAATCACAAAAGCTTTACTCTGGTCCAGACTGAAGAGCTGCAATATGACGACGGATTCGGTCTTGTCCAACCTTCGGGTCGGTAACTCGCTCATTGGGGATGATGGCGTTTTTGCTTCAAGCGAAGTTGTCTCCCCTCCAGGTCCCCTGCAAACGAGCATGGCCAAGTTTTGGCCTGAAGGACAATCCAGGTATCAGCAGCGCTACCAAAAAAAGAAATTTAATTGGAATGAGGAATTTCCCCATGTTTTCAGTCGATCTAATCCCGGATTTGATCTGATAGTAGGCAATCCGCCATACGAAGTGCTATCCGTAAAGGAGTCATTGTCGGATGAACTGCGCCATGACATCGATTATTTCAGGTCAAACTACACCTCCTGTCTTGGAAAGATAAACACGTACCGGCTGATGATGGAGCGAAGTCTGAACCTGTTGAGGTCTGGCGGGATCCTTGGCTTAATAGTCCCGGCAACATTTCTGGCGGATTCCAGCGCCTTGATCCTTAGACGCAAAATCCTTGCCGAATGTGAGATACTGGACCTCATCACCATCCCGGAAAAGGCCAGGCTCTTTTCAGGAGTGACACAGGCTTTTTCAATCATAATTGCTCGAAAAGGCAAACCGACGACTTCTGTCAAGCCACGGATGTTGCAGACAGATGGTAGTTTGGACAGAGAGACGGGAACAGATATTAGGGTCATCGACCTCGAAAAGATTGACTTGAGGATTCCTGTTTTGAGTTCATGTCTTGAGGGTCGCTTGATGAGTCATCTAATGGCGTTTCCCACACTGTCCACTAATTTCGCAGGTTTTCCGTCCATTGGTGTTCATCAGGGGGAGATAAATCTCACCACTCACCGACGGTTCATTTCCGACTTTGATACTGGCGTAAAACTCGTCCGAGGCGAACACATCAGTTCTTTTGTGGTAAGACACCCTTCCTCAACCTCCAGCAGGTTAGATTGGATGCAATCCGACATTTGTCATCATCCCGAATTCATGAGATCCAAAAAGATTCGTTTCACGGCTGAGTTATCTGAACTCGATTCAACGAAGGGTAGGGTTGCCGTAGCAAGAGTTGTCAACATGGACTGTGGAATCAGGTTGAAGGCTGCGTGGGTTAAAACAGGTGTATTTCTGGGAGACATGACAAATTATTTGGACAATGTCATAATATCATCGAGTTTCACACTTGGTCTTCTGAATTCAGGCCTCCTTAACTGGCGTTTCAAGGCCCTGAGCGCAAATAACTACATTTCAGCCGCAGAAATCAAGTCTCTACCCGTGCCTTACCATATTCTCCTTCCAGTTGATCATGATAACGCCCCAGACGACATTTTAAAAATAATTCTGTCTGAAGTCGATGCTACAAAAAACCTTCACTACGTGCTGAAAATCATAGATCAAACTACTCTCGGGCGTTTTAGTGAAGGGGCTATAAAAAAGTTTCTTATAGCATCCATAGAAAAAATGGTGGCTCTGATCGTGGAAGAAATGAACAAGAGTCAACAGCCTGCTGTTGTTGATACGTCGCTGCGTCTTGTAATGGACGCGTTGGTTGTTAGACTTTATTCGGCCGACCAGTTCACAGACATTCTGGACGCTTAGCGATGAATATGAGGCCTTGTCAATGACAGAAAGTGCTTTTTATATTTGATTTAATTGTAATTAATGGTAATAATACTAGTTTAACTCACACATCCCAGCCTTCAGGGTCGCTGGTTACAGTGTATATGGGATGGAGGAAAAACCCAAAAAGGAGATAGATATTGTCATTGGTCACTATGAAACAGTTGCTGGAAGCCGGTGTTCATTTCGGTCATCAAACGCGCCGATGGAATCCAAAGATGAAACCTTACATTTTTGGCGCACGCAACGGTATCTACATCATCGATCTGCAGAAGACCGTGCGGCTGTTTAAGAGGGCGTATCAGTTCGTGCAGGATTCAGCGGCTACCGGCGCCGGCATTCTGTTTGTAGGCACAAAGAAACAGGCTCAGGACGCAGTCCAGGAAGAATCTTTGCGTTGTGGACAGTATTACGTGAACCAGAGATGGCTGGGCGGCATGCTCACCAATTTTTCCACAATCAAGCAGAGCATAGAACGTCTGAATAACCTGGGCGCCATACTCGAAAGGCCGGAAGAAACCAACTTCACGAAGAAGGAAATTGGTATGCTGACCAGGCAATATGACAAACTGAACAAGAACCTGTCTGGTATCCGGGAGATGAAAAAACTGCCCGGCCTTCTCTTTGTTGTTGATCCAAAGAAAGAGAATATAGCGGTCAAGGAAGCAAAAAAGCTTGGAATACCTATTGTTGCCATAGTCGATTCCAACTGCGACCCCGACGAAATAGATTATGTCATCCCCGGTAACGACGACGCTATAAGGGCGATAAGACTTTTTGCCTCAAAGATAGCCGATGCGTGTGAAGAAGGTAGATCCATTCATGAGGCTTCCTTCAAGGAAGACGCCGGTGATGCCGAATTTCCCACTACAACCAGAATTGAGAATGCTGAAGCGGCAATTCGCGAAGACATGGGATCAGATGAATTTGATTCAGAAGAATCTGACGCGGATCAGCCCGGCGCAGAATAACGCGGAGAATTGGTTACGACAAGGAGATAGATTGATGGAAGTGTCTGCAAGTTTAGTTAAAGAGTTGAGAGAAAAAACCGGTCTGGGACTCATGGACTGCAAGAAGGCCCTGGTGGAGACAGAGGGCGACATAGAAAAGGCCATTGAACATCTACGCAAGAAAGGGGCCATCAAGGCTGCTAAACGCGAAGGACGTGCTACTTCAGAAGGAAGAATTGGATCCTACATTCACATGAACGGCAAGATCGGAGTCCTGCTTGAACTTAATTGTGAGAGCGATTTTGTAGCAAAAACAGACCAGTTTTCAGAACTGGTTCATGACATTTGTATGCATGTAGCGGCCAGTTCACCTCGTTGGATATCTTCAGAGGATGTTCCGGAAGATATTCTCGACAAGGAAAAAGAAATATACATGACTCAGGCCAAAGAAGCCGGAAAGCCTGAGAAGATGCTTGACAAGATAGCCGAGGGAAAACTGAAGAAATTTTTCAGTGAAGTCTGCCTTTTGGATCAGGCTTTCGTGAAGGATCCGGACAGAACTGTCGCTGAACTGATAAAGGACAAAATTGCCCAACTCGGCGAAAATATGACCGTTGGCAGATTTGTTAGATTCCAACTTGGCCAGAACTAAAGAGGTTTAGAAAAATCACCCATGTATCGTCGATGTTTGATTAAGGTATCAGGAGAGGCTCTGGCTGGGAAGCGGAGTTTTGGAATAGATCCCGACAAG
Source organism: uncultured Desulfomonile sp. (assembly GCA_964528855.1). Taxonomy (GTDB): domain Bacteria; phylum Desulfobacterota; class Desulfomonilia; order Desulfomonilales; family Desulfomonilaceae; genus CAITZA01. Next base: position 7,723 of record CAZGVM010000080.1, on the reverse strand, counting down.
ACGGCCTGGATAGCGGGAGAGATTGCCAAGGCGTCTCAAGCCGGCGCCCAGATAGGGATTGTTATCGGAGGTGGAAACATCCTCCGTGGAGTCAACGCCGCTTCTGTCGGGGTGGAACCATTGATCGGCGATCACATGGGTATGATTGCTACCGTCCTTAACGGGATGGCGTTACGCTCCGCCATAAGAAAATACGGCGTAGATGCCAGATTGCTCTGCGCATTTCAGGTTGGTCCATTTGTGGAGCTTTTTGATCATGAAAAGGCTAGGTTGTACCTGGAAGAGGGTAGGGTGGTTGTTTTTGCCGGAGGGACAGGAAACCCGTGTTTCACCACCGATTCGGGGGCCGCTCTCAGAGCCGTTCAGATTAAGGCTGATGTCATGATTAAGGCAACTCAGGTTGACGGTGTCTATGACAAGGATCCCAAAAAGTTTGCTGACGCTGTCCGTTTTGATTCCATTTCATATTCAGAAGTTCTGGCTCGAGGGTTAAAGGTTATAGACGCTGCTAGTGTAGAAATACTAAGTCGAGTCAATATACCGGTACTGGTCATCAATTTGCACGTAGAGGGTAACATGAAAAGAGCCCTCTCAGATCATACTATTGGGACCACAATCGTTTGAAGCCAACTTAACCCTTTTACACGAGGTAATTATGATAGAAGAAGTCCATTCCGAGCTGAAAGCCTCCATGGATAAGTCGATTGATAGCCTGCAGAAGGATCTTAAGAGAATCAGAACCGGTCGGGCCTCGCTGGCTCTCCTGGATGGTCTTATGGTCAACTACTACGGGAGCGCGACACCGATCAATCAGTTAGCCACGCTGTCGATTCCGGAGCCACGCCAAATCGTGATTCAGCCTTGGGATTCCCAGGCGGTTCCAGACATCGAAAAGGCCATTTTGAAGTCTGAGCTGGGGCTCACTCCTATGAATGATGGAAAGGTTGTCAGGATCAACCTGCCTCCCTTGACGGCGGAACGTCGAAAGGAATTGGTAAAATTAGTCAAGAAGATGGGAGAAGAGTTTAAGGTCCAGCTTCGAAATCATCGTCGGGACGCCAATGAAATGTACAAGGAAATGAAAAAGGAAAAGACCCTATCTGAGGATGATCTCCATAAAGCTCAGGAAAAGGTCCAGAAAACGACCGATGAATTCATTGCAAAAGTGGATGTTATTATCGGCGAAAAAGAAGCCGAGATAATGGAAATCTAACATTTAGAACCGGCGCCGATATTGCCAAGTGAAGACAAATCTCTGCATTCGAAAATAATAGTATGATTCAGGCGCCGAACTCCAAAAAAGAGTGTAGGCGTTTGATCAATCCAGAACAAAACAGCATCCAGTTTCCTGCGCATGTCGCCATTATAATGGACGGCAACGGACGATGGGCCAAGAAACGTTTTAGACCGAGACTCGAAGGGCATCGTCAGGGAGCCAAGGCGGTTCGCAGGGCAGTAGAATTTTCAAGACGATCCGGAATCAGGTATTTGACCCTTTACGCATTCTCAACCGAAAACTGGAATAGACCGGAGGGGGAAGTTTCCGGGCTCATGAGGCTATTGTCCCAATTTCTCGATTCCGAACTGCATGACCTTCACCGGAATGACATTCGTTTTCGAACCGTAGGCGATTTACATCGACTGCCTGACTCTCTGATTACAAAAATTGAGAGTGCAAAAGAATTAACTCAAGATAACAAGACCATGGCTTTGAACATTGCGCTATCATACGGGGGCCGTAGTGAGATAGTTACTGCATGTAGCAGAATTGCGCATGAAATAAAAGCCGGGATAAGGAACATACAAGACATTGATGAAGAATACTTTGAGTCCAGGCTTTACACGGCTGGTGTGCCGGATCCTGATTTACTAATAAGGACAGGCGGCGAAATCAGAATCAGCAATTTCCTTTTATGGCAACTCGCCTACGCCGAGTTATATTTTACCGACGTCCTGTGGCCGGATTTTGATGACGAAGTATTTGGCAACGCTATTAAGGAATTTAACAATCGTCAGCGAAGATTCGGCATGATCTCCGAACAAAAAAAATAACTATGAGGAGTCTATTCAATGATGGTTGCCAGAATCATTTCAGCGCTGATCGCAGTTGGAATAATTATTCCGACATTGATTTGGGGTGGGATTCCCGGAGTAGCGATATTGGTGGCGGTCTTTTCGGCCTTGGGCGCCTGGGAATTGACGAACAATCTGAGTAGCCTCAAAACGCTGCCCTCAAGATTCATGGCGATAGCTCTGGGGGTTCTCATAGTCATACTGTTCTACTGGGTCCCAATTCCTTACGTTCCGGCAGTCATGGCCCTTTTCCCCTTGATAGCGGTCCTGTTGCACCTTTTCTGTTTCAAGGTGATCGAAAACACCATCGACTCTGTTACTCAGGTGATTTTTGTTGGCGCGTATCTGGTGACGCCTTTGGCGCACGCTGTTCTGCTTTCACGACTCAACGATACCAACGTGTGGTTATTTTTTGTTTTGGTCGTTGTTTGTCTGAGTGACATTGGCGCATTCTTCGCTGGAAAGTACCTTGGGAAGACTCACTTTTCCAAGGAAGTTAGCCCACGAAAAACGGTAGAGGGACTAATTGGCGGTGTTGTGGGGGCTCTAGTCGGAATGACGCTTATAAAAATATTTGTTTCGGACCTGCCACCACTATTAATTTTGTTCGAAGCCACCATCATCCTGTCCATCACCGGACCTATCGGAGATCTGAGCGCTTCCGCCATAAAGCGGCGCTTGGGAATCAAAGATTTTGGAACCATAATGCCCGGGCATGGTGGTGTCATGGATAGAGCCGACAGTCTCATACCCAGTATACCGGTGCTGTACTATTTTCTGCTTGCCTCAGGGTATGGCCTGGCCGCATGAAGCGAATCTCAGTATTAGGAAGCGCCGGATCAATAGGGGTTCAGGCGCTCGATGTAGTCAGATTGCATCCGGAAAAGTTCGAGGTTGTCGCCCTGGCGTCGGGCGCCAATACTCATCTTTTGGAAAGTCAGGTAAGGGAGTTCCGTCCATCACTGGTTTCGTGCCTTAATGCTGCCGCATGCTCCGACCTTAAAATCAGGTTACGTGATTATCCGCACCCAATCGAAATTGTCCATTCCAAGTCCGGCCTCGAAATGGCTGCTACCTGCGAACTGGCAGATCTGGTTGTTGGTGGATTGCCGGGAAGCGTCGGGCTAAGGCCTGCCTTTTTGTCGATTTCCGCCGGCAAAGACCTTGCGCTGGCTACAAAAGAAGTTCTGGTCATGGCCGGCAGGCTGTTCATGGATCTGGTCGAAAACTCCAGCTCCAGGCTGCTGCCTGTCGATTCTGAACAGTCGGCCATTTTTCAGTGCCTAGAGGGAAATCAGGGCCATCCGATAAAAAAAATACATTTGACCGCATCCGGCGGTCCTTTCAGAACCAAGCCCATCGAACAGATCAATGATATGACGAAAGAGGATACGTTGCGTCACCCTCGTTGGAAAATGGGTCCGAAAGTTACCGTTGATTCAGCGACTCTAATGAACAAGGGCTTCGAAGTGATCGAAGCCAGGTGGTTGTTTGACACCCCGGCCTCAAAAATAGATGTGCTTGTTCACCCACAGAGCATTGTTCATTCAATGGTCGAATTTGCCGATGGTTCAATAATAGCGCAACTCGGCGCAACAGACATGCGCATACCCATCAGCTATGCGCTGGGCCATCCTGATCGCATTTGTTCCGGAGTCGATCCTGTCGATTTCACCAAGCTCGGAACGCTTACTTTCGAGGAACCCGACACCCACAAATTCCCGCTCCTTAAATCGGCGTATCAAGCGCTGGAGGATGAGTTCGACTGCGCCCCTGTAATACTGAACGCCGCTGATGAGGTTGCTGCAAGCCTCTTCCTGGCTGGAGTCATTCCCTTTAGCAGGATTGCGCCAGTGGTGATCGATGCTTTGAATGGCATCGCACCCATCAAACTAGGGGATTTGGATGAGATTGAGGCATTCCACGATTATGTGGCCAAAATTGTTTTGGAGTCATTGTGCTAGTTATTTTAAGAGCGGAGGCCAATTGTTTTTAGCGCCTGTTGTGATTTGTTCCGGAAAAATGGTAATTGACTGCTTCACTTTGAGAGATTATCGAACATGAAAATATTGTTCTGTGGCAGAATCTTCGCGGAGGCTCCCGAAGTCCTGGCGCGGGCGCTTCCCTCGGATGATATCCTCTGTTGCGATAGCAGGGAAGTAGCTTGTATGTCTAACGAGGTGGATGTCCTCATTCCTCTGATGACTCCCGTGACCGCGGAAATAATCGAATCAGGGAGTATGAGACTTATTCAACAGTGGGGAGTCGGTCTGGAAGGAGTGGACATAAAATCCGCGTCCCTAAAAGGAGTCAGCGTTTGTAATGTCCCCGGAGATGTTACATTGAACGCCGATTCAACTGCTGAACACGCTGTTTTTCTTATGATGGCTTTAGCAAGAAGAATGAACGAATTTGAGGCTTCTTTCAGGTCTAATGCCTGGGGAAGTCCAACAGGGCTGTCTCTCTCTGGAACAGTCGCTCTGATAGTGGGACTTGGGAGGGTCGGCAGATCCTTGGCAAAAAAAGCCAAGGCGTTGGGTATGACTGTCCATGCCGTTACCAGGAGTGGTAAAGCCCAAGAGGAGGATGAGCCTTACATAGATCAGACTGGCTGTCCATCTGATATTTACGCAATGAGCGGCAAAGCCGATTTTGTAATTTCGTGCGCTTCACTAAATGAACAGACTCGCTCATTATTGGACTCAAGGCTTTTCAATTCCATGAAAAGCTCAGGTTTTGTGGTAAATGTCTCTCGTGGCCCAATAGTTGTTGAAGCGGATTTGATAGAAGCCTTGTCAATGGGAAAGATAGCCGGCGCCGGACTTGACGTGTTTGCAACGGAGCCTTTTGCTGCAAATCCAGACTTGTTGATGTCTCCAAAAGTCGTCGCATCCCCTCACATAGCTGGAGTAACATCTCAAAATTATAAGGGGATATGTTCCGTTGTGGCCGACAACGTTCAAAGATTGAAAGAATCACGGCCACTTCTTTACTGTGTCAATTCGGGGGATATACAAAAATCATGAGACAGATTGCTCCTGGATCAGTCGTCTCGGGTTGGAGATGGGTCTCTTTATCATCTTCAAAAAATCATTTACCAATTTCTGGCAAAATAGTTTTCTGTCCATTTCATTCATGCCTGATACAGGCGCTATCCCTCCGGCCATTTCCCTATGACCGCCTGCGGACCCACTTTTTCCCAGTAATCTGACCAGAATGGTCCCGGCTTTAAGCTTTCTAGACCTGGATCTTAGAGAAAGAACCAAATTATCGGCGTTTTCTCCGATGCACAACGACCAGCTAATTCCCTCAATGCGCAGCATCACATCCGAAAGTTCCGGTACTATCGATTCTGTTTTTATTTTACCCAGAGTTGATATGGCGGTGTCCCTGTAGATAAGAATGTTGGCCAACCCTCGATGGTATTCTTCAAAATACGTTACAGGTAATTCGGGTTTTTCGATACACCCGATGACTCTGGGGTTGGTAAGCGGGATCAAATGGTTGAAAGCATGATAGTCAGCTTTGCATGCCCCACGTATGAGAGAATTTGTATCTGTTTTTAATCCATAGAGCAGCGCATTGGCAATGGATGTGGGGATCTTGAGGCCCGCCGCAAGAATATATTCCGTTATGATAGTGGAAGTGGAGCCGTAATCCGGTCTAACATCATGGAAAGGGACTTTTTGAGAGAGTTTTCTGAACGGATGATGATCTATGACCACTAGAGGTAATGAGTCTTTGGACGACATGAGGTTGTTTCCGGACCCGGGCTGGGCATCGATTAACATGAGTGAGTCAAATTTGGTGGCGCTAATTTTCTTTAGCGCAGTCATTTTAATCTTCAATCGCTGGATCATGGCCTTGTTTTCAGCCCTGGTCACCACACCGCCGAAAGCAATCGTGGATCTCATCCCCAGCTTCTTATAAAGCAGGAAGTTAAGAGCGTAAGCGCTGGCTATGGTATCCGGGTCAGGGTTGTTATGGCATAGTATTGAAGGCTTCAAGTTGGGACGCGAGGAAAGCAGTGCCAAAAGTTCATCAACTTTGGCCTGAGAAAAACCCAAATCCCATTTCGATTGAGGCATGGTCTGACACTCACAGAACTGGTTAGAAAGCTCAGGCTGTATTCACTGCAGAAAATCTGATTAAGTTTCCCAGTGACTTGATGGAATTATCTTGTTGATCCAAGGCTGTCGTGTCACATCGAGCCCCCTGACAAACGGGCCATTTAATCGCTGGAATCAGGATTATCGAACGAAGACAACATCTTCCTGGCCAATCGCTCGTTTAGAACCATTCCCTTGATTGAGCCTTTTGTCCTGGCATGCCGATTTTCAAGAAAAGCGTTGAATTCGAGTTCCCTTTTGTCCTTCATGTGAACCTCGCCCATGAGAGTCAGAACCTCTCCTGGTGGGGCCATAGTGTTCAGGTCCGGAAATTCGGTTCCTGTCAAGATAGGAACCAGCTTCGAGTTTTTTAGGATTTTAAAAACCAGAAACGCTGCGAACTGTGCAACCGCCTCCATCTGAAGATGGCCTCCGAAAACCGGCATATTTACGAAATGGTCCTTAAGGATGGGATTCTGGTCGGCTGTTGGGATTTTGTATCTGGCAAAACCAATCATTCCGTCGTGAAAATCTCCCGCCTCCATAATCACCCGATCCAGAAAAAGAAAATTCTCTCCATACATGTGGAGTGTCCGGCGAATCTCATCCTTTTCAAAAATTATCCACTTGCGATTTTTCTTAGGTATTGTGACCGTCTTTGTGCGCTCTTTGGCGAGGCTGATCTGTGTCAGCCCGCTCAAGTCCTTGTAGTAGAACTGTCTGACGTCACCGGCTCTAAACTGTCTTTTCCGCAGGAACTCGGAAACAAGTAGTGTCCCGGAGGCCTCCCTTACAAATTCAGAAATTATTTCAACGGCCCTTCGCAGAACGGTAAACGTGCCATCAGCTCTCATGGAATTGAAAAGAGAATGGACCCGGTCGAACATGGCCGCATTATCCTGAGACGATGCTATTATCTGCCATTCAGTAGCCAAAAACTGCCTCACGGAACTCTTCATCTCACGAAAACCCGGCAGAGACACCAGAGAGTCATTCATTTTATTGTAGAAAGGCTGGATTTCAGGCGAACATTTTCCAAGGTTCTCAAGGTGAGAAGTATAATGGTACATGACGGCAATTTCTATGCCTGTAAAAAACTGGGAAGATTGAGTCCATGCCTCGGGAAAAGCTGCCACAAGTGTTTTATTTCCCTGTCTGGCTAATCTGTTTGATAGTTTTTCCAGATATTTCTTGGTGGGGCTTATGAAATATGGAAGATCTCCCCGATATGTGAGTGAAACATATACCGTGTCACTATCACTGATTCCTGAAAGTCCCTGAATTGTATCTCGTAAAGATTCAGCATTTACATAGTATACATTGCGCTTTACGGCAGTAGCCATGTCCGAAAATACGCTTTTCCCCTTTAAAATGTCGCCTACTGCTTTCATTACTGAGGGCTTGCGGGGAAAACCTCCAGCGACCGCATGTATGACTGCTTCCAGACGATCAACGCCCCTGGAACGCAAAGATTGTTCAATAAGACTCAACGATTCGGCCACTGCAGCCCGTTTGCCGGAATCAAAGCGCAGAGGAACATC
>CAZGVM010000079.1:0-13923 GCA_964528855.1 uncultured Desulfomonile sp. | reverse complement strand
GGATTGAATTCAACTATTCGTCCTTCAAGATCCGTTGTCATTATGGTGTCGGCGGAAGACATAAGGACACCCTCAAGATAACTCCTCTCCTGGGACAACGCTTCCGTCCTGCTCCACATTTCCTTGGCAAGATTTGCAGCGAGCTTCTTATAACGCTCTTCGGAATGCCTGAGCATCGTCTCAAGCTCGGAGACCTCCAGTTGTCTGCCTACAAGATCAGCAGCTTCCTGAAGAAAATATTCGTCTTCCGGCAGTATCTTCTTTCCCAGGGCAAAGTTGGCGCACAATCTGCCTTTAGCGGTGTTGTCAACTCCGATCTTCTGAACCGAAATAATCCCATCGACCCTGTCCGGCACAGAGCCATATGTCCTGGCGCCCAACTCAATCCAGACTTTCAGATGCGGCCCAGCCCCTAAAGAGTCCCCTATCAGACCCACGACTTCTTCCATTTTTACGTCCAGGGGGGACTTCTTCATCAAGGTCCGACCGACTGAGATGAGACCGGAGAGCTTGTTCAAGGTGTTGGAAAGATTCTTCTGGGAATTGACCAGAGCTTTTCTGCAGATTTCCTCGTAATCCGTCAGGGAACGCACGGTCTCAAGAAGCATGTCAGATCCGTTGAAGCCCCTGATATTACGGAAACTAACCATGTAGGAGCATCCAAAACGCTCTTGTTGGCGGCTCCAATCTGCTGCGTTTCCGCCATTTAACATCTCCTGGAGGTTACAGTCAGGGCATGGTTGAGCAAGGCCGGCCAACTCCATGTAGCATTTGCCATCATCCGGAGGAGCTGAAATTCTTCTTAGACTTTCGTTTACGGCTATCAAGTCATGATCAGCAGAAATCAGTGCACAGGGCGCTGGCATTTTATCGACAAATTCCTCAAATGTCAGTTGTAGCATTGCAGATTTTTTACCACTTGGCGAAATTGGTCTGTCCTTTAATTGAATCGAGGTTTACCGTTATCGAGATCCTGGGGATTTGTTGTTCCGGATTAATGTGACCCCGGTTTTAATTTGTTGTCCGGCTATTGATTTTGTCTGAAGGGCCATCATTTACATTTCAAGGCCGACGATTCGGAAAAATAATTAGTTCTCCAATATCTTACTTAACATCTTAAGTCAATGCTAACGACTGTAGGGATGTTATTTATATGAAACGTTGACAGCTCGATGGACAAGATATGATCTTGAAACCTGGGCTGTAAAAATGTAGTATCGTAGGGTAAACATGTTCATGTATTCGTTGATGGGCTTATGGTATGGAAGGTTAATCGCAATCTTGTTGATTCGGTCGTCATTTTTGATCGCCCTGTTTCAAGGAGGTGTCTGGTGAAAGGTGTTGTCTTGGCCGGCGGTTTGGGAACGCGCCTGTATCCTCTCACAAAAATAACAAATAAACATTTGCTGCCTGTTTATAACAGACCTATGATAATCTACCCCGTTGAATGTCTGGTAAAAGCGGGAATTACGGATATTCTTGTAGTCACGGGCGGTAACAACCCAGGCGATTTCCTGCGGCTGTTGGGCAATGGCAAGGAATACGGAGTAGACCACATTAACTACGCTTACCAGGAAGGTGAAGGTGGAATAGCCGATGCCCTCTCCCTGGCTGAAGCTCACGCCAACAGAGGCCCCATTTGCGTGGTGCTGGGTGATAACATAATTGAAAAGAACATCAAGGAAGCCGTGGACGCATATCGTGTTCAAGGGTCAGGCGCCAGGATATTACTCAAGGAAGTGAATGATCCCAAGAGGTTCGGCGTTCCGGCCCTAGACGGGGACAAGGTCCTTTACATAGAGGAAAAACCACAGAATCCGGCTTCGAATTATGCCGTGACGGGCATATACATGTTCGACTCGCAGGTCTTTGATTTCATAAAAGGACTAACCCCCTCACAGCGTGGGGAACTCGAAATAACGGATGTGAATAATCTATATATAAAGCAGGGCACAATGACCTGGTCGATGCTGGACGGTTGGTGGACGGACGCAGGAACTTTCGATTCACTCCTGAAAGCATCCAACCTGGTTGCGCAGGGAGGCGCCAACAGAATTTGAACTCTGAAATTGGAAAAATAAAATACAGGGAACCAGATAAAAAACCTATAGATGGCGTTATATTCCAGCCTTTGAAAGTGGTTCCGGATGAACGTGGACGGCTGATGGAGATAATGCGCCGCGATGACGCTTTCTTCACGGGCTTCGGGCAAGTTTATCTCTCGACGGTATACCCAGGAGTCGTAAAGGCCTGGCATTACCACACCGTTCAGGATGACCGTTTCACATGCGTTCGAGGAATGGTCAAAGCGGTCCTTTACGATGACAGGGAAGGATCCCCTACTCGCGGCTCACTAAATGTGTTTCACGTAGGCGAATACCAGCCCGCCCTGATCGTCATACCTGCAGGTGTCTTCCACGGATGGAAATGCATCAGCGAATATGAGGCCTATGTCATAAATGTGCCGTCCGAGCCATATAACCGAACCAATCCGGATGAATTTCGGGTGGACCCGCATTCCGGAGAGATACCTTACGACTGGAGTCGTAAAGACGGGTAGCCTTTCGCCCAACAGGTTTTTTGCAGTAAGGATTTAGACCTCGATGTGAGGTCTTATCTTTTTTGTATGATCTTGATGATCAGAATTTAAACATCATCAAATGGCTCAGAGGAGCATTTATGAACATTCTCGTTACAGGCGGCTGTGGATTTATCGGGAGCAATTTCATTATTCACATGCTGGATTTTTATCCGGATGTGAACATTGTCAATATTGATCTAATTACTTACGCCGGCAATCTGGAAAACCTGAAATCAGTCGAGTCCTCTCCAAGATACCGATTTGCCAAAGGCGACATAACCGATCACGATATAGTGTTTCTTCTGGCTTCGGAGAGACCCGACGTAATAGTCAATTTTGCCGCTGAGTCCCATGTGGACAGGTCCATTATCGACCCGTCGGCATGTATCAAGACCAATATTCTGGGCGCCTAGGTGTTACTTGACGCTTGCCGTGAATTCCGCATTCCACGATTTGTTCAGATATCTACAGATGAAGTCTATGGCTCACTGGGTCCACAGGGTTCTTTTTCTGAAACCAACCCTCTTGAACCCAACAGTCCTTACTCAGCATCGAAAGCATCTGCAGATTTGCTCGTCCATGCCTATTTCAAAACCTTCGGCCTGAATGCGGTAATAACCAGATGTTCGAACAACTACGGCCCTTACCAGTTCCCGGAGAAACTCATACCTCTCATGATTACCAACGCCCTGGAGGACAAGGATTTGCCGGTTTACGGCGATGGTCTCAATGTGAGAGACTGGATACACGTCCTGGATCATTGCAAGGCGGTCGATCTGGTGATGCGCAGGGGATACCCCGGACAGGTTTATAACATCGGTGGGCGTTGCGAATATTACAACATAGACATTGTCAGGCTCATATTGAGCAAGCTTGGCAAACCCGAGTCCCTGATCAAATTCGTAAAGGACAGGCCCGGACATGACAGACGTTACTGCATGAACGCCGACAAGCTATCCACTCATCTCGGCTGGGAACCTGAGATAACTTTCCCTGACGGAATCGACCAAACTATCAAATGGTACCTGGATAACCAGAACTGGTGGGACAGAATCAAGACCGGAGAATACCTGAAATATTATGACAAGTGGTACGGTGAGAGATGATGATCACATTCCATTCTCCGGCCAGGATAACTTTCGAATGATCATAGAACGTAAACATACCAGACGAATAAACATCGGGGATGTTCCAGTGGGAGACGGGGCCACAATATCCGTGCAGTCGATGACTAACACCGATACACGGGATATCCAGGCCACCATCAGGCAGATAAAACGCCTCGAAAAGGCTGGTTGCGAGATTGTAAGGTGCGGAGCGCCGGACATGGTTGCGGCAAGGGCCTTGGGAGAAATCAAGGCCAAAACCCGAATTCCTTTGGTAGCCGACATCCATTTTGATTACAGGCTGGCTTTGGAAGCTATAAATCAGGGTGTGGACGCATTGAGGATAAACCCTGGAAACATTGGGTCATCCATCAAGGTTCGGGAAGTAGTCACGGCGGCCTCTGAGAAGAAAATACCCATTCGGATAGGTGTAAACGCCGGCTCCCTGGAAAAAAACCTTCTTGAAAAATACGGGGCGCCCACGCCGGAAGCAATGGTAGAAAGCGCTCTGGGCCATGTGGCAATACTAGAGAAAGAAAATTTTTTTGACATCAAGATATCTTTGAAGGCCTCTGATGTCACAAGAACGGTGGATTCATACACCTTGCTCTCCGAAAGGGTGGATTATCCGTTGCACGTCGGGGTAACCGAGGCAGGCACATTGCTTCCGGGCGCGATTAAATCGGCCTTGGGCATAGGACTTCTGCTGACGCGAGGAATAGGCGATACCATACGTGTCTCTCTGACGGCCCCGCCCGAAAATGAAATTACAGCCGCCTACTCTATTCTCAGATCATTGGGAATCCGGAACAGGGGTGTAGAGATAATATCCTGTCCGACCTGTTCGAGGACCGAGATAGACCTGATAGGTCTGGCAAAAAAGGTCGAAAAGGCCATGTCCGGCATAACAGTTCCATTAAAGGTTGCGGTCATGGGATGCGTTGTCAACGGGCCGGGAGAGGCTCGCGAGGCGGACATTGGAATAGCAGGCGGTAAAGGCCGCGGCGTATTGTTCAAAAAAGGAGAGAAGATAGGAACCTATGAAGAGAAAGACCTCTTGCAGGCGTTACTTTTTGAGTCTTCAAAAATCATCCTGGATTACCACTTCCTCACCCGCATTAAGCCCTGATAGAATCTCGACATTTCCATCATCGAGTTTCCTACCGACCTTGACGTGTCTTGTCTTTACAGATCCACCATCCAGCACCTTGACGCTCTCCAGTTGTCCAGCCACGTTTACCGCTGTCAACGGCACGACGATCACGTCGGTTTTTGCGGTATTAAACGTCATGGTCCCATAAAGCCCAGGCGCCAAATCGGGCCAGTCTGCAAGATGGGCTTTAACGGTTATCGTGCGGGTTTTTTCATCCCTTTGCGGTACCATCTCTCGAATCTGAGATTTTTCTCTGAGGTTGATGGAAGGAATAGTGACCGTCACATCCGCTCCTACCGTCAGGAAAGAAACGTATTGTTCCCCGACAGCGGCCACCATATCCAGGGTATCCGGAGCGTAAACTGAAAACAACTGCTTGCCTGTCACAGCCAGATCGCCCACGTTTACGTTTCGCTCGGCGACAACGCCGTCAAACGGGGCCATGACGGATGTGTAGGAAAGCAGAGTTCTAGCCTCATCCAGAGAGGCTTTCGCCTTGTTCTCGGTTGCCTGAGCCATTTCATGCCTGGCTAAAGCTTCATCATATTCTCTTTTGGCTATGGATTCCTTTTCAAAGAGGGTCTTGAATCGCTCAAAATCGTTTCCGGCTTTTACAAGGTCGGCCTTTGCGCTTTCCAGGGCAGCCTGGGCCTGGGCTTCTCTTTCTACAAGCTCCTTGGCTTCCAGTTTTGCCAGAACATCGCCCTTTTTGACGCGCGCTCCGGCTTCAACGTTCAGCTCAACCACATTCCCCGCAACCCTTGCGGCAATCCGGGCTGATTCCTTTGATACAACCGAGCCGGAAACTGTCACGTCCCCGGCCGAAGAGCGAACCTCGGCTTTTGCCGTCTTGACTTGTGCCTTTTGAGGAACCGGAGCAGTCATTCCACCTGGAACTTTTTTATGAAAACCGCCTTGCATCCACACGAGTAAAAGTACTAGAACTATGGCTGAAATTGCCGGGATGATCAACTTGTGGCTGGACATGGCTACCCCACTTCCAAAATATTTTATTTAACGAAACCGGTTTCGATAAAACCCAAAACAGAGGGCCTCTCATTTCAAAAGGCCCTCCATCACATTCCGGCTTGAATTTTAGGCAAACCCAAGCTTGTCAGTTCTCTGTCATGATGTAATCATCATATTCGAGTTCAAACCTCAGCTTATGTTTTGCCTCTTCCTGAGCCAGGGATAGAAAGGTCTGCTCCATTTCATCGTCTCCGCATGAGGCCGCCAGGTCGTTATAGAGCTTGAAAGCCTTTTTCTCTTTTTTCATGGCCAACACCAAAGCCTGCTGATAATCCAGTTTGTCAGAAGGCTCAACATCAACCAGGTAGTCTCCAATCTTGAGGTCCATGATCTTCTTGCTTGACGGCGCCAGCCGTTTACCCGACTTGATGTCAATGAGTTTTTTCCTGTGACCGGCTTCCTCCTTGGCAAAGTTGAGAAAAATCTCTTTCATCCAGGGCCTGTCCATGGTTCCTGCCAGATCGGTATAAAACTGTACCGCCTGCTCTTCATTGCTGATCGCAAAATCCAGAATTTCATCTACACTTTTCCACTGGTTCACGAAGAAGCCTCCATTAATATGAATTTAAACCTTTAGGATGTCTATTTCAGATTCTTGAGCACTGCAAGAACAGCCTCGTAATCAGGTTCCTGAGCAATTTCTTTGACCAGTTCAATGTACTGTATTTTACCGGACTTGTCTACGACCAGGACAGCTCTGGCGAGTAAGCGCAACTCTTTGATCAGCAGTCCGTAGCCCAGTCCGAATGAGGCGTCCTTGTAATCGGACAACGTCCGGACATTTTTCACACCGGCAGCTCCGCACCATCGCGCCTGGGCAAACGGCAAGTCCATGCTGATGGTCAAAACGACCACTTCCGCTCCCAATCCTGTGGCCTCTTCATTAAACCTTCGTGTCTAGGTATCACACACGGGAGTGTCCAGAGAAGGAACAGAAGAAATCACACAGACTTTTCCCTTGAAATCGGCCAACTTGACTGGAGACAGATCATTCGCAGTCACTGTAAAATCAGGAGCTACCTCTCCCACTTTCAGTTCAGGCCCCACCAGTGTGAATGGATTGCCTTTGAGAGTTACAATTCCGGTTCTTTCGTTCATTCAATAATCCTTTCAATACGTCTTTCACCGTTAGTTCTGTTTAAGATCCCTGATTCTGCCGAAACTGAGCCAGGGACCTTTTTGATCAATATGACTCCTTTGAAGCCAGCATCGAGGGGGTCACCTTTCCCCTGAACAGATAATATGCGTAGGATTGGTAGGCTATGACAATGGGAACCATGATCAGCGCCACTCCCAGCATGATCTTCAGCGTGAGAGGACTCGACGACGAATTAAAAGCCATCAAGCTCAGCACCGAGTCAATGCTCGACGGATAGAGGTTCGGGAAAAGTCCAATGACACCGAACAACACTGCGGCCAATATGGTCAATGAAGATGAGAACCAGGCTTTCCAATAAGATTTAAGAGCCAGAAAGAACCTGGTAAGCACTAAACCGATGACCGCCAACAAGGGAACTACAAATAGTATCGGATTGTCGAAATAGTTCTTGTAAAGCGGAGTCGCAATATAGCTGAAAGCCAGGAATACGACGGCGCAAACCAGCCATACGACCCACAACATGGAGGCTGTCATGGCGGCTCTGTCATGCAACCGGCCTTCAGATTTGACGCAGAGCCAGATGGCGCCGTGAGTCAGGAAGGTCACGACGAAGAAAACGCCTCCGGCGATGCCGTAAGGATTGAGTAAGGTAAACAGGTTACCCTGGAATATGCCGTCCTTATCAAACGGGATTCCCTGAAAGATATTTGCAAAAGCAACCCCAAACAGGAGGGCCGGGAGGAAACTGCCTACGAACAGGCATGTGTCCCATAACTTTCTCCATGCCGGGTTGTCAATCTTTCCCCTGAATTCGAATGACACTCCCCTGACTATCAAGGCAAAAAGGATAAGTAGCAGTGGGGTATATAGAGTGCTGAACATTACTGCGTATGTGGTCGGAAAAGCGGCGAAGGTAACTCCGCCGGCCGTTATCAACCATACCTCATTGCCGTCCCAGACGGGGCCCAGAGCGTTGTAGACTACTCGCCTGTCCGAATCATTTTCGGATATAAATGGCATCAACGTGCCCAAACCCAAATCAAAACCGTCAAGCATGAAATAGATGGCCCAGATCAATCCCCATAGCATGAACCAAATTGTTTCCAGCATGACCTACCTGCCTTTCCACTTAATTGGCTGATATACTGCAATAAGCTGTTGTTGTAATTATCAATCACACAAGACATCAATGGGCTTCCACTCCATGTTTTGCGTGCCTGATCATAAGGTAAATAGCGGCAAAACCAAGGAGTGAATAGACCACTATGAACGCCACTAGCGATACGCCCACCTGACTGGCCGCAATGGGTGAATGGCCATCCGATGTCCTGAGGACATGATAAACGATCCAAGGCTGACGACCAACCTCAGTCACTATCCATCCAAGCAGCCCGGCTATGTAAGGCAAGGGGATCGCATAAAGCATAATCTGCAAATAACGAGGATAGTTTTCTATCTTGTTTCTCTTGAGCCACCCAAAACCGGCAAGAAAGATCATGAGAAATCCGATACCGACCATCAGACGGAACGACCAGTAAACCAAAGCTACAGGCGGTCTGTCTTCCACAGGCCAGGACTTCAGTCCACGCATTTCAGCGTCCCAATCCCCAAGGACCAGTTTACTCATGAACTTGGGAAGCTTGAAAAATTCGACCAGATTTCGCTCGTTCTTTTCATCCGGAATTGCGAACATAATGAAGTCGGCGCCCTTGGTGGTTTCCCACAGAGCCTCGGCAGCTGCGGTCTTTTCGGGTTGTAGTCTAGCCATCTCCTTACCGTTGATGTCACCCGTACCGACAACCCCTATGGTGAAAATCATTGCGAAAGTTGCTGCCATCCTGAATGATTTCTTGAAGAAATCAAGCTGGTTTCTACGGATAAGGTGATATGCGCTTATTCCCATGACAAAAAAACCGGCCACGACGAAACCGGCAAATATTGTATGCACGTAATTCGTTATTGCATACGGCTGGGTCACCACCGCCCAAAAGTCGGTGAGTTCGGCTCTGCCGTTACGAATCTCGTAGCCTACCGGGTGCTGCATCCAGGCGTTGGCCGCTATGATCCAGAATGCCGATACATTTGACGCAATTGCCACAAGCCAGATGCAGGTGGCGTGCGCTTTGGCCGATAGCCTATCCCAGCCGAAAAACCAAATAGCAACGAAGGTTGATTCAAGGAAAAAAGCTACTGTCGCTTCTATGGCCAAAATGGAACCGAAAATATCTCCGACATATTTGGAATAAGCAGACCAGTTGGTTCCAAACTGGAATTCAAGTGTGATTCCCGTCACAACGCCGATTGCAAAGTTTATTAAGAACAGATGGCCCCAGAATTTAGCCATCTTTTTGTACTCTTCATTTCCGGTTCTGACATATTTAGTCTCCATGATGGCTACCAGAATTGATAACCCCAAGGTCAACGGCACAAAAATGAAGTGGAACAAAGTGGCTACGGCAAACTGCAATCTCGATAAGAAGATCGCGTCCATGTGAGGCTGCCCCCTTTCTTTATTTTTTTAAATACGCACAGCCTGTTTTAACTTTGAAATATCAATTTTTCCGCAATGCTTTTGAAGCCTCAGAGGCTTTTTCCCCAACCGTGAAGGTCTTAACTCCACCATCTACATAGGTGGAGAAGCAGCTGTCATCAGACACCAGATCACCGAGCTTTTCCACTGACTCTTTAACCCCAAGCAAATTGAGAGCCATGATCGCCAGGCCTTTTACATGAGCATCCCCGGAATTCAGGTAACTGATCAAAAAGGGCTTGGCCGCCGAGAAAACATCCGGAGATGTTCGAGCCACGTGGACAATGCCCCAGAGCAGACCCCTTTGAAGCGGTTCATACTCAAGATAGTTTCCATCCGGATTCAAATAGGAGACAACAATATGGCCAAATTCATTAGCAATTTTCCCATTCCTCGCGATGCATGCGCACATCGCTTCGGGCGCTCCCCAACCTATGCCTCCCGATTCGTCATTTAAACTCCACATGAATCGACGCATGATTATTCGCGCTCCCTCCATATCCGATGAAGCCAGTTGGTTCACGACTTCTCCGATTGCAATAATGGCCCGCCATTTGATAATTGGGTCATTATGCAGCATCAGGGAAATTAATGGATTTATGACCTGACGTTCCGGTAGTGCCAAAATGCCGTCGGCGCAATCTTTCCAGCATTGGCGACGTAGGATATCCAACACTAGCCGTTTGAGATTCCGTCCTCCGCAAGCGTCAGGTTTGGTTGACATGGTTAGTCACACACGACCAAAATGTTTAGGCTTCAGAGCCTTGCTTGATGGCCGAACCAATTTCACGGCCAAGATCCACACATTTTTTAAGGGATTCGTGGTTCGGAGCAAATTGTATGCTGACAGGAGCAAAAGTCTGGAATTTCATCTCCTCCAACGCCTTCGTAATGTGTTTGGGGGCTTCACCACTCCATCCATAGGAACCAAAAGCGGCTCCGATCTTGTTCAGAGGCTTGAGGCCTTTCATGTAACAAAGCAGGTCCGCCATCCTCGGGAGCATTCCATTGTTAAGAGTTGCAGATCCCAGCACTATGGCTTTGGTGTCAAGAAGTTGAGCAATTATGTCGCTTCGGTGTTCCACAGCCAGGTCCATGAGTCTTACGCTTACGCCTTTTTCCGCGAGACCGTCAGCCACCGCTTTGGCCATCATTTCCGTACTGTGCCACATGGTGTCGTAAACAACCAGGGCCTTGTCCACCGTTTCCTGCTTGGCCCACCTGTAATAAGCTTCCACTATCTGAAGCGGGTTCTTCCTCCAGATAAGCCCATGATCGGGCAATATCATGTCGATTTTCAGATCCATCTTCTGCACATCTTCGACCAGCTTTTTGATGAGGTGAGAATACGGAAGTAAGATATTGGCGTAATACTTTGCGGCGTGAGCCATCAATTCGCCTGTATCGACCTGATCGTTGAAACGCTCGCTAGTCGCCCAGTGTTGACCAAAGCCGTCACTGGATATAAGCAGCGCATCTTCCTTGATATAGGACATCATGCTGTCTGGCCAATGCAACATGCGTGTTTCCAGAAAGGATACCGTTCGTTTCCCCAACTTCAGTTCCTGACCACTTTCTACAACTTCATAGGGCCAGTCTTCCCTGTGATAGTGATCAATCAGGGCCTTTTTCCCACGGGCGGAACAGAAAAGCTTCTCAGGCTTTATGATATCCATTAACTCAGGAATCGTTCCGGAATGATCCGGCTCGACATGATTCACTATTAAATAGTCGATTTTAGTCGGATCGATTATTTTGTAAATATTGTGAAGCAGATCCATTTTGAAGGGCTTCTTTACCCCATCAAAAAGGGCTACTTTATCGTCAAGAGCAAGAAAGGAATTATAGGTCGTTCCTTTGTATGTTGAGTATCCATGAAAATCACGGATAGCCCAGTCAATGGCCCCAACCCATTTTATCCCATCTACAACGTCTACAGGTATTCGCAATTCAGTCCTCCGTTATTTGCTTTCCATGGGAAAGCTCATTCCCTGCCCCGGAGCCGTAATGGCATGTCGTTAAAATACAGGGTCAACAACCGACCACTAATTGTCTCCGATTGATGAACTTCACATCACCTGCTCCGGAGCAGAGAGTTTCCTACTCCGGTGAGAAGGAATCTTTGTCGGCTCCACAAACAGGACATGCCCAATCTCCCGGCACGTCAGCGAAAGAAGTTCCAGCGGCTACTCCATTATCCGGATCTCCCACCGACGGATCATAAACATAACCACAAACCTGGCAAACATACTTTTCCATGAAATTTCTCCTTTCTTAGAACTGAACCTCAATCAGAGGCTTAACGATCAGTGATTCCATACTAGAATGACAGCCATCTTGAACGTTACAGAAACGGTCCTGTCATTTGCCGGTAATTTTCTTGCCGATTGCGCGGCCATAGTCCTGGGCCATTTGCAAACCACCCTGTAAGGATGATGATTTGAGTCTCAATGGCGTCCCGACCATATCCATTTTAAAGATGTTTTCCATGGTCTCGTAAATGCGATCAGGCGCTTCACCGCTCCACCCAAAAGCCCCAAACGAGCCTGCGGCCTTACCTTCCAGATTAAGCTTGGCTGCCAGAAACAGCATTGTCTTCATAGACTGCATCATTTCGCCATGGTATGTGGCGGATCCAAAAACGTAGGCGTCGTAGCCTTCAAGATCAACCTCTTTTGTCACACCTGTGACATTCATCACCACTGCGTCCGCTCCGGTAAAGCGAATCCCTTCCGCTACAAGATCGGCAATACTTTGAGTCTGACCTGATCTGGTGGCATAAACAACTAGCGATTTAGCCATATCTTAAGCTCCCGGCCAATTAAGGAATGTTGTCAGCGAAAAATTTCCGCTGACTGAGAATTAATGCTGCTGCCCAAATGTCTCCAATTTATGCGTGAGACCGATTATCACTTTTTGTTCAATACCGCCTGACTGCCAAATTCAAAGGCAGCCTTCAATTCGTCGGGCTTGTTCTTGATGTCGCCTTTTCCTTCGACTTTTTTGACACAAACGCTTCCTTCGTAACTCATGTCCAAAGCATCGAAGAAATATTTTGCAACCAGATGAGCCCCTTCGAACAAGTTCGCCCCTTTAGTGGCCCCAATAGCCACCATGTAACCACTGCCGCTGTCATAACTCTTTCTTTTCTCCGGAGGCTTGGTCAGCATCCTCTTGTTCCAGAGAGCCTGACACCGATCTATAAGAGCTTTGAGGGTGGAAGGCATTCCATAAAAAAACATGGGAGTCGCCATGAATATGATGTCCGCCTCCTCCAACTGCGGGTAAAGCGCCTGCATATCGTCCTTTATTATGCAAATTCCCGTTTTATCGCAGCCACCGCATTCGCTGCAGGCTTGAATGTCCATTTTGAAAGGACGTATGGTTGAGATTTCAGCGCCCTGGGATTGCGCTCCTTTCAGAACTTCTTCCAGTAAGAGGTCGCTGTTGCCGCCTTTTCTAGGACTTCCGTAAATCCCCAATGCTTTCATTTGGTTGCGTTCCTTAAGCAATTAAAATGTTATGACCGTAAAACCTTCTGTCATGTATCTTCCGATAGATGGATGCCCTTTCATGTCTCCAAGAAGAGTCAAACCGGCCTTTTCCACCTGATCAAGCGTTTTCATTTGAGCTGAACAAGCCTTGCAAACCCCTTCAACAAGGTTCATTTCTTTTGCCTGTCTATACAAAGCCCTAAAGGGGTTTTCTTCTTTTTCCAGTTCGGGCACGAGCTGTACCGCCGTTCCCTCTATCACTATTTTGACACTAAAACCTTTCGAATGCATGTCCAGGGCGTTAAGCAGCACATGGGCAAAACATACCAATTCGCCATTGAAGGCAACTAACAACACCTTATTCATGTTTAAACAACTCCGTAAAACTTAATTAATCCTGGTAACCTATCAATTCGAGACGAAAGTCATCTTGTCATCCGAGTCTGGGATCCTGACCCTGGAATCCGCACTCAGGAACATAACAGGTGACATTGACGAACTGGCATTTCTCCTTACACATCACGCATGTCTCAGGTGGAGCCTGAGTAGCTTCAGCTTCAAAGGTGTATCCACATTTAGGGCACTTCCATACTGTTTTATCCATTTCTAGCCTCCTGGTTTTAATTTGAATCAGCCGAAATCATTTTCCGGATTTCCTGATTGATCTCAAAAACTGCATTCTGTCCAACATTTCCTGAATATTCTTGGTCAGGAAGTGACGACCATTGTCAAAAACACCATAATCCGTTCCGGCCATTGCAGAAGCGAGCCTGGTAGAATTCGCAAAGAATAGCCACTGCTCGGTCCACTGTTTTTCAATGGCTTCATCGAAGAGATTGTCCTTGCTGGCCAGTTTTTCTTCCCACGCCTTGGCCATTATTTTCGTGGCGGTCATCGTCAAGGAGTCAGTTGTCTGAAGAGTGTTTTCGAA
>CAZGVM010000078.1:6750-14005 GCA_964528855.1 uncultured Desulfomonile sp. | reverse complement strand
TCTTTTCGACAGGTATCTTGGTGAAGATTGGGTCGAAGAACCGGACAACACAAAAATCTGGTCTCGTGTTTACAGCATTCCCCACGAGCAGATATGGAGTGTGCATGAAACCAGGCGTGAGAGGCTAGTCGGGTTCTGCCGCAGGCGACTGGTGAGACAAATGCGAACCAGTGGAGGCTCAACGCTCGACAGAAAACGGGCCAGAGAGTTCTTGAATCCTGAAGCCCTCACCATCGGTTTTGCCAGGCGGTTTGCCCCATATAAACGGGCCTCGCTTATATTGTCAGATCCTGATCGTCTGTTGAGGCTGATGTCGGATAAACGTAGACCAGTTCAGTTCATATTCGCGGGCAAAGCTCACCCCAGAGACATGCTTGGCAAGGAGATCATCAAGGATGTCGTACACTTATCAAGATCGGAGGGCTTCAGGCGTAACCTGGTCTTCATCGAGGACTATGACATAAACGTTGCAAGATACCTGATTCAGGGATGTGACGTGTGGCTTAACAATCCACGACGACTGAGGGAGGCCTGCGGCACATCGGGCATGAAGGCGGCCGCCAACGGAGTTCTCAACATGAGCATTCTGGATGGCTGGTGGCCTGAGGCCTTTGATGGAACCAACGGTTGGGCGATAGGATCAGAAGAAGACTATCACGACCCTGATTACCAAGATCAACTGGAAGCCGAGGAAATTTACGATATTCTTGAGGAGAAGGTTATTCCGACATTTTTTGATCGTGGCCCCGATGGCTTGCCCCATAAGTGGATAGAGATGATGAAGAACAGCATGGCCAAGGTCTCTGGGTTCTTTAACTCTCATCGCATGATCGAGCAGTACATGGAAGAATATTATGTTCAGGCCGGCTTTGCGCATCAGATACTTGGGGAAAACAGGCAGGCGCGAGCCATTGAACTCAGGGACTGGAAACAAAGGATGAAATCCCTCTGGAAAGATGTCAGGGTTCTGGACGTCAGCCTGCCCAAAGGAGACAGGGTTTCATTGGGAGACACTATTGAAGTCAGGGCTGATATAAATCTTGGCCAGATCAGGAATGAAGAGATTGTAGTAGATTTGTGTTACGGAGTTGTGGGCTCAGGACAGGAATCTGAAAAAATGGTTAGCCGCAATATCACGGCAATGATGACTGATGGGGCGGGACAAGAAAGCGTGTGGCGGTTCAAAGCAAATGTGGACTGTGAAGAGACAGGGGTTTATGCCTACAAGGTTCGAGTCACCCCATTTCACCCTTATCTGTTTAACCCACTCTCCATGGGTCTTGTGACATGGGGTTGATAACCGGGCGTTCAAGCTCTTGAGGCAAAGCCATGACAATTCCAGTTAGAACCTTGGGCAAGACGGGCGAAAAAGTCACCATTCTTGGACTCGGGGGAGAAGGAATACTCAGGACATTTGATTTTGACGATCAAGCCTACCAGTTGGTGAACAGGGCTCTCGATCTGGGAGTCAATTATTTTGAGTCGGCCCGAGCTTATTCCGGTAGCGAGTATTATTACGGTTTAGCGCTCGGGGAAAGACGAAATGACATCTTTCTGACCAGCAAATCGCATGCGAGAGACAGGGACGGCGCATTAACGCATCTTTCGGAAACGCTCCAGAACATGAGAACCGATCACATGGACCTCTGGCAGGTTCACGATGTGCGGACTGAACAGGACATAGATTTGATATTCGGTCCTGGGGGCGCTATTGAAGCATTTGCCTGGGCCAAAGAGAGAGGTTTGACACGATTCGTCGGAGTGACCGGACATCATGACCCGGGCATTCTAAAAAAATGTCTCTCACTTTTTGACTTTGATACCGTGTTGATGCCTGTCAATCCAGCCGAACCGACTCACAACAGTTTCATGGACATCGTCCTGCCTGAAGCCGTCGCCCGGAAAATGGGAGTGATTGCCATGAAAGTGTATTTTCGCGGACTTGCCCAGAAAATACCGTGGTTCCACAACATGGAACCCTTTTACCGGTTTGCCCTGTCATACCCTGTGTCACTGGCTGTCATAGGATGCGACACAATCAGGCATGTTGAAGAAAATGTGCAGATTGCCAATAAATTTGAGCCTATGGACAATGAACAAATCAAAGGTCTGATAGAGGCAGTCAGGCCTTTTGCCAGAAACCTGATGTATTACAAACCTTGAAAATCCGTTCTTTCCGGATCAGAAGTTCGGACACGACCATGCAGAAATGTCATCATTTTAGTCTTTTTTCTCAACTACTTAAAAAGTGATGAAATAAAATACATGCGTTCACCCTGTCATGGGCTTACAGGCTGCCGCTTACCAGTCCTGTAGGGTTAATTCAGATGTTGTTTCAGTTATTCTCACAGCCTGGTCCGCCCTTTCAGACAAAGCTCCGGTAGCACGGGTATTATAAGGAGTCTTTCAGTGCCTGCGTTGGATGGAATAAAAGTTATTGATTTGAGCCGTTTATTGCCTGGACCATTTTGCACCACTATCCTGGCCGATCACGGTGCGGAAGTTACCGTAGTTGAGGGGCCACGTTTCCGGGAAAGTGACGTGCTCGGCATTGTTCAAATGACACGCCGCAACAAAAAGCATGTGTCCATAGACTTATCAAAGGAAGCGGGCAGAGAAACATTTTACAAACTGGTCAAGAAGGCCGACGCCATGATTGAAGGATTTCGACCTGGAGTGACCATAAAACTCGGTGTCGATTACGACACGATCAAGAACCTTAATCCTGGAATAGTGTATTGCTCTCTGACGGGATACGGGCAGACAGGCACACTGGCAAACAAGGCCGGTCACGACATGAACTACATGGGCGCTTCAGGACTGCTTGATCTTCTTCGGGACTCTCAAGGCCAACCTGTAATGCCGAACTTCCAGATGGCTGACCTTTCCGGCAGTCTGTTTGCGGCAATCGGGATACTTGCAGCTTTGATCTCAAGGCAAAAAACAGGCATGGGTCAGTACATCGACGCTTCAATGACCGATGGCCTGATTTCTCTACTGGCGGTCCCGCTGTCCTTCACTTTTTCGGGCTCCACATTTCCCGGTCGATTATCGAATGATTCACCCAAATGGTATCCGTGTTACAGAATATATAAAACCAGGGATGATCGGCACCTGACAGTGGGGCCTCTGGAACCCCACCTGTGGACTGGACTTGTCCAGAAACTGGGACGCCCGGACTTGATCGACAAACAGTACGACCCGGAATCAAGTGACAGAAACGGCAAAGATCTTGAGGACATTTTTCGAGGAAAGACTCTCAGTGAGTGGACAGACATCCTGAATGACCCCAACGACTGTGTGGCTCCGGTGAATTACGTCTCTGAACTTCCCAACGATGATCATTTCAACATCAGGGAAGCAGTCAGGAAGAACCCGGAAGGTTTGTTCGAACCGGGAATAGTTCCCAAGCTATCCAAAACACCGGGTAACGTAAGGTCTGAGGCCTATGAATTCGGGGAACACACCCAGCAAGCCCTTGAGTCAGTCGGTTACGATTCAGGACAAATTGCATCGCTGCATGCTCAGGGCGCAATTTGGGTCCGACAGTCAACTTAATTTAAATGAGCGCCTGATCATTTGTTTATCGTCTCGGTAAATGCGCCACTGATAATTTTGCCATCGCTTGAAATGGCCCAGTCAAAGATGTCTGACTCATCAACCTCGACTGGGCATCCTTTATATAGGTCGGTTCTTACTACCGGTGTATTTTCCAGGCGCCCTGATAGCGCCCCATTGTTCCAATCCGCCAGAGAGACCCACATCCATTCGCGCTTGCCGTCAGTCGCTGGGAACCCCACCTTGACTGCGTGAACCTGGCCCTCGTCATCGGAGTAATCCTCAAAACTCATCCTGAAATCTTCCAGTCTCTCTCTCGCTTTTCGGTGGGCCTCGATGATTCTGTTCCTTGCGTCATCCAATCTGGGGGTCGGGCTTCCCCAGCGTGCCCTGTTCATGGCCCCTTCCTGAAGGACTGGCACTCTCTCGCGAACACTGTCCCCTGATTCCACAAGCCTGAGGGCGTCAATCAAAGATTCCGGTCGATCTGAATCATCACTACTTACAAATATGTCAAGTGAAAAAACACCATCCGGGAAATGGCCCTCGTCATCCGCCGGCCTCCATAAATAATTGGCCGAAATGGCCCCATGAAATAACGACAATTCTCCGGACAAGCGTTTGTTCAGGATTTTTCTCTCCACCAGACCGGAGGCCGCCATCACCAGCAATTCTCTTCCTTGCTTCTTGAAACTCTCAGGAACGCCTTCCAGTTCGACATCCGGTAAACCAAATTTTAGCATTCCATGTGTATGCATCCATATATTTCCGTCCTCATCCAGGGCTTCAATGTGCAAGTGGTCTTCAAAAACCTCATTGACCGGTTTGTTCGTAAATTCCAGCCATGAATCCAATCCCCAGAGAGTATGAGAAATGGCGTCCTGAACTATCCCGTCAGTCAGTTTCCTCAGTCCCTCCACAAAGCTCACTATCAATCTGAGACTCTCAACCCCCCATGAGGAACTCGGCGTCAAGTCCATCCTGACAATCATTTGTGAATGACTCAATAACTCGAGATCTTCCTCGTTAAAGTTGCGAGAATTCAACCTGATCAATTCTTCAGGGTAGTCAAATAACTCCTCGGCGTCGGAACGTAGTATATATTCAATGTTCAAATCATTGGATGCTATCAACGATTCTAGCAACTTATACGCTCTGGCCCTTGCAGGCATGGAGGAAATCGCCTGACCAAAACTGCGCTTTACATCATCCCATTTAGGAATTTCCGATTGAGGGCTGTAAATCCAGTATTCGACTTTTGGATTAATGTCCCCCGGTGAATCGGCCTTTCGTTCTGCAGTGGATGAAAATGTCTCTACTTTAGGTTCGTCTCTCTCCGGACCGCTTGATTCAGGGATTGATTCCGAGTTGGAGCTGAAAAGATTCATTGCGCGCTCAGTCAAGGATTTTAGGCCATCCTTTCCTGACTCACCAAAAAAACGCTTCAAATTGACCTTTTGTTTTAACTTTGCCCCAAAGTTGGCGCCTGCTGCTTTTGCGAGCTGTCGTTTGAGCTGCCTGGCCGCTGGTGATGTGGTGTCTATGATCGGATATGACTTAAGCAATTCACCGGCTTGTTCTGTTTCTTCCAGATTTAATAAAGCCAGTGCCGTTCTGGCTACATCGTCTCCGGAGGCTTCTGCATCCTTAAGCAATTTAAAACCTGTCTCCTTGGCTTCCAGATACCTCTCCAGCCCTATCAGCGTCTCCAGGCGATACTTGTCCACCTCAGTGTCGGGACCATCATGTTCGAGAGAAAGACTCAAAAATTCTTCGGCCTTTTTGAAATCCCGCAGTTTGGTGTATCCTATACCCAAAGCCTTGTAGCAAGACTCAAAAGGTCCGTATCTCCTGATAAGCGATTCCAGGGCATGCGCCACCTCCTTGGCTATCACACCGCCATTGAGTATCCGGCCTGCAAATGCCGACATTTTGTGGCGAGCCTCATCCGGCACGTTATCGGCGTTACAGGGACCCCATTTCTTGGGAACACGCGCGTGACAGTGGGGACAGTTGAGAAAATCCTCTGGTATTGATAAGAATCTCTCCTCAGAGAGACTTTGGAGGTAACCACATTCGGGGCATCTGACCTGGACCATGACCCAACTCCTATGCGTCACATTTGCGCCATTAGATACAAACCGTTGACTCCAATAGCAACAAACAACTTTCATAAAATGGCTTAAATGTCAAGAAAAACGATTGTTATTAGCGTATACACAGACAAGACTGTTGAGGAAGATATTTGATATGTGTGGAATTGCAGGAATTGTTGACTTCAGAAAGCGTAATGCGGCGCCTATTGTAGAGATGATGACTGAAAGGCTCGTTCATCGAGGACCGGATATGTCGGGCGTTCTTGCTTTCGGAAGTTGCGCCCTTGGGCATAGAAGACTGTCAATACTTGATCTTTCGGATTCGGCCAAACAGCCGATGGTCTCCGAAGATGGTGATATGGCCATTGTTTTTAACGGTGAAATATATAATTTCCTTGAAATAAGGAGCGATCTGGAGAGTCGTGGTCACCGTTTCAGGACCAGGTCAGACACGGAGGTGGCTCTCAAGTCCTACATCGAATACGGTGATGCGATGCTGGGTTTTTTCAACGGCATGTTCAGCCTGGCCATCTGGAATGAGACTAATCAGAGTCTTTTCATGGCCAGGGATCGATTAGGCAAAAAGCCGCTATACTATTACAAGACCGGAGCCAGCCTTGGTTTCGCGTCGGAGCTTTATGCCCTCATCAGCGATCCTGATACGCCGCGGGATTTAGACAACCAGGCTTTGTTTGAATACTTCATGTACGATTTCATACCTGCGCCACACACCATTTTCCGTGGCGTGATGAAACTGCCGGCGGGCCACAAGGCTTTTTTCTCACCGTCAAGCTTCAGGATTGAACGTTACTGGAGTGTTCCTGAACCTGAGGATGATTTGAAATATGAAACCAAGGTTGAGGAACTCAAACAGACGCTGCTGGACGCCACGCAGATGCGTCTGATTTCCGATGTTCCGCTCGGAGCTTTTCTAAGTGGTGGCTTGGACTCGACTTTAGTTGCTTCGATGATGAAACACGGCAGCAATCGTCAGGTCAAGACATTCAGTGTGTCATTTCCCAACACCAGTCATGACGAATCCAGATGGTCCAGACTGGCTGCCAGGGAGCTGGACACCGACCATACGGAGAGTGAGGCGGGCTACAACGTGGAAGCCATATTCCCACACTTGGCTTTCCATTTCGGAGAGCCCTTCGGCGATTCTTCTGCGCTTCCTACATGGATTCTGAGCCAAAAAACCAGGGAAAAGGTTACGGTGGCGTTGTCAGGAGACGGTGGTGATGAACTCTTCGGCGGTTACGAGAGGTATCTTGCCAGAAAAATGCAGTCAGTTTACGATTCCTGTCCATCGCCATTCAGGAAATTCGTATTCGAGCCCCTCATTAACAAGGCTCCGGAAACCACCAGTTATTACGGCACAAGTTTCACCAAGAAGCTAAAATTATTTATTAAGGCATCAGAGAGAATGCGGAGAGAACCGTTGGCCTTAATCCCAAGGACTTTCTCTCGGGATGAAGTCCACAGACTCACCGGTATTGACTACAATGTGGAGTCAGATCCCGTCATTGACACGGCCAGATCCTACCTCAGACTTGGGCCCGTTCACTCCATGATGTTCACAGACATCGGCACATATCTGG
>CAZGVM010000078.1:0-6740 GCA_964528855.1 uncultured Desulfomonile sp. | reverse complement strand
GGCTGAAGACATCCTGACCAAGGTTGATAGAATGAGCATGGCGCATTCACTGGAAGTTCGGTGTCCACTTCTCGATCACAGGGTTGTCGAGCTGGCCTGCCGTTTACCGCTTGAATTCAAGATATCCGGAATGACAGGCAAGAGGATTCTGCGTGACGCCGCCAAGGGATTGGTTCCCAGGAGCATAATCAACAGATCCAAATACGGATTCCAGGTCCCTCTGGGTGAATGGTTCAGAAAGGATTTACGTCAATGGGCCGGCAGAAAGCTCTTTGGTCGGCGTTACATCCGTTTTGACAACGATTTTGTCAAGGAGATATGGACTCAACACCTGCTCGGTAAACAGGACAACACGTTCAAGATATGGCTTTTGATCGTTTTCATGGACTGGGAGTCATCAATTCTTGATTCAGTTTGATTATGCCCGTTTTAAATCATTCATGATCTTTTGCTGCGCATCGCTGCCTGTAAAAGGGGTAGAAATTCTCGTCAATCATCTTGATCATTTTAGCGGCAGATGGTTTGACTTAAAGTGAGTATTGCATTATAGGGAGCGAGGGCTGATTTATTGGCCGGAGGTCTTAATGGATTCCAAAGCGGAAAACCCTACAATAAAAAAAAGCAAGTCCAGGATATTTTATGCCGTCATGTCCCTGATATTTCCAGGTCTGGGGCAGATTGCCAGAGGCAGGATATTTGCCGGACTATTGTTCCTGCTTAACACGGCTATATATATAACCCCTCTTTTTGTGGCCCAGAATGAACAATATGATATTCAAACCCCTGCCCTTCTGGTAGCGGTGGGCGTCTGGCTGTGCTCCGCTCTCGACGCATTCCTGTCCAAGAGTTCTTTTCTGGTCATGGCGCTGCTGGTGTCTTTGCTTTGTTTTGGCGCCGGATTCTTTGGATCCTATTTCATTTTGCCTCATTTGGATGTCTAAACAGGCATGTGTTCTTCAGGCGTCTGCTTTTAACAAGAGATATTTTTCCTCCGAAGATTAAAGATTATGTCACACCTTTTAAATATAACCGGATTAAGAACTGTCTTTCAATCGGATGAAGGTGAAGCTGCGGCTGTTGATGGCCTTAATTTGTCCATGGCTAAAGGCGAGATCGTTGGTCTTGTCGGCGAATCCGGCTGTGGCAAAAGCGTCACGGCTCTTTCAATAATGCGCCTGATTCAGAGTCCTCCGGGACGGATTGTAGCCGGGAAAATCCTTTTCAACGAAGTAGATCTCCTGGCTTTGTCCGAGGCTGAAATGAGATCAGTGCGCGGCAACGACATATCAATGATCTTCCAGGAACCCATGACATCTCTGAATCCGGTCTTCAGGGTGGAAGACCAGATCGGAGAGGTCTTCAGGATTCATAAAAATATGGGCAAGACTCAGGCTCGTGACGCCGCAGTGGAAATGCTCAAGAAAGTCGGGATTCCTGCTCCCGAACAGAGAGCCCGTGATTACCCTCATCAGCTCAGCGGAGGCATGCGGCAACGCGTTATGATCGCCATGGCGCTGGCCTGTGACCCTGAATTAATGTTGGCAGACGAGCCCACTACGGCTCTTGATGTCACCATTCAGGCCCAAATACTTGACTTGATGAATGACATAAGGGACAGGCTGGGCACAGGAATAATCCTGATAACTCATGATCTCGGCGTGGTGGCGCAAACGGCCGATAGGGTTGCAGTTATGTATGCAGGCGTGATTGTCGAGGAGGCCCCGGTAGATCAACTCTTCCAGGAACCTTTGCATCCGTACACAATCGGCTTGCTGAAATCCCTGCCTCAGTCGAACATTGATTCCACACAGTCCGGGAGACACCGATTGCACGTTATTCCCGGCAAGGTTCCAGACCTGAGGAAACTGCCGCCGGGTTGCAGGTTTCAGGACCGGTGCCCGGAATTTAAACAGGTATGCACAACATCCCCATCGTTGGAAGCCAAGGGCTTAGAAAGGCTTGTCCGATGTTGGATGAGATGATTATTATAAAAATAAACGTTTTCATTATAAATGGAGGAACTCTTCATGGGTAACAACGGCACGGGTCAAGTGTTTAAAATATGTGATTCAAGCAGTTTTGTCAAAATACGATACCAGGTCAGGGTAGAAAACGGTCCAATGCTGAAAGGGGCTGAAAATCCTGAGATCATGGACTTTGTAACAGGGTACAGGCAGGTAATTCCAGGACTTGAAAAGCGACTCCTCGGACATACCGCAGGAGAGAGCATGTCATTTACGGTGCCGGCCGAAGAGGCTTTCGGGGAACGCAGGGAAGACTTCGTTGTGATAAAAGACAAAAAAGAGTTCCATTTTCCGGAGGGTTTCTATCCATATCCCGGAATGGAGATTTCCGTAGTCACAAACACGGACGAGGGTCCTGACACTGTAATAATCAAGGAAGTTAGGGAAAACGACATAGTGATTGATTTTAATCACCCACTTGCCGGTTGTCCCCTGAAGTACACCCTGGAAATAATTGAGGCTCGGCCCTCCAAGGCATCAGACGTTTGTTCGGAGTGGGAAACCGAAAAGTCTGAAGGTTGTTCAAGTTGCGCTCCTCACGAAGTGGTCCTCGGCCAGGACGCCGAACGCCGTTATGATAACTAAATTTTGCCTTACCGTGATCCGGCAAAAAAAATGGTCAAAACTCCCGGACGTACAGTCCGCTTTGAACGACTTGTCGCTTTCCTGAGCGGCCCGATTTACTGCCCACCCTTTCAGGGGACCGCACAGATATTGAACGGGACTCATGGACCAGCGAGAGACCATCAATTGTGGTTGTTCGGCGCATAATAGCAAATGCCTTTCAACTCTTCCGTTTCGGTCAGCGGCAACCAGATTCTGAAGACAGTGCCGTTTTCATCTGACTTCAGAGAAATCGAGCCGGCATGGTCCTCAACAATTTTCTTTGTGACCGTCAACCCCAGACCAGTGCCATGCTCCTTGGTGGTAAAGAACGGGTTAAAAACGTTTTGTAAAGCCTCCGGAGGTATTACCGGACCCTTGTTGCTGATTTTCATTTCGAAATAGATATCTGACTCTAATTCTCCTACTTTCAAGGCTTTGTCGCTAGGGATTGAACAGCCGGTTTCAATATTGATGACACCACCATGAGGACTGGCTTCTATGGCGTTTGACAACAGGTTGAGCACCAGTTGCTGAAAACGACCGGGATCAACAGGTATGTCTCCGATCTCAGGTCCCAGGTTTGCTTCAACAGTCACCCCTTTTTCGAAAGCGCGACCTTCGGTTATGTCCAATATATATTTGATCAAATCATTCGGGTTAAGTCGTTGTAACCTCACGTTACTTCTTTTAGTAAACTCGATGAGCCGGTCGAGAATTTTTTCCAGCCTTTGAATCTCAGTGACAATGATAGAGACGTATTGACGTTGTTTTTCATGGTCAATGGACTCCTCACTGTTTAACGCCCTGCCAAGCCTCCGTGCAAAACCTCCGATGATGGCCAATGGTTGACGAAGCTCATGAGCCACTTCTGCCGTGTGGTCCTCTATCGCCTTACATTTGCCGGATTCAACTATGTGCTCGTACAATTCGTCGATTATCTTGATTTTCTCAACCAAGGCCGCTTTTGAAGCTTTAAGTTCTTCTTCGAGCTTTCTTCGCAGGGTTCGGTCTCGCATCACCCCGTCATATCCATTCAGGTGATCGACCTCGTTGACCGATGTCTTGATGCGAATTCTGGCTATTTTTCGCGCCACGTCACGGTCAAGCACAGCTACTTCTTCATCCCAGATGGTTTCCGGTTCAAGTGATTCCAGGGTATCAAGTTTGTGGCGATCTTCCGCCGCCACGTAATCCCTCAGTGGCGTCTCCAGAACCTCACTTACCGGGTATCCAAGAAATGTTTCAATCCTGGGATTCACAAATGAAAACCGTCCACGGGAATCCAGAGAAAATAAAACATCCGGAGACTGCTCAACCAGGTTACGGTAAAGACGCTCGGAGTCTCTCAACCAATCCTCGTCTCTTTTTCTTTGAGTCACATCTGAGGAAAGTTGGCGTACACCTACTGTTTTCCCATCAGCATCCCTGATCGGGGTAGCGGTTGTTTCAAGCCAGACTTCGTTACCGTTGACATCGATTCTCTTTTTCTCGCTACGAGCGCGAGGCTTCCCGGACAGGACCTCGGCCACAGGACATTCTGGGCAGACCTCTGCTCCCTTGGAAATGTATTCGTAGCAAGCTCTACCATCACAAGGACCAAAATATTGTTCAAGCAAATCGTTTGAAAAAGTGACTTTGAAATTGGTATCGACTTCCCAGTATATTTCGCCTGCATTGAATAATAATTCACCGATTCTGTCCTTAGTTGCGCTATCAAACACTGCCTAGCCTCCCGGCGCTCAGTCAATAGTAATTTTTGCCTGTTTGACAAGTATGTATCGTAAGTGTCACAATGTCTAGAATAAACAATTCAAACACACAACAAATGTCTTCTCATTTTATCGCTTGAGTTTCAATTGCTTACCCTGACTGAATATTTTCTTATCAACCCGAGAAATTTTGGATCATCCGTTAATGTATAAAGGAGGTTGGTCTCCTCTGAAGAATCCTGTTGGACCCTGTAAAGAAATCTTGAAGCGTTCACCTTTAGAGCCTTATCCAGATTTTCCAGTAGCTTTTCTTCATCATTTAAAGCAGCGTAGGATTGAGCCAACAGATAATAACCCAATCCACGGTCTTCCTCCCTTTCATAATTTTCCAGTTTGCCGATATTTGGCTCAGCCTGACTTAAAGCCTTGCGTGCACGATCAAAATCGTTCATGCTTACGAAAGTCCGGGCAATCAGGATAACATAGAAAGGGTTGTCCTCAAATTCCGCGGCCGCATCTTTGTAAAACCCCAGGGCAGCCTGCATCTTACCGCTGGAAAAATACATGTTTCCAATATTCCCGAGCACCTTGGCCCTGTACTCCCCGCCGGAAGACAGATCCAGGGCCTTTTCATAATTTCTCATGGCCGATTGCGGATCACCAATGTTCTTGTAGCAAACCGCCAATGCGTTATATCCAAAAGAATCCTTTGGCGCCTGCTCGATATGTCTGGAAAAGGCTTCTATGGCCTGTGAATATTCCTTGCGACGTGCCAACTGGACTCCTTTCTCCTTCCAGTCTTCGTCAGTTCCTGAAACGCTTTCAAACGCAATCTTGTCCATATCAAAAGGCATACCCGAGTTGGTCAACTTTTTTGAGCAGGAGCATGACATCATACAGATGATTAAACACGTTACAGCAAAAGCAATCGAACATCCAGGATAGGTATCCTTGTTTGTTAAAATCGGAAATCCCACTGAGCCGTTTGATATTTTTCTCATTATTTGCTCACGCTCTTGCATTAACGTGATTTCGCATGCGTTTTATCCACATGGACTGAGAATCAAATAAAAAACCTAAAAATGAACACCTGTCCTGTCACGCCAAAACATGCCGTTAAAGGCCGGCATGTAGAACAATCAGGCTCCGCATGGAATCACACAATATATTTATATTTAATTTACATTTAAATTCAAGGTATTATTCTTAATATATAACATTATATTTTATTTTATCGCTTAATAATTTGTTTTG
The DNA here is from genome assembly GCA_964528855.1 of uncultured Desulfomonile sp. GTDB lineage: Bacteria > Desulfobacterota > Desulfomonilia > Desulfomonilales > Desulfomonilaceae > CAITZA01. The sequence goes on along the minus strand of CAZGVM010000078.1, from coordinate 1,147 downwards.
ATGAAATTATACCAGTATGTTAATTAGAAGCTCTACAAATTTGAGGGAATGTTAATGAGAAAAATATCATTCGGTCTTTTTTCAGATTACTCCGTATACTTGATGGCACTGGTGATTGAACGTATTTTGGTTACGATTCCCGAGAATTGGGCTTACAGTTTTGGACGATTCCTTGGGCGAGTTGTGTGGCTGATATTAATGGACCGACGTGAGGCAGTAATGGAAAATCTCACAATAGCATTTGGGGCTGAGGAAACTCCGGAATGGATACAAAGGACCGCTTTCAAAAGTTTTGAACACCTTGGGCTTTTGGTGGTTGAGTTTTTCCTGATCCGTCACTGGAACCAGGAAGAAATGTCCAGACGTATTACTTATGCTGGTAACAAGGATTTCAATCTGGCCATGTGCCCCGGAGTGGAAGGAATATGTCTGTTAACGTCACATTTTGGATGTTTTGAGGTTAGCGCGGCATCAGTTAAGTTCTGTGGATTCAAAACCAACCTCATAGCAACAGGGCTCAAGAATCCTTTTCTGTCAAAATTCGTCTTTAGCCGGGCGGGCACTGATAGCGGCGTTACCACCTTCCCTCATAAAGGGTCCGTCAAGGATCTGATAGAACGTCTGAAAGCCGGTGAGATGTTGGCCATGCTGGGTGACCAACGAGGAGACGCGGAGCGTGGTATTTTTGTGGATTATTTTGGAACACCGGCGCCGGCCAATGAGATATTCGCCAAATTTGCGCTGGACGGTGAGGCACGTGTTCTCCCAATATGCACCTACAGGACTGGCCCAGGACGTTATAGCACTACATTTGGTCCGGAAATAATCATCACCGCTTCAGGTGACACAACTGCGGACCTCATACGGGTAAGCTCTCAATTCCACCAATTATTCGAGCGCTGGCTCAGAATAGCCCCCGAACAGGGATTTTGGTTTCAACGAAAATGGCGGAGAAAAAAACGCCGCAGATGATCGTACCGTATCTTGCCATCGTGGCAACATTCGCCCAGTTTTAGCGGGTATTCGGCGCTTTTGTTTTTTCATGGCGCATTTACCGCCTTGCAAAATAAGGACTGACGAATTTATAGGAGAAATCCCCCTGGGGAACTCTTCAGACCGACCTTTCAGTGCGTGTTCCCAGCTTAGA
>CAZGVM010000077.1:0-14119 GCA_964528855.1 uncultured Desulfomonile sp. | reverse complement strand
GACAGCGATTCCAGTAATTCCGCCACCACGTCTGAATCTTCCTTTTTCGAGCAAGACGACAATGCCTCGGTTATAGCGGATTTTAACCCTACGATCCCGACTTCATAATCGTCCACCCTGATTCTGGTCACCTGCGTGTCCGACAATCGTTTGGCCCTACTTTATGTATAGATTGTGGAACGGTTACTCTGACTTCCTGGTTGACTCCCGGATGACAACTATCAGCGCTTGCCAACCACAGACTGTCACAATATCATTAGACTTGCAAGCGATGAACCGCCTGGCAAGGGTTGTTGCAACCTCTTGCCCATTTCAGAATGTCCGTACGATTACAAGTCTCAATTCAGAAAATCCGAACCCAGTAGCTGAAGATCCTCTCGCGCTATTGACGACAGGCTGTTCTTTCTCTCCTTCAGGAGAATGTCGATCGATTCCTTGTCGCCCAGGTGAGCCGCAACTGACAGAGCGTTTTTTCCACTCTTGTCCCGGAGATTGGAATTAGCCCCACCGTCCAGCAACACTTCAACAATAGCTCTGTGTCCGGAATTGACGGCGGCTATCAGAGCAGTCTCATTGTTTTTGTCCCTTGCGTCTACATCCGCTCCAAAAGACAATAGCTTTCTGGTCAACTCAACATCACCGTTTCGCGCAGATATTATAAGTGGTGTATCCGTGGTTCTGGCCCGTTGATTGACGTCCGCCCCATTCTCCAGAAGTATCTGGGCAAGGATATGATTACCGGAAGTAACCGATTTGATCAAAGCAGTGTCGCCATTCCCGTCACGTGCGTCAACGTTCCCACCTCTTTGTAAAAGCTCCTCTATTTCGCAAAAAGACCCGTTTAGCAGGCCTTTAGACAGCTTGTCCACATGGCAAGAAGCGAACGGGGGAACGCATGATAAATACACTCCAGCAAAAGCCAGACAAATTATAAAAAACAGTTTAATTAGCGCTTTCAATATATTGACTCCTTTTAAGCGAATCAGAGTTATTTTTATTTCATTAACTACTTTGTTTAAAGTAACCCATGATCAATTTTTGTTCCTATTTTTAAATACCAACCTCAAAACAATTCCTTGCGATGAGGAACAATTTTTTTCAAAAATTCCATGACTCAGCATCCGAATCATTGGACGGACCAACAGACCCTACCGACGCGCTAGTCAATTATTATTCCTGATCGTCAGAAGGGAGATATGACGCGTATTCTCAATTCTGCCGGGTTTTCGATAGGTTCTAACGCCTAAAGATAATTGTAAACAAATTTTATGGTATTAGGCCTGGGGATTCTATTTTGAAGACTCCCCTTCCCGGCGCGTCATGGTGTTTCAATCTGATTCATATTGAATAGTGTTTTGATAGCCTTTCTTTTTACTCAAACTTCATTGATTTAATTTCATGACTACCACTTTTTAATAGTGGATTTTTGATCAAGATTCTTCTATATCTTTATAGATGGAGAACTCGACACTTACAACCAATAAGCAGGACCAGAACAACACAATAATACAAATATAGTTATATTGATATATTCTTTCGATTGATTTTTAGTCTATTTATAAATTTTGTCAAGTATATTGGTTTTAGTACAAAATGTTCTTGACTTGTTCACTCAAGGACAATATTCTGAATAATAATTAAATCAATCGGCTGCGTCTTCCTGTAATAGGTCTGTAAGCGTCGTGAATTGCCTGAACCAAACCAGGTTGGTCGGCTTACATCTGTAAAAGTCAAGCGTCATCCGTGAATAGGCCATCCACCCTCCGGGGATAAATCTAATACCATTGTGCACGAAAGAGAGGATTCATGGAAAACAACGTAAGTCACGCTCTGCTTTTTTTGGAAGAAGAGATTCAGTACATAGCATTGGCTTTCATGGCCATTATGTATACGATTAAAATAATTACATTGCTCAAAAAGCCTGTTCCTCCTGAGAAAGCCGAATTGAAGGGTGACAGGGTGGCAGGGGCTTTTGAGTCTTTGCTAAACTTTTTGAGACCCTGGTCCATGGAAAGTTCCAGAAAAAACATGTTCATGTATGTCGAGTTCATGATTTTTCACATCGCCGTCGTTCTTACTATCGGCGCAACTTTCCTCATCCCCTTGGCGCCTCAGCTAATGACACCCGCGGTAACAGTGATTTTCATGATCTTCATGGCTCTGGCTTTTCTCATCGGTCTTAGAAGGCTTCATCGGCGCTTAACCACTCCGGAACTGAGAATCATATCGTCCCCGGATGATTATTTCGCCATCATACTAATGACGACTTTCTTCGGCATCGGCGTTATCACCATGTATTTCTGGCTCAACAAAATGCCCGAAACCGCATGGATGTGGATATTCTTCCTGATGACTACTTTCTTCCTTCTTTATGTTCCGTTCAGCAAAATTTCACACTACATACTTTATCCTTTTGGTCGTGTTAATTTTGGGAGAACCTTCGGTGGAAGGGGTGTCATCAATAAGAAAGCCAAGGACTCTAATTGGAATCCAACTCTGTAAAACTTTTGTAAGAATATATAACGGAGGCTTTAAATGTCGGAGAAAGCGGAAAAATTGGGCGCAGAAAAAGAACGTATTTGGCCCACCAAGACTGAATTTACCCCTGAAATGCTGGCAGAAATGGAAGAGATGCTTCCGAGCAAGTTGAATCGAGTTGTGGCCGCTTCTCTTGCAGGTTGCATTCATTGTGGAATGTGCAGCGACGCCTGTCACTATAGTGTTTCCATACCTGAGGACAAGACACTTGTTCCGGCCTACAAAGCGGACCGGTTCAGAAAGTGGTATAAAAGCCGCTATGACTGGATGGCCAAGTTGTTCCCCAATTTCGTCGGCGCCCAGCCCTTAACCAAAGAATTGGCCGATGAAATGTACGATAAGCTGTGGGGTGGTTGCACAATGTGCAGAAGGTGCACTCTCAACTGTCCCATGGGCGTTGATTACGGAATGATGGTCAGAGCAGCCCGGAGCATGATGCAGCAGGTGGGACGTATCCCTCAGCACCTACAGGACACTGTGGACACCCATTACAACGCCGGCAACAACATGGCCGTTCCTCAGGATGAAATGATAGAAACGATGGAATGGATCGAGGAAGAGCTTCAGGATGAGGAAGGTTGTGGGAATTTCACCATACCGGTTGATAAAAAAGGGGCCAAGTATTTTCTTACTCTTAATCCGAGAGAACCCAAGTATTATCCATTGACCATTCAGGCTACGGCCAAGGTTCTGAATGCCGCCGGCATAGACTTTACAATATCTTCACGATACTGGGATTTGACAAACTATGCCCTGTTCAACGGCAACGACGCCGACGCCAAATTGTTTTCAATGTGGCAGGTAGAGGATGTCAAGAGACTTGGCTGTGAGTATCTTCTTGCCGGTGAGTGTGGCCACGGATACAGGGCTCTTCGCTGGGAACTTCCCAACTGGGTTGGCGGCGTTCCTTTCAAGATTACCAGCGTTCTGGAGTTGTTTGCGAAGTTGGTGCTGGAGAAAAGGATAAAACTGGACAAGTCCGTTTGGGACGGTCATCGTTTCACATATCACGATTCCTGCAACATCGCGAGGTCTGGAGGCATCTGGGAAGAGCCTCGAATAATTATCAACGCAGCAGTCAACGATTTCAAGGAAATGGAGCATCACGGAGCTGAGAGTTTCTGCTGTGGTGGTGGTGGCGGGGCTTTGGCAATGCCCGAATTTACCCCCCGCAGAATGGCGGCGGCCAAGGTCAAGGCGGATGAAATAAGGGCTACGGGCGCAAATGTGTGCTTGCAGTCGTGCCACAATTGCACCGACCAACTTAAGGAGTTGATAGAGCACTATCACATAGACGCTAAGGTCATGAACCTGGCTGAGTTGTTGTCTCCCGCGCTGATACTTGACTAATAGGCTTTCTGTAGGGCTGGCTTTTATCCGAGTGTTTAGAATCATGTAATGAAGAATTGCGCTAATATTTTAGAAATAATGTCATGTCGAACGTGATATGTTTGCATGCGATTCAAATTACATGTTAATATGGTGTTAGATCTAGCTGCCATTCAACACCAGAAAAGCCACTAGCCAGCTTTTTCAAGGAAGGAAAAAGAAGAGGCTTGACTAAAGCCCTCGCTTCAGAGAGCAAAAAACTATTTTGAGTTTAGCGAAGGAGGTATTTCATGCCCAAGAAAATTCTTGTGATAGACGACGAACCGGATATGGTCACTTTTTTGACAACCTTATTTGAAGACCACGGGTACGAGACATGTGTAGCCACAGACGGAGATGAAGGATTGTCTCAACTGAAGGCTGAAAAACCTGATCTGGTTAGTCTGGACCTATTGATGCCAAACAAGACAGGTATCAAGATGTTCCGAGAACTTCGCCGGGATCCGGATCTGGCAAATACCCCTGTAGTCATGGTGACAGGTTTTGGAACAGATGACACTCCAAACATGGATTTCAAAAAATGGATTCATGAACGCTCAATTAAACCACCTGAAGCCTATATAGAAAAACCGGTAGACAAAGACGCCTTATTAGCCGCCATCAAAAAGATCATCGGTTAGCTTATTTCTAAGCTGTAGCGCTACAATCAATGGCGTTGCAGCTTAGCGCTTTCTTCAACAGATTAGTATGGGGCATTGATTTAGCCCGTGTGGGATCGGTTTGGGGCGTCGTTGATAAATAGTTGATCACTGGAGTTTTAGACGGGCTCCTGAGCAATCAGGTGACCGCATTAGAATTGAAACTATGTTCAAAAGCGCCATTCACTGGTTCAACAAGTTTACACACAGCCTGAGTTTCAAGCTCAGCTTTTACGCTGGGCTGGTCATGTTCCTTGCCATTATCGTTTTCTCTTACCAGTCAATCTCATTTCAGGAAAACAATCTGATTAACAAGATGATCCAGGAATCACTCAAGGATTCCGAAGTCATCAAAGCCGCAATCTGGAACGGCATGATGACAAAGGATAGAGAGGTCATCCGCCAGATAGTCAAGGCGATTGGGGAGCAGGAACGATTCAAGGAAATCAACATCTTTGATAACAAGGGTGAGCTTCATTACTCTACCAAGCCCATATCGCCCAGGACTATGGTAGATACAGCGTCTGAACCTTTGATGGAGGATTTCAAAAATGATGTGAGTCTTCGTCACCGTATATCCAGTGACGGAAACTCGATCATTGTTGTCAACCCACTGACAAACACGGCAAGTTGCTCAACTGCCGGGTGCCATTTTGGTCCTGAAATCGAGAAAACCCTTGGGGCCCTTCAAGTCAAGCTGGGCCTGGAAAAACTCAACCAGGAAGTTTCCAGAAACACTAAACAGACTATAATTTTTGCCATTTCACTGTTTTTTTTAACATCTACTGTTTCTGGACTCGGGGTGCTGTGGTTTGTAAACCCTAAAATCAGGCAACTTCAGGAAAAAGCGGCCAAGATGGCCCGAGGGGAATACAATCCACTTGGCAAGGACGGCGGTTCTGACGAGATGGCGGAACTGATGCGCTCATTCGACAGGATGAGCATACAGATAAATCAGCGCACTATGGAGCTGGAAGCTAGTCGAAAGCTTTATAAATCACTTTTTGACGAAGTCCCGTGTTATCTGACGGTAGTTGACAGGAATTTTAAAATAGTCAGGGCTAATCGGGCATTCATAAATGAATTTGGTGATCAGGTCGGCAAAAACTGTTTCTTGGGATACAAGAACAGGACGGAGCGTTGTGAAAATTGTTCGGTCGCCAAAACGTTCGAGGACGGCGCCGTTCATCAGTCTGAAGAAATATGGCGACTTCACAGAAGAGACTGTTACGTGATGGTCAAGACGTCACCGATCTTTGATGATCGGGGCAGAGTCTACGAAGTTCTGGAAATGGCCGTCGATGTCACGCTCCTGAAAAGACTGCAGTTCAGGCTTGAGAGAAAACAGGTTGAATTCAAGAGACTGTTCTCCAATGTTCCATGTTACCTGACGGTGATAGACCGGGACTTCAACATCGTTACGACAAACAATCTCTTTGAGCAGGATTTTGGGCAGAAGATCGGTAAAAAATGTTACGAAACTTACAAGAATTCTGATCACAAATGCGACAACTGCCCAGTCGAAAAAACTTTTGCGGATGGCGCCACTCATTATTCCGAGGAGATCTGGAGACAGAACGGAGAAGAAACTTACATAGTGGTTTACACGGCTCCTGTCCACAATGATGAGGGCAAAATCGTATCTGTTATGGAAATGAGCACTAATATCACTGAGGTTAAGCGCCTGCAGGGTGAGTTGGCAATATTGGGGGAAACTATAGCCGGAATGTCTCACACAATCAAAAACATTCTATCGGGATTACAGGGCGGCGTTTACGTTTTGGATTCCGGTTTGACCAGGGGCAAAGAGGATAAAGTTCGAGCGGGTTGGGCCATGGTCAAAAACAATGTTGAAAAAATCTCAGACCTGGTTAAGGGAATTTTGTACGCTTCAAAGGAGAGAGCCCCCGAATACAGGGTGTATTCTCCCGTCAAACTGTTAGCCGAAGTGTGCGACCTGTACGAGGGTAAAGCCCGTAACGAAGGTATCTCGTTAGTTCGGAATTTTCAGGATGATATAAGACCGTGCTTCATTGACCCGTCCGGTGTACACAGCGCCGTTTCCAATCTGGTTTCCAACGCCATCTATGCTTGCAAGAATCAAAATGAGGAGCAATCCCATACGGTTACTGTATCATGCCGGATGGAAGTGAAAACTCTCGTCATAGAGGTTAGTGATGACGGGGAAGGTATGCCGGAGGAAGTGACAAATAATCTTTTCAAGAAATTTTATTCGACCAAGGGCTCCAGCGGAACTGGATTGGGACTCGTAATAACCCGGAAAGTAGTTCATGAGCATGGAGGGAGCATACGGGTGGAATCCGAATTAGGGGTTGGCACAACCTTCATTATTGAGATTCCAGCAAACTTTGAGCAGACTCAACAAGCGTTACAGGAAGCGTCATGAGCTTGAATGGTTACTCTATCTCGAAATATTCTAGGAGGATGAAATGAATGGTGTAGGACTTTGTGCAACATTTTCAAGACAGGGAGATTGGGCTTTTGATTATGCCCTATCATTGGCCAGATCTCATAAAACCAGACTAAATGTTTTTCAGTTCCTTGAGTCCCCGTATACGTTGCGTAGAGACGTGGTTTTTGTTGACGCTGCCAAGACCAAAACAGCTCCCGTGACCCCGGATCTTATCGCACAAAAGGACAAAGAATTGAGAATGGGTTTTGATGATCGTCTTGGAGATTACACTGACGTCGGTTTCAGGCTATGCGAGGGGGTTGATGAGGTAGAATTAAGGAAATGTTTCCGTAGGGGCGATTATGAAGTACTTGTAATAGGGTATATCGAAAAAGGCGCTTCTTTTGGTGGAAGTAACACAATTGAAGAATTTTCCCAGAAATTTCATGGTCCGGTCGTTTTGGTTGGCCCAGAATCACCCTCTACTTTTTATTTGAACAAACTTGCCATTGATCGGATAGCGGAACTGAACATTCCGGAAGACAAATGGCACCCAATCAATGGTTCCAAATAGGCGTATCGTCTGACCGGGCTGTTTAACCCTCAGCTCTATCAGGTTATCTTTTAGTTTTTATCATGTTGATTCTGGAGTTAGCCCCTCCAGAATCAATCACCCACGGGCTCAGAAACCGGGGCGTCCTTTTCGGGAGCGCAAACAGTGAATTTTTCAAGTGCCGACGAATTTGAACTCCATGTTCACAAATGCTTTAATAGAATCTTTGAACTTCTTCTTCAAATGGACAAAACAGTTCGACTGGAAGCCGAAAAAGAAGAGGCCAAGGGCAATTACGGCCCCATGACCGATATGAGGGATTGGATGGAAGAAATTATGCTTCACTCTCACCTTGCCTGGCAATACCACCGTCTGTCCAAAGGATCAAATATAAATACTTGGGATCAAATGGAAAAACCTAAAGAGACCGATTCCGAATAGCTAAATTTCTTTATTATCAGCTCGGCAATAATTTTTGAACCGGGGTTTCTAGAATTAGTTTGAGTTTATGATACCTGAGATGTAATGTTGAACATTCCATCCTTCATTCCGGAGATTTTATGCCCATAAAATCTTGTCTCATAGATCTCAGGCACAATTCCAGGGAAGCATTGAACAACCCCTCCTTGCGTTCCGCAATGAAATCCGCTACCAACTTGTTTATATCCCTGAGAGAACGCGGGCTTTCTGGTTTGCCTCTGGAGGAAATGCGTCAGAAAGCCTCCATGGTGCGAGATAATGTTTTAGATAACCTTGAAGGGTTTATTGACCAATTTTCAGCCAATGCCACCAAGGCCGGCGCTGTAGTTCACAGGGCCAAAGATTCTGACTTCGCCGGTAATACAATTGTAAATCTGCTAAAGGACAACAGCGTTCGAAAGATTGTTAAGGCCAAATCAATGGTCTCGGAAGAAATTCATTTGAATCATCTTCTCGAGACGAACAATATCGAAGTTGTGGAGACGGATCTTGGCGAATATATCATCCAGTTAGCCGGTGAAACCCCTTCTCACATACTTGGTCCCGCCATTCACAAGAATCGAAAACAAATCGGTAGTTTGTTCACTGAAAAACTGGGAGTGAAATATTCCGAAAACGCGGAAACGCTTGCAAGAACTGCTCGGGGAATTCTCAGAAATCAATTTTTGACGGCCGATGCAGGTTTCTCCGGGGTGAATTTTGCCGTTGCGGAGTCAGGAAGCCTTGCAATATTTTCAAATGAAGGAAACGGTCGAATGTGTACGACTGTTCCGCCATTGCACATAGCCCTGCTTAGTATCGAGAAAATTCTTCCCACCCTTAAAGACCTGGCTCTTTTTTCCCGGCTCCTTACAAGATCGGCCACGGGACAGCCTTTGTCCTCTTATATGTCTCTGATTACCGGGACAAGAAAACACGGGGAAGCCACAGGGGCCGGGAAACTCCACATCGTGCTCCTCGATAACGGCAGGTCCAAAATTTTGAAAGGGCCTTTCAGAGATATCCTGAAGTGTATCAGGTGCAGCGCGTGTCTCAACATTTGCCCTGTTTACAGGGCCATCGGAGGACATGCCTATGACTCAGTCTATCCGGGCCCTATGGGAATAACGCTCACCAATCTTCTTGAAGGTCCTGAACGAGCGCACCCCTTACTTGACGCGTCCACTTTATGCGGCGCCTGCGAGGAAGTCTGTCCGGTCCGGATTCCTTTCGTAAAGATTATCACCTCATTACGTGAAATGCGCGTGAACATGAACATGTCTTCGTCTGTAGAAAACTTTTTAATGACTTCGTTCGGGGCGACTGTGAAAAATCCGCGATTTTTTTCACTTCTTCAAAAACTATCGGCTACAGCGATACCTGTGCTGCAAATTATTTACAAGGGAATGCGCATGGACAGATTCCCTACGGCCGCACAAAAACCTTTCAGAAATCGTTAACCCGGCGCTTGTTACTTAAAGCGCTGACCAACATCCCTTTATTTTGTTGCAGATGAAAACACAAAGGCAGGTTGACCATGGAAATCAGGGAGCCGGAAATAACCAGGGATCAGATACTTGTTCTGGATGACCCAAACTTCATTTCTGACAATGTCTGTATAGTAACCGGGGTGGGTGGAGGAATTGGTAGAGCGACGGCCATCGCATGTTCGGTGAACGGACTGCATGTGCTGGGACTGGACATCAATATCGAAGAAGCCGAAAACACTGTTGGGATGGCAAACGCTTTGGGAGGCAAGATGTCGGTCATAGGATCGGATCTGGCCAACGACGATGATATTGTCCACGCGGTGGATGAGGCTTCAAAGATGGGGGCAGTAAAATATTTGGCTAATATCGCCGGCATTCAGCATATTGACTCCGTCGAGAACTTTCCCATGGAGAAATACGACCTGATGCAGAAAATAATGCTTAGGGCTCCTTTTTATCTGTCCAAGCTGGCCATACCACTGATGAAAAAATCCTCTGACGGATTGGGCGTAATCGGGAACATGTCCTCGGTTCACGGTCACATTTGCACAATGAACAAACCGGTCTACAACATCACAAAATTTGGCTTGAGGGCTCTTTCCCAGTCAATCTCTGCGGAAGGCGCGGGGAAAATCAGATCATTCAGTGTGAGTGTCGGTTTTGTCAAAACAGGACTGGCCCTTAAACAGATACCGGCTCAGGCCGCCCAACGTGGAATTTCACATGAGGAAGTCGTCAGAGATGTCATGATGGGAAAGTCTCGAGTCAAGGAAATGATGTCTCCTATCGATGTGGGAAATCTCTTCGTTCTAGGTTTTTCCAGATACTCAAATTATCTCGTAGGTGGCGATTTACTCTTTGATGGAGGTATGGTGCTGACCTATTAGGTAAGTTTGAGTCGATCGAGAATATGTGCGGAATTTCGTTGCAGCGTTCTTTTTACGGCCCAGCCCAGGGTCTTGTTTGTGAAGGGCTTCTGAATCGTTTCGTCAATAACTTCGAAGTCATTGGTGAGGGCTTCCTTGGTGGTGTCATAACCGGTGATCAACACCACTGAGATGTCAGGTCTTATTTTTTTCATTTCCTGAGCCAGAGACAGGCCGGTCATTTCGTTCATGGTCAAGTCGGTTACCAAAAGATCAAAATCATAAGGACCGACTCTGAACATGTTCAAGGCAACTATGGGATTTGAGAATGTAAAAACTTTATATCCCAAGTTCTCAAGCATTTCCCTGGCTATCTCGGTGACTACTTTTTCATCATCCACCACCATGATCCTCTGGTTGCCGAAAAGATCCTCCCCGGATTCGTTTTCGTCTATCGTTTCTACCGGCTTCACCACGGGCAGGTAAACCTCGAAACGGGCTCCGTGGGCACAGGATTGATCGAGCCGTATCACACCCCCATGACTTGTTACAATTCCATGAACCACCGCCAATCCTAATCCGCTTCCTTCCCCGGACGGTTTGGTGGAAAAATATGGTTCGAATATTCTCTCTCTCAATGCCGGTTCAACTCCAGGGCCCGAATCTTTTACCGTAAGTTTAAGATACTCTGCCGGTGTCAACACATCCAGTCCCTCAGATTCCAAATATCCGGAGTCTACGACTTCCAAACCTACTTCAAGGACTCCTCCTTCATTGCGCATTGCATAGCCCGCATTTGAGAACAGGTTCATCAGAATCTGGTGAAATTGACTCGGGTCACCCATTATCAGCTTGTCATTCGCCAATATTCTACTCTGTATTTTTATGGTGGCCGGAAATGACGCTTCGAGGAATTTGAGCGTTTCTTTTATGATCGGAACCACATTAAGCGGTTTTTTCTGCTGTTCGGCCTTTCGACAAAATATCAGGATCTGGCGTACGAGGTCGCTGGCCCTTTTCGAAGCCTCAATTATTTGCTCCAACTGCGTTGTGATGACATGATTGCGACCGACATCCATCAATGCAATTTCTGCAAATCCCATGATGATGGTGAGAACGTTATTGAAATCATGAGCGATCCCACTGGCAAAAGTTCCCAATGCCTCCATTTTTTGGGAATGCAGCAGTTGGCTTTGTAAGGCTTTTTCCCTGCTTTTGTCGATTACGAATCCGATGATCGTCGCATCACTTCCTGAATTCATTTTGCTGCAATAAAAATCCACCTCCAAAATGCTGCCGTCTTTTCGAACTGCCTGTAAGTCCATGTACTCTTTCTCGATCAACTCCCCGGAGTTCCCTGATTCCAACACTTTTTCATCGAGTTGTCCGTTTCCAAAAAAGGAACCCAGACCCAACCCTTCCATTTCCAGGGGTGACGAAACCCCGTACAGTTTTGACAGCGCTTTATTTGCAAACGATATGGCGCCGCGACTCATGAGAAAAATACCGACCGGAGCCGATTCCAGCAAATTTCTAAGTTTTTGTTCAGAGCGCCTGATCTCTGCTTGAGCCACATTGAGTTCATTGATCATTCTCGCCTGGAAAAGATTCTGGAGTCCAAGCGCCGAAACCTGGGCGGAGATCAGACTGAGTAGATTGCATGCTTTCAGGAGTTCATCTTTGCTAATCACAGGAGTGGATGCAATGGAATCAAGAAGCAGATTTGCGTCTGCGCCTGTTTCTAAGGCCAGTTGATTGACATGTTCCTGCGCAGGTTTTCCGTCAAATCCCCTCCATATCTTCCACGCGCCCATGTTTCGTTCCTGAATGATGATCGGCATCAGGTAAATAGAATCGCCTGCCAATAAATAATTTTCGTGAGCCTGAACCGGTTCTGGACTCATCTTCGAAATAATTTCAGCATTTTTTTGTTCAATGAGCCGCCTACCGGATACGGTTGAAACCAGAGCCCTGTAAGGATCAGGTATACTGACTGGAGTTGTGATCATTTTACCGGTCACGCTTATCAACTCAACCGGTATCTCCCAAACATCACAGAAATAATCCTGAAATTTCTGCAATGCCCCAATGTCGATCAAATCGGTTAATTCCAGATCTCCTGTGTCCATGTCTGGCTTTGTCAAAGCCCACAATTTTCTATCGAGCGCTTCTTCAATTCTCTTGCGTCTTTTTATCTCCAGATGAAGTTCTCTGTTGAGCAGCTCCAACTCTGACGTTCTATCTTCGATTTCGCGTTCCAGCTCGGAATGAGAGTCCCTTAGTTTTTGCTCCTTCATTCTTGGTTCGGTGACATCGCGGCCTACCAGTTGAAATTCCAGGCTAAACGCATCTGAATCGCGGCGGGCGTCCACCGTCCAGTGATACAGCCTGGATTCGCCGGAGGCCCCAACCAGGAGGCACTCAAAGGAACCATGATAGTCTTCGGAACGATGAGCTGACAGAAACGCCTTCAAATGACCTCTGGAAGACTCCGGAACAAAAATTTCAAGGTCAAGTCCCTGTAAACTGCTTCGAGATAAGCCGGCAAAACGGCAGAACGCATTATTTACAAAGCTGATCACGCCTTCTTGCGTTATTCGACAAATCAGGTCCGAACTGGCTTCTATGAATTTTAGAGCCTCTTCGCCTATTTTTCGCCTGAATTGATCACGAAGGTATTCGTAGCCCAGCGCCATCAGCAATGCCCCCAGATGGGACATGTCCAAGGAGGAAATATCAATTATTTCAAAACCGCTGTACAATATCCCATCTGATTGCTCTTCATGAGCCCACCGACAAACCGCATCAAAAGAGAATCTTTGCAGGTTGAGATCCTCTGGCGGACAAACTTCCAGTCTCAGCGTTTCCTGAGCCTTGCAACGAATCCCCCTGACCCCCAGGCCTTTCACTGTCATATTGAGAACTGTCCCGCGGTTGTGAGGGTCCCCCGTCACCACAACCGGAACTTCTATAAACAGGGGCTTGCGATCAAGTACTCGGACCTCTTTGAATGTCTCGTCAGATGTCAGTTTTGACTCAGAATCAGGTGTGAGATTTTCCAAATCGGAGACTCGCTTGCGAAGCATTTCTATTTCCTGCTGGAGTTCTTCGTAGGAGCGAGCTTCTGCCGACATGTTACTTCCTCATGATTAATTCAATTAAAAAAACGGCTTGCTGTAGTTTTACAATTTCCGGACGGCTTACAAGTTTATAATGTATACCCCTCCTATGTCAAAGATTAAGGCAGGGGGATTACAGGGAAAAGATTTTCCGAAAAATGTTGATCATACATCGTGCTATGGAACGACAATCAGCTAACTATTGGTGGAGGCCGATCTGAATCGAACGTCAAAGTCATAATGACCCCTCAATTCCAATTGAATCAGGAAAATATCCTGGTAAGGAGAATCATGCTTGTTTATCAATCTTGCAGGCAGCCACAATGAATACTTGCGAATTCGTTCATCTGCATATGCACACCAATTATTCACTCCTTGATGGTCTTATCCGGATTGAGGATGCCATAGCCAAGGCCCGGGAATTCAAAATACCGGCTCTTGCCATCACAGACCACGGGAATCTTTTCGGGGCGATGCAATTTTATGCCACGGGTATCAACAATGGGATCAAACCGATTATAGGATGTGAAGTCTGTGTAGCCCCTGGTTCTGGCATGTTGAAAACAGCGACCTATTCATAGGGAAAATGTTTGAAAAAGAAGGCGTTCCGCGCGAACCCATTTTTTGGAAACAAACACGTGGGAAGGAGGAACG
>CAZGVM010000076.1:6280-14125 GCA_964528855.1 uncultured Desulfomonile sp. | reverse complement strand
CATAGGTAGGTCGGGACGCAAGTGGCCGGTTCCGGGAATATCTCCGTCGGCTTAACCCTGATTGTTGGCTCTCTTTTTGTGATTTATCTGTCCCCCGACATGCTTGATCTCCATTAATAACTGAATTCTCGATACAACGCGAGAAGAGGTCTCCGACTCACCCAAAATTAGGCCGTCAATGACACGGACGCAACTCTTACCAGATCAAACCGGCCAAAACTCTCGTCCCCATGATGGCCAGGAGGATGGCAAACACCTGTTTGAGTCGTTTTACAGGTAGTTTATGGGCAATTTTGGCTCCATAGGGGGCAGTGAGAACACTTGCTACGACAATTCCGAAAAAAGCCGGCAAATAAACGTATCCCAGAGACCAAGGCGGCAGCGTTGGAGCGCTCCATCCCGAATAAATGAACCCAATTGCCCCTGAAATCGCAATCGGGAAACCTATGGCGGCTGACGTTCCGATGGCCTTGTGAGCGGGAATGTTGCACCAGATCATGAACGGAACCGACAGGCTTCCTCCTCCTATTCCGACAAAACTTGACACAGCGCCTATAAGGTTCCCTACACCAAACATGCCCAGCTTACCCGGTAGCTCACGCGAGGGATTGGGCTTCTTGTCGCGAATCATCTGGTAGGCGACGCAATACAGAAAAATTACGAAGAAAATGCCAAGAAATGCTGTGGACATCCTGGAGGCCACACAAGAGCCAAGAAAAGTGCCAACCAGTATCCCCACCACTATTTGCCGGAAGATGTCCCACCTGACGGCCCCCACCCTGTGATGAGCCGTGAAACTCGAAATGGATGTAAAAATGATACTGGCGAGCGAAGTGCCCAGAGCCAAATGCATTATCAGTTGGTATGGGAAGCCCTGCTCGGTAAACGTGTAAGCAAGTATGGGAACTATGACCAGGCCCCCGCCGACACCCAGTAAACCGGCCAGAATGCCGGCCACTGCGCCCACGATCATATAAACTACAAGGATGAGAATCATTTTTGCTCCAACAGGAATTGTAATGTCCATTCACTGGCATAGCGTCTCACGAAGATCCGACACCCTAAGAAATCAGGTTTTAGGCGTCCTGCCAGTACAGCAGTCTTGTTCACAAACTACACCGCTGTTGTAGACCCAATCCCCGATTGGAGCAAAAATAGACCATTTATTCAAGATAAATGTTCAGACTATGTCCCTGTGATATTCCTGCAAAGACCTCACACCTGCTTCACCTTTTTTCATGGCGCCAATTCCCCGGGCCGCTGCAAAAGCAGCTGCCAAAGTAGTGATATAGGGGATTTTGTACCTGATGGCTGATTTTCGGATGTAGGAGTCATCTTCCTTGCTGATCTGACCACTGGGTGTGTTTATTACCAGGTTGATTTCACGGTTCTTGATGTGATCAAGTATGTTTGGTCGTCCCTCGCTCAGTTTGAAAACCATTTCGGACTGGACCCCGGATTCCGCCAGGTATTTGTGAGTGCCTTCGGTGGCTTTGATCCTGAACCCCAACTCAGAGAATTGCCGGGCCACCTCAAGTACGGCAGGTCTCTCATTTCTGGTCACTGAAATCAGGACCACGCCTTCACAGGGCAGGGTCGATTGGGTGGCTTCCTGGGCTTTGTAAAAAGCGAGTCCGAATGATTTGGCCAAACCGAGCACTTCTCCGGTTGATCTCATTTCAGGCCCAAGTAGTGGATCCACCTCCGGAAACATATTAAATGGAAAAACGGCCTCTTTCACTCCGAAATGAGGAATTGCCTTGGCGCTGGGTTCAAAGTCGGAGAGTTTTTTGCCAAGCATGATTTTAGTGGCCATAGTCGCCATACCGAAATTGCACACTTTTGAAACCAGTGGGACCGTCCTGGAAGCCCTTGGATTGGCTTCCAGCACAAATACAGTGTCTTTGGCTATGGCGTACTGCATGTTCATCAAACCGACTACACCCAACTCTACCGCTATCTTACGAGTGTAGTCCCTGATGGTCTCAAGATGCTTGGGAGGAATACTTATCGGTGGAATTACGCAGGCGGAATCTCCGGAATGCACCCCAGCGAGTTCTATGTGTTCCATTATCGCAGGAACAAAGGCGTCTGTTCCATCTGATACGGCGTCGGCTTCAGCCTCAATGGCTTTCTCAAGGAACCTGTCAATTAGTATGGGGCGCTCCGGAGTAACTTCGACAGCGGCCGATACATATCTTCTGAGCATCTGCTCATTGTGTATCACTTCCATGGCCCGTCCGCCAAGAACGTATGACGGGCGCACCATGAGCGGATAACCGATCTTTTCAGCGACACCTATGGCTTCTTCGAGATTGCTGGCCATACCTGAATCAGGTTCAGGTATGCCCAGTTTGCTCATCATCTTCCTGAACCGGTCCCTATCCTCGGCCAGATCAATAACGTCAGGAGAAGTGCCGATTATTTTTACACCTGCGGCTGCCAACTCACTGGCAATGTTGAGAGGAGTCTGACCTCCGAACTGGACGATAACACCTTCAGGTTTTTCTTTCTCGTAAATACTAAGCACATCTTCTACTGTGAGTGGTTCAAAATACAGCTTGTCGGAGGTGTCATAATCGGTTGAAACGGTTTCGGGATTGCAGTTGACCATAATGGATTCATAACCCATCTCCCTGATGGCTAAGGCCGCATGAACGCAACAGTAATCAAATTCGATGCCCTGCCCTATTCTGTTTGGTCCGCCACCCAGCACCATGATCTTCTTGTTGTCACTCGATGAAACCTTATCCGGCCCATTGTAAGTAGAATAGTAATACGCCGCATCTTCCACGCCACTCACCGGAACAGGCTCCCATGCCTGCGTTATCCCGAGAGACTTTCTGGCCGACCTGATCTTCTCTTCTGGAATCGCAAGTATTTTGGCCAGGTATTTGTCAGCAAACCCATCCTGCTTGGCTCTCTTCAGGAGTTCATCCGGTAAAGCCTGCCCCTTGAATTTCAGGATTTCTTCTTCAATCTCCACAAGCTCTTTCATCTGCTGAATGAACCATGGTTTGATATAGGTTTTCTGATAAAGGGTATCTATTCGGGCGCCCTTCCTAAGGGCTTCGTACATGATGAACTGTCTCTCGCTTGAGGGCTCTGCGAGCATGTCCATTAATTCGTCGAGAGACTTTTTGTTGAAGTCCTTGGCAAATCCCAAACCGTAACGTCCGTTCTCCAGAGAGCGAATGGCTTTTTGAAGCGCCTCTTTGTAGTTCTTGCCAATGCTCATGACTTCGCCGACAGCTCTCATCTGAGTGCCGAGCTTGTCCTGAGCGCCCGCAAATTTCTCAAAAGCCCATCTGGCAAACTTGACAACGACATAATCGCCCCAGGGGGTGTATTTATCTAGGGTACCTTCCCTCCAGTAAGGAATTTCATCGAGAGTCATCCCGCCTGCCAGATATGATGAAATCAAGGCTATAGGGAAACCCGTGGCTTTGGAAGCAAGCGCAGAGGAACGCGAGGTTCTGGGGTTGATTTCGATGACTACCACCCTGCCCGTTTTGGGATCATGGGCAAACTGTATGTTCGTCCCACCGATTACCTGTATGGCCTCAACTATGTCATACGAGTATTTCTGGAGCTTTTTCTGGAGTTCGGGATCGATGGTCAGCATCGGAGCCGTACAATACGAATCGCCGGTATGCACCCCCATCGCATCCACATTTTCTATGAAACACACCGTGATCATCTGGTTCTTTGAGTCCCGAACAACCTCCAGTTCCAGTTCTTCCCAGCCAAGCACGGACTCTTCTATGAGGATTTGCCCTACAAGACTGGCCGCTATACCTCTGCTGGCTATTACTCGTAACTCCTCAACATTGTAAACAAGTCCCCCGCCTGTTCCTCCCATGGTGTAAGCTGGTCGCACAACTACCGGATAGCCAAGATCGTTCGCAATTGTTTCCGCTTCCTCGACCATATAAGCCGGCGCGCTCTTCGGCATGTCGATGCCGAGGCGGTTCATCGTTTCTTTGAAAGCTATTCTGTCTTCGCCACGCTCGATTGCGTCCGCCTGAACCCCGATAATCCTGACGCCGTATTTTTCGAGTATTCCGGCTTTGGCGAGGTCTGACGAAAGATTAAGCCCCGATTGACCACCAAGATTAGGCAGCAATGCGTCCGGTCTCTCCTTTTCTATTATGCGGGTCATATTTTTCAGATTCAGCGGCTCAATGTATGTGACGTCAGACATGCCAGGATCGGTCATAATTGTGGCCGGATTTGAATTAACCAGTACGATTTTGTAGCCCAGCGCTCTCAGAGCCTTGCAAGCCTGGGTTCCCGAATAGTCAAATTCACAGGCCTGCCCGATTACTATTGGACCGGATCCAATGATCATAACCTTTTCGATGTCTTTCAGTTTTGGCATGTCAGTCTTCCTTATAGTTAGAATAAGATTGTCCCAAATCCTTTTATTCATACTAAATAGAGAGGATAAGGACAATCCTAAATTTTTCCGGCAGGGTGGATATTGAGAAGAAAAGATGTCAGGTAGGCTAACTTATATATCCGTCTGAGCCCGAGTTTTTTATACGAGTGGCTTTGTCAGCTACAATTTTGATGAACTGAACAAGTGGATCAGGGTTTGTTTTTCTTGTACAGAGTCGACTCATTCCCGGATATTAACGGCTCATAGACCTTTTCATTCCATTCTTCAGGCGCCACCTCTTCCAGGCTTATCGAAACTGAATCCTCCGAGCACACGGCAATCGAGACAACAGCCTTTGTAATAGCCTCGGCAAGACGGATTTTCTGTTCCTCTGTGCGACCCGGGTACATCTTTACAATTACATGAGGCATAGCTAGCTCCTATTAGTGTGGCCATAAAAATAAAGTGCGCCGTGGGGGATCCAAAACGGCAATCGGATTGGAATAACGGCTTGCGCCCCTATGCTGATACTTGATCTGTTGTCAAGACCTTTAGGTCCCGGATTTCCCCCTCATTCTTTTTCCATTTCGTGGATAAAACGATTACACTGCTGCCTGAATTCCGTCACAACCTCCACCAGGGGACGGTTAGCATCTTTCGCTTCCTTCCCCAACATTTCCCAAAACTTGTCCAGCATCGGATATACCTCTTTTGTGAAAAGTATGGTGAGCGTGCTGCCGCAGGTGCAGTTTCTGTATTGCATGGTTCTAGGCAAATCAAGAACCCCAGAGTAGTCTGCCAGACCTTCCGAGACTGCTTCAGTCCGGTGGATATACTCCGGAAAGTTTCTGAAAACTTGACCACATGTAGCGCATTTCTTGGGAAATATCCTCGAGTCCGCGCCGACTTTTACGAAAAGCTCTATATATTTTAAGAACTTGGGATTGTATCTCGAGCGAATGACTGCCACTTACCTATTCTCCGAACAAATCCGTTCACCGGCGGCGCTTGGACCTCGAGGCAACGACAATTACAAGCCATCAAAGGACTATGTTGACAACACACGTAGCCTCAAGGGCCGCTAACAGCGCTGGATCCGAGTAGACCGACGATTTACGGCTCATTTTACTTTGAATCTTGGTAATCAACTCCAATATAGAGAATAGTACATTGGTGGCGCAGTTTCAATTTTTTTTTGAATCTAAAGAGAATTCCCGGTGTCTCGATTCAGCGTCTCAGGCTTTAATGCAAAAGCTGATGAAGTAGTTTTGTCATCTGTAAATCCCGATAGCCCTGAGAACCAGTTTTCTAAGCCCAGGATCCAGACTTTTGTATCGAACAAATCTGGCATTCACAGCCTTTGGGCTATAATAATCCAGAGCAGGCCACAGAGACAATCCATCTATCAGGCTGTCCGATCCTTCTATCCAATCAGTCCATGACTCACCGTCCTCAGACACCTCGACTTGCCATTTATCAGGAACTGCCGATTCATCACCCCAATACATCCTCATTCTGCCGATCTCAAGGACCTCTCCCAGATCCAGAACCAGTGCCATGCTCTGGTCTGGCGGAACTTCAACAGAAGAATAAAGATCTTCCCCTGGGTAGTCTCGCAGAATGTTGTTCACTGAATTGGAAGCGCCGTCAGCTTCAGGGGCTGAAACAACTGTGGCGGATCGGGCAAAATTTACGAAGTAAAGGTCCTTGTCACGAACCTGATCCTGTTCTGTCAAAGTATGTTTAAAGTAATGTTCCCTGACCTGGTTTGCTATTTCTTTTCCTAACAGATAATTGGCCCCGGCGGTCAGATGACACCAGTCGGTAAAAACCCATTGATTAGTGTCGTTAAAGTAATCTACAAAATTTAATGTATGGATGCCTTTTTCCTGCGAGTTTGCAACAATTCGACGGGTGATGTAATTGTAAAGCTTGCCGGTATTCAGGTCGTAATAATTTTCATGCTCTTTAAGCTGTTCAATCTTTCGCTCTATTTCATGTCGCGGCTTCTTGCTCGAATACAACATTGGCTGAATGGCAAAAATATGCGGAACCCCATCAGTGTTCAAAGCGCTATGATAGTCCTCGATGACCTTGTTGACAACCGTCATGTTGCCGGTAATCATTTCCGATCTCTGCTGTGGGTCAATCAGATTGTTTTCGGGATCTTTGTCGAAGTTGTAAAGCAGACTTCCCTTGTGAAAACGAATCTCTCCTTCAAGATTCTGGAAAATATCATTGCCCTGCCAGAACAGTGTCATCAGAAAGGTGTTATTCTTGAGCCACAACGAGAGATAAGATGACAGTCCTGGAGCGTCAAAAGAGAAAATTTGCCTGAGAATGGCATTATACTGTCCCTGGTTAAAATAATCCCAGTCATCAAGCGGGATTGCTACCGGATGAATTTCGTTGGCGCCGTCCAATGAAACCACCAGGTCCGGCGAATATTTCCGAAGCTTGGAAATATATCTCATAAGCAGGTGCTGGTAAGAATAGCCCCAGACTGCTGTGTTATAAACCTTGATTGTTTTTCCGGGTATTGGGGAGTGCGCATTCAGACTTTTTTCAATTACATGGGATATCGTCTCTCTTTGTTCGATATTGTAGAAAGACGTAATGGCAGCGGCAGAACCTGCTGCGCCGAGGCCAAACGCCGCAGAGCCGCCTGTCAAGAATATGCGGAATTCATCGTCCGGTTTTTTTACGGAAATGGGTCTGGGATCCCTGAACCCGGCATTATTGGAATATTCGTACCGGTTGCCTTTTTCCTGGTTATGAATTAGGCACACGCCAGGAACAAGGTCATAGTCGTAGTGAGAAACAGGACGTGTGAAATCCCTTCTGGCCATATCGAAGTTTTTGGAATAAACATCCGAAAGGTAAGTTTTTTTTAGAGTGTACTCGGCGGCCTTGTCCAGCCCCATCAGAAGCAAAGTCACCGCCGATAAAAGGAAAATGAGGTAAAGTAAAATCTTCAAGGGCTTTATTACAAATTTGTTCATCAATCGTCTGAATTTCGAAACACCAGCATTTGCTTCGGTCTCCCGATTTAAACCAGACTCCCGTTTCTCGTCCATCTGCGGATTCAAATCAGTTTGCCCCATAAACCCTCCGTTTGACAAATCAAAAATTCAGGTCGAAATTAAGCAGGTATTCCCTGAGAGTTTCCCGGTCACTCTGATTCACTCCCGGACAGTCCTGATACCCTTTTGCGCCTTCTAAGGCCTTCACGGCAAAAACCATGCATGTGGGCTCGCCACATTTCCCGCAATTTGTTCGGGGCAGTAGTCGTAAAATGTCTATCATCCGAGGCTCCGGAGGAGATTCCCTCATCGCATCAATTTTAAATCTGTTATCCCACGCCTCGTTGATTTCCTTTTTCAGCCATTCCACTATCTTTTCAGCTTCAGAAATTTCATTCAGCGCATTGAGGAATATCTCGTTGGAATGCAGTGTAATTAGTT
>CAZGVM010000076.1:0-6270 GCA_964528855.1 uncultured Desulfomonile sp. | reverse complement strand
TGCCACTCATCCTGAGCGTAAGGGATGGTGGATATTTTATGTACCGCCCACCACCGAGCGAGGTTCCTAAATATGGTAACACATCTGATATGTCGCTTCCGAGCCTGGCCACGCAATGAACAGATTGAAAGTTTGGGTTGCACTTGGGCCGGAACATCTCCAGTTTGTAGTTTTTCAAAATCACTTTTTAAACCGCCAAGGGAGCCATTAAAGCGTCTTTCTGAAGCTTCCCAATAAAAGCATTGTCATTATTTGAAACCATTGATGTCTTTGTCAACAATGGCACAGCCCCAGTTCCGAGAAACATTCTCCCAAACCTCATGCAATTTTTCCGGGTAGAGCACGGCAACCACGTGGAGCTAAATTCATGGAGGTTGAATCAGGATGGGCGGCTTCGTAACATTTTCTGGCGGCCGCTTTGACTTCATCAATCTGTCGCTGGTCCAGATTCACGCTCATGACTTTTTCTATTCCGAGATCGCTAACGATTACGTATCGATCCGGAGGCACATCGCAATGTTCCAAAAGCTTCTTGGCGCATCCTATCGGGCAGCCGTCGATGGCCACCATTCTGGGAGCTTCTTTTGCGGATTTCAGGAAGTTGTTTATGTGGGCACCTATCGCTGCAAGACAGAACATGCGGCCAAAACCGTCCTGGGTAAGTTGAACCGCGGCCTGATTGGCGATCTGCCCAAGATTGGAAGCCCCAGAACAGGCCAACAGCATGATGTTGGCATTAGTTGAACAGCACGAATCTGACATTTCAAAAATCCTTTCATGTGAATTTCTAAGATGTTTTTACAGAAGTATTTTTTACAGATTCAGACACCGCTTTGAGCTGAAACAGTGAAAAACGGCTCTTAATTAAGACATAAACATGTTCCTCTGATTGATATTTTATTTTTGAGCCATCAGGAGCGCCTTCATGACTGACCTCGATAGTTTTAATATTTGACGTATTAACGAAATATTTTTCTATAAAAAAGCCTCGCAGATTTGTTGCAGGCTTTTTTGAAAGGCGGGCCAAATTCCCGCCTCAAATCGTTTTAAATTCCTATTCCCAGGCTTGGGACCAAAGCGCCTACAGCAATGTAAACTCCTACACCGGCCAAGAGAGCGCCCGCTGCTTTTTTGAAGACACGATTGGCAGAATGCATTTTCGTTGACGTAATAAGCTTTTTTGCGGCTCCCGCTGATGTTCCCACAGCCAGCATGAGCAAGCAGTGCCCGATTCCGTAGAACAGCATCATCACGCCGCCAAACAGGGCGCCTTTCACGGGGATAACACTGACTATGAGCAGTAGGGCCGGTCCTGTGCAGGGCAAGGAAACCAGGCCAAACATGAACCCAAACAAGGCTGCGCCCAGAAAACCGGTGTGCTTTGGTATTTTGTCCTGAGATATGGGCAACTGGATTTGAAATACATCCATGAAATGAAGCCCCAGCAGCACACAAATACCGGCTACTACGTAGACCATATATTCTGATTGAAGAAATGGAGCCGCAGCCAGCCCAACTGAAAAAAGAACCGCCAGTTCGACACTAAAACCGAGAATAAACACCAGCGTGTATAGAAAGGATCTCCAGGCGGTCATTTCCTCATCCATGCCTCCTATGAATCCGATCAACAGCGGGACCATGACCAGAACACACGGGTTCAGAGCTGTCAGCGCCCCTCCTACAAAGGATCCTCCTGCCGCCAGCCAGATGCTGCCAGATGATACCCACTCCTGAACAATTGCAAAAAGTGATTCCATTGATTATCTTTCTCCATTCGTGAGATGACGATTTGAGTCAAAGAGACCAGAAAGATAAAAGTTCTTCCCGAAGACCAAGGCCAAACCTCACATTATCTTGTAGCAGGGGTCCTTGCAGGATTCTGCTGAACTGGAGCCTGTAAAGGAACTGGCGCTCCGGTCTGTGTGGCAGGCGTTCCTACCCCCATTTGGGCGAAAACCTTCATTATGGCATCCCTCTCAAAAACCCCCTCGTTCCTGAAGAATTCCTTTCCGTCTGGGGCCAGGAATACCTGGGTGGGCATCATCCTGATTCTGAAATCACGAACCAGGTCTTTGTTAACATCCATGTCAACCGTCATTACAATTGCCTTGCCTGTATAGGCGGCTGACATGTCATCCAGTATCGGTTTCATATATTTACAGGGGATGCACCAACCGCGGCCAAACTCAAGCAGAATCGGAACTTTCTTGCTCAACAAAGCCGGTAGATTTATTTTGGGCTCGGATGCAAAGAGGGATCCAGGAAGTATCAACAAAGCAATAGCCAGGCCCAAAGAGATGATCCACGACAGTTTTTTCATAAGTTAAAAATCCTCCATAAGTCTTTTTCGAGAGCATTAATTAGTTTTGACCCCAGTAGATAGGTCTGAGCTATCTGTTTCATGCCAACCATGGAGTCAATTCATCGTGCCTAACAGCCACGCTGAGGCGGTTTTGGGGGACCCACCGCCGGCTTTTCCTTTTTTACATTCTCTGCAGGAGCGACTATCGCCTCGGGCGTCTCAACCGGATAAGGTCTGCGGCTCCATTCTATCCAGCCGCCATCGTAAACCGCTACATTCGGATAATCCAACAGTCTGGCCCCAAAATACATAACTGTTCCGAAACAACCGCTTACACAGGAGAAAAATGCGTTGGTCTGATGGGTTATACCGGCCGAGTCAAGAACGCTCCTAATGT
Source organism: uncultured Desulfomonile sp. (assembly GCA_964528855.1). Taxonomy (GTDB): domain Bacteria; phylum Desulfobacterota; class Desulfomonilia; order Desulfomonilales; family Desulfomonilaceae; genus CAITZA01. The sequence goes on along the minus strand of CAZGVM010000076.1, from coordinate 3,571 downwards.
CAGACGCCGATTTGAATTCCTTATATTTTTCTCCAACGAGAATCTTGGGAAAAACAATGTTAATAGCTCCAGGAATTCTTCCGAGTTTTTCGGATTCCCGGCTCATCTTCTCACCCTTGAACTCGTCGGGTCTTCTGGAATCGACCATGACTACGTTGAGTTCCCTAAAGAATCCTAAGTAACCGGCTATTTCTTCACCGGTCACCTGATAGTTCCTTTTAAGATCTACTTTGTAGGTTGTTTTATCAAACTTCGGCGCTTCTGTTGTAACAGGTCTTCGCTCAGCTTCCCATTTGTCAAAACCGCCATCCAATATGGAGACCTTCTTGTGCCCAAGAACATCCAAGGCCCAGAATGCTCGAGTAGAAGCGGGCAATCTATCCGTGGGCCCTGTTATTATTATGTGGTGATCCGCCGATACCCCGCTATTCTGCAAAAACTCAACAAGGTCTTTAGGGATCATCATCTCCGGAATTCCAAATTTAATACCCTTTATGGCGGAAGTCGGCATTCTGATGGCGTTGGGAATATGGCCCTGAGCGTAAGCGTTGTCCTCTGGCTCTATGTCCTGTCTGTCAAGTATTCTCACATCTGGATTGTTCAGGTTGTCAGCGAGCCACTGTGTGGTCACAAGGTAATGCCCGTTAGGGTAGTTCCCATTTTCAACAGCTAATGAGATGCCTGCTGCAAACAATATGAATATTGCGGCGCCAGTAAGTATGAAACCGAATCGCCTAAACCTGCGATTTATAAGCATGCCGTTCATTGACATCATCCCTCCAAAGAATGCTCTATATAAGCCGTAGTTTCCAGTATTCTACAAAAATCAACCTTTTATCCAGTTTAGTATTTCAGATTCCTTAGGCATCTTCCCCGCTACCTTGACCTCACCGTCAACTACCAACGCTGGAGTCATGAATACGCCATAACCGGCAAATACCTTGATGTCCTCAACTTTAACTATTTCAGCGTCAATTCCATTTTTCTTAGCGACTTCATTGGTAAGCTCGAACAGTTTGTGACATTTAGCGCAACCGATTCCTAAAATTTCTACTTTCACTTTATCCTCCCGACAAATGTTTCAATAAAGCCTGATGTTGTTGACTTATCAGTCCACCATTGCCCCGAACAGAATACCTGCTATTGTTGACAGCACGCAAACGAGCGTCACAAAAACGAATGTTTTCCTGAATCCCATTACACTGTTGATGACCAACATGCTAGGTAGAGAAAGAGCCGGACCTGCTAGTAAAAGCGCCAAAGCAGGTCCCTTGCCCATGCCGCTGCCGATGAGTCCCTGAACAATAGGAACCTCGGTCAGGGTTGCGAAATACATGAAAGCTCCGGCAACTGCGGCTATGGCGTTAGCGCCGACAGAGTTTCCTCCTAAGGCCCATGCTATCCATTCGTTAGGTATGAGTCCTTCTTTGTCGGGTCTGCCCAGCAGTAGTCCAGCTATGAGCACCCCGAATAACAGCAGCGGAAGGATCTGTTTTGCAAAACCCCATGACTCACTGAACCAATCCTGGGCTTCCCCTTCCGATGAAGACGCAATGACCGAAATGGCAACAAATCCCACTGTGAAAGGCACAAGCGGGTCTGATATGAAAAACCAAGCCGTCAAGGCCACCAAACTCACCGAGATAATCATCCTGATGGCCGAGAATTCAAACCACAGCACCAAAACAACTGCGAAACCCAAACCCAGGATTGATGTAACAATCCATTTTGACGAATAAATGTCAAACCACAAACCTGTATTGGTATCAGGCTTCCCCCAGTTGGCAAAGACGAGTATACCGACCATTAGTCCAAAGTAAATAATTGTTTGCCATAGTGGACGCCCTTCCTCAGAAAGGTCTCCCATGGAAGCCAGGGTTTCCTGTGTGCGATCTTCTTCCTCTTTCCTGAAGATAAGGTGCATCAACAAACCGATAATCACACTAAATGATATAGCGCCAAAGGCGCGGGCTATACCTATGTCCAGACCCAGTATTCTTGCACTGAGAATGATCGCCAGCACATTTATTGCAGGACCGGAATACAGAAACGCGCATGCAGGGCCCAATCCTGCTCCCCTGGTCCAGATTCCGGCGAAAAGAGGCAGAATAGTGCATGAACAAACGGCCAGGACCGTGCCAGCCACTGACGCAACAGGATACGCTATCCACTTTGAGGCTGTGGGACCAAGGTATTTCATTACGCCTTCCTGGCTCACAAAGACACCAATGGCTCCAGCGATCAGAAAAGCCGGAACGAGACAGAGAAGGACATGCTCCTGGGCATACCACTTGACCAAATGGAAGGATTCCATCACTGCATTGTCGAAACGGGGATAACCAACCGGCAGAAAATAGCACCCGAGAAAGACGGCTATTATAGCTGTCAACGCCTTCCACTGGTCAGACCAGAACAGAACCAGATTACTATTCCAAAAAAAATCATAAAACGATTTCAGTGAAGCCACTCCCGACTGAGCTTCCGATGCATTGTGTTGAATTGGCATTTTCTTACCTGTTGTAGGATCAATCGATATCTTGACCGGATAACGGAGTTAGCGAAGCAGCTTGCTCAACCAATCTTGAAATATTTGAGCAAGCTGTCCTGAAATAAACATTCGAGCCTTGTTTACGATTGCTCACAAGACCTGAACTCTTCAAGACGTCCAAATGCTTTGAAAGCGTAGCCATACTACATCCAAATCTGTCTACCATGATCGAAACAGCGCATTCCTCAGCTTGGAGCATCTCCATGATGGCAAACCTGGTAGGATGCCCGAGCGCCTTGAATATGTCTGCTTTAATAGTGAGCTTGCCGATACTGTCAGTTTCCATTTTTGTGTTTCGTCAAAAACTACAACGCGTTTCAGCAATAAATACTAAAAACTGGAACAATGGTGACAACTGAGCCTATAGGTTCAGGCAACCATGATAGATCGATGTTTATCCAGCCTTTTCAGAACTATCTGTTCCACGCATGAAGAAAATTCAATTGCACAAGGCATTATCAAACGGTACATCATCTTGAGCCCATCCCTGCGGTCCTCCAGAATACCTGCCTTCTTCAGTATGGACAGGTGCTTGGAGATGTTTGACATACCGGTTCCCATGTAATCAACAATCTCGCAAACGCACTTTTCATCGTGCCGGAGAAATTCTATTATGCCAAGCCTCAGGGGATGCCCCATTGCCTTGAAGACCTCTGCCTTGAACTTGAGTTTTTCACTTTCAGATGACAATTTTATCATTGCTTTAATTTTCCCCAACTCGTGACAAACATTGAAACCCAATCGATAACACAACACCATAGTTCACCATTTCGTTATTTAGTAAAACAACAAAACATTCTTGTCAAGAATTTTATTCTTGCTTCATGACAAAATCTCTATTTTTTACCCGGCCTGAAGACAAAACATAAATGCATGGCGTGAAGAAGAGAGCCACAGGGACGAGCATGATTAGTCCTCCGATAGCGCCTACTGCCATAGGTTGAAGCATGTCGCCGCCCTCTTCTATGTTCAAAGCTAATGGGATGAGACCCACAATAATTGGGATGGTAGTCATCAGGCGGG
>CAZGVM010000075.1:14188-14459 GCA_964528855.1 uncultured Desulfomonile sp. | reverse complement strand
CAGCAGCGCGTTTGGCTGCCTGGGCATAAACCGGCTCGCCGAATGCGGAAGAGGCCCTGGCGAGAGCGGCTATCATGAGTCCATTCCAGTCGGTGAGGATTTTATCGTCCTTGTATGGATGGATTCGCTTCTCTCTCTCAACAAACAGCTTCTTTCTGATTTCCTGCAGGCTCTCTTCGAGTTGTTCCAGGCTCATCCCCAATTCGGAGGCGCTCTGATTTAGAGATTTGTCCAGATGAAGTATGTTGTCGCCTGTCAAATGACCGGTCGA
>CAZGVM010000075.1:0-14178 GCA_964528855.1 uncultured Desulfomonile sp. | reverse complement strand
ATTGCCTTCAGGTTTTATAGCGAATATTTTGCAGGCTATTTTTGCCTCGCCCGCGTTGAGGACCTTCAGGAGTTCATCAAGGGACCAGACATAAAATTTCCCTTCGACCCCCTCGCTGTCTGCGTCTTCCGCCGAGTAAAATCCACCTTGAGGGGATGTCATGTCCCGGGTCACATATTCGAAAATCTCTTCGACGGTCTTCCTGTATTCAGGTTTACCGGTCGCCTGCCAGGCTTCCGTAAATGTCATGGCAATCATGGCCTGGTCGTAAAGCATCTTCTCAAAATGGGGGACAAGCCATTCGCTGTCGGTTGAATAGCGGTGAAAACCAAATCCGACATGATCGTAGATTCCACCTAGGCGCATGTTGTCGAGTGTTTTTTCGACCATTGACAGGGCTGTCCTGTCAGAATTCCTCCTGGCGTGTCGGAGTAGGAAAAGCATGTTATGGGGAGTAGGGAACTTGGGAGCCTGACTGAAACCTCCTTTGTGAGGGTCGAAACGTTGAGCCAGTTGCGATGAAGCCAGTTTGATGTCATTTCCGGATAGCGAAGCTCCCGGAGCGTCATCGGGCATTTGTTTCAGCGCAGAAACAACTCTTTGCGAGGCGTCCAGAACTTCGCTTCTGCCGGTAGACCATAGCTGTTTTATTCGGGGCGCCAGATCCATCATACCGATTCGACCATAAAGTGATTCCTTCGGAAAGTACGTCCCAGCGAAAAAAGGCTTTTTGTCAGGCGTCATTACGATGTTCAAAGGCCAGCCGCCACCGCCGGTCATCATCTGACATACCGTCATGTAAATATGATCAATATCGGGCCTCTCTTCCCGGTCCACCTTTATTGATACAAACGTTTCGTTCATAAGACGCGCCACATCTTCATCCTCGAACGATTCCCGCTCCATGACGTGACACCAGTGACAGGTGGAATAGCCTATTGACAAAAAAACTGGTTTGTCTTCCCTCTTCGCTCGTGAAAAGGCTTCATCTCCCCATGGAAACCAATCGACCGGGTTGTACGCGTGTTGCAGTAAATACGGACTCTTTTCGTTTATCAGTCTGTTTGCGGAGGATTCGCTCTCCGAATGGGGATGTCCTGATTCAGTATTTTTCATATTATCGCCTTTTTAAACGACCCGGCGACACCTTGGCTTGCCAGTCGTAAATCGGATTTGCAAGGGTCCACCAACCCTCCTGCAATTTGGAGGAAAGTTCGATTCTTGTAACGAATTTGATGCTTTTATAGGCCAGCAAAAATGGAGTCACAAGCCTGGCCGGGGCGCCTCGATCGTGAGAAAGCGGTTTACCATCCAGATCCAGGGCCAGGAGAAACTCCTGCCTGGGATCGAGCAAATCCGATATTTTAACACTCTCTATGTACCAGGATTGTCCTTGAGGCGCTGAGCCGGTTTCTCCGAGAGAATGGAATATGGCATACTGAGCGACGTCTTTGGGTTTTACCAACTTGAAGATCTCTGATAACTTTATTCCGCCCCACACAACTTCCGATATGGTCCAGCCCTCTACACAGTGAAAATCATTGGTTTGAGAGGTCTGCGGCAAGGCTTTAAGATCCTGATACGTCAATGACACCGGTTCTTCAACCATTCCATCTATGACCAGCCTGTACGGCTCTTGGGACCGTTTTACCCTGTCGGTCACAAGACCTGTAGAAGGATCAAATGAAAAAGTGTCCCGCTCTATGGTTCTTGTAGGAAACCGGTTGCTCGACCCCCAAATCCCAAAAACAGGGGAAATAGCTCCCAACGCCGCTATTTTAAGGATTCTTCGAATCTTCTGAAGTGTCTTCGAGTTCATAGTGTTTCTCCTCATTGATAATAATCTGTTAAGCGTTGATGTGATTAGCAAGTTCGCACTACATTTTTCGAAACAGAGTCCATGATCCAAAAGTCTGGCCGTTCAGTCAGTGCTGATTGATAAAAAAGATTGAAATTATGAGAAGTTTTAAAAAGTTGACAAACGAGAATCCAAATGATACGAATATTCATATATAGAATTATTCAAGAGGATAGCTTGTCCACTTTAGCCAGTGATCTCAAAAAAGCAGAGGATGTCGCGGCCACGATCAAGGCGATCGGGCATCCGTTGCGCTTAAGGATTCTAGCCCTTCTTACAGCGGGAGATTTCAGGGTGAATGATCTGGTGGACAGATTGGGTGTGTCACAGTCCAGTGTGTCTCATCACCTGAACATTCTTCGAATGAGAGGAGTGGTGAGCATGACTCGCGAGGGAACCGGCTCAAGGTATGCTCTTTCAGATCCTCAAGTCAGGACCCTGATGGACAACATCGAAGCGACAGGATAATCCTTTTCAAATTCACAGAGGTATGGATATTCCCCCGTCTTTTCTTATCTTCCAGAAATGCAGGCTCATCATAAAAGTTAGAATCAGGGGGAAAATGACTATGTGCCATGAGTAAAGACGTATGATGGCCGTATTGAAGTCTGATTCTCTTCCAAAAATGACGGATGCTGCCGGAGAGCCGATGACGGGTATCATTTCAAGAATGTTCCTGGCGATTGTCCAGGCCACCAGGGCCCTGTCATCCCAAACCAGAAGATAACCGGTAAAATCTACAAGAACAGTCAGTATGAGGCATGCCACCCCGACGACCCAGTTCAAACGTCTTGGTTCTTCATAGGAGCCGGTCCAGAAAACTCTGGTCATGTGCAGGCAAACTACGACCACCATTGCCTGTCCCGCCCAATAGTGAATATTCCTGATTACGGAGCCATAAGGCGCTATGTGGGTAATTTTCTGGACTGAAGCATAAGCGTTTGAAGCTGATGGCTGGTAGTGAAGCATCAACAGTAAGCCGGTCAACACCTCGATCAGAAAGAAAAAAAAGGCCATTCCTCCGAAGCAAAAGGTGAAAGTCAACCTGGCCGATTTTTCGGGGATGAATCCAGGATGCAGGTGAAGAATAAAAGACGAAGTCGATCCCTTGGCCATTGTCTCACTTGGCCGCCGGAACAATCTTGTAAATGTTCTTTTCATCCGTGGTCAGACGTAATCTCGTGATGGCACGATTTGCGGGGCCTTTTTTGACCTGACCATTAATATCAAATATGCTGTTGTGGCAGGGACATTCGAACATCTTTTTTTTGGGTATCCAGTTGTACTTGCAACCCAGATGAGGGCACTTGTCATCGAAAACCATGATGTCCGGTTTGCTTTCGTCCTTCACCAGCCATACGCCTGCATCAGGATAGTGGAAGGGAACTCCAGGCTGTAACTGATCGATTACTGTTGACGGGATTTCCCTGGATTGGGCTTTCTCCCCGGAAAATGACGCAAACTTTGCTATAGCCCACGAAACCAGTCCGGTCAGAAGCACTGTCAACATGGATAGAATAATTTTAAGGAATGATCTCTTGCCCATTTTGTAGACTCTAAAACACAAATTTCAAAGCAGACAGCAATTTGGAAAAAATGAAGCCGGGATTTTAAATCAGTGATTGCGGCGCCTGGTAAATTCCTGGGCGCCGCCTCAAAGTCTGGGCAATTGTCAGCAACCTACTGTCGGTGGCTTGGGTTTTGCCGCTGCCTTCATAGCAGCTTCAGCTTCCGCCTTAGTCTTGAAGGGGCCTTTCACGACGGATTTTTCATCGGCGGGTTTCTTGTCAACCACCGCCGTCTTACCGGCCGCTTCTTTGACTACATAGAATTCATCTGCCGCAAAAGCGGTAGTAGCCATAGCAAAAGCAAGAAGCGAAATCATGACCACAAGCACTCGAACCAATTTCTTCATCAAATACCTCCTTGTTTTTAATTATGCTATTTTTAGCATGTTGAGAGTGACTAATACATCTTATTTATTGTATGGACCCCATTTTTCACCCAGCCATGCCAGCACGAAAGCGAACAGGGCCATCACAAGAATAGCGCCGGCCATTACATCCCTGGAAGTTCCAAAGAGTTGCCAAAGTGTAAGCCTGCCCCAATCGGAACTCTTGTAAAACCAACCCCATAATGGCCATCCAAAAGCAAAAATCCAGATTCCGAAAACCATTCCACCGAGAAAAACCAGGCTGTCAATCTTGCCGGAGGCTGCGCCGACAATAGCTGTTCCAGGGCAGTAACCGCCAATGACAAATCCGAGGCCAAAAATTATTCCACCAACAAGCTGAGGCCAAAAGTACGTCTTCATCAAGCTCTCTTCAACAAGAACATTGTAATCGAAGAACCCGATATAACTGAGCAGAATGAGTCCCATCATGGCCGTCACAAGAGCTGAGAACATGACTCTAAGCACTCTCATGTCACGAAAGTAAAAGATGTTGGTCAGGTTGCGGGAGTCCCCGAAGCCTGCCTTTTCGAGCACGAAACCGAAGAGGATGCCGATTGGAAGGGCTAGCAACAGGCTTGTTTCGTAAGATATGACTCCTGTATAGAGTAGAGGACCCATTATGACCATTCCTTTCGTACATAATAAGCGGCTCCAAAAGCTGTAGCAAATACCGCCATCATGAAGACCCAGCTACCAACCACCATAGTCGCCCCTCCGCTCAAGGCCTGACCGCTAGTGCATCCCATGGCGAATCGGGTCCCCACACCGGCTATGGCGCCTCCGAGGAAGGCCATGGATAGTCTCAACGTAACGCCGGACGTCGGTCCCTTGCCTATTCCAATTGAGAAGCGCTTTGATGTGAATACCGAAATCAGGCCTCCAATGAAAACACCGAGAACCTCTAACACTGTCCAGTCCCAGAGCGGGTGGTCGGCTCCTTCCCTGTAGAATTCCTTAAAATAACCCTGGTTCTCAATGGCCTGTGGGGCCACGCCATGCGCTACTATGGCTGCCGTCCGCGCCACTGCCCCCGATGCCCCCAAACCTGTTCCCATCACATAAAATGTTAAGGTAAGGACCAAACCTAGCGCGATTCCTGCGACATAAGGGTTCCAGTAACCTTTTGCGTAGTCCAGATCAACTTTCATCAGCTCTCTCCAGTTGCAGATTCCGGCAGAAATTGAATTTCGGCCTACTACTTGCTTTTGTTTTCGGCTAGAGACACTCCTTTAAGATAGACATCGGCCATCTTTTCCGGAACGCCAAGTTTAGCGCTTTTTGTCTGTTCAGACATGATGTCTTGCCAGAGGACAGGAGCAGGATCATTTATGGGAACTTCAAAAGGACAAACCACTAGCAACTTCGATGTAAGCTGAAAGATACCAAAAACCGAAACCGAGATGACTGAAATAATGATTACCGCAATTATGGAAGCCGATATCAAGCGGCTTCGTTTTTCTACAACGTGGTTGGCGCTGTCGGTATCAATGGTAGTCTTCGTCTCAGCAGAGACTTTTTCCAGAGAAGCCCCTGTTTGATTGTTCATTTTCTCATCCATCAAATTTCTCCATTTCATCGACCGTTTCATGAATAAAAACAGTTGCTAAAGATATGACTTCCAAGAGCGCTTTCCCTGCGTTGAGCCGGGAGGCGCACTGTTCGAGTTCGCCAGTCCAATCCAGGTGATCATGGCAGAAACTGACCACTTCGTCAGGGGGTCTATTCTCAAGGAGAAATCCCAGAAACTCGAGCAGAGTAGGCAAACTATCCGGGGCGTGGCCAAGCTCAGTCTCCAGAGAGAGTCCAAAGGATTCAAGGACCGCTAACATGTGAGCCGCTGGGTCGCCAAAGCATCGTCCGGTAGCTCCGCTCAAAGGGTGGCTCTTTTGTTTGGTCCAGGCTTTATAGACCGATTCATCAAGGCTCAGTGGATTTTCAGTGTCCAACAGTAATTCTATGTCCTGAAGCCAACGGGTCTGGAATTCTCCCGGGGGCACGCAAAAACAGTTCCCGGTTAAGTCTAGACGTCCTGAAGCAAAATTCAATAGCCTTTCAAAATGTCCTGAGTGAACTTCCGAAGGGTCTCCAAACATTTCAGCCAAAAGGCAAGCCATTTCTGCCCGTTCCTCGACCGAGGACCTCAATGCCTTGTTTTGCGCTATCGAAGACTCACTGAAGACTATGTCTGATGAAGTTTTCATTCAATTTCGCTTCTTCCGGATATGCTGGAGACCCATGTCAAGCGACCTAAATTATCTGTGGCGGTGTGCCTGAAAATATTATCAGGGCCCTCAGACTCATGCCCCCCATGAGGACAAGTAAGTCTGAACCAATGACAAGACTCTTTGGCATTTCGCCGTACTCGTAATATTCTACAATACTTAGCGCAAACGGAATCAGTATTCCCAGAACTACTACAAGCACCCAGAAGTACGGACTAAGCGCTCCAGTCAGTAGCATGTTTGCAGAGATGGCCGCTTCCGTGGAACGGGTTAGTGACATGAAAACGAAAAGCATGAGCACTAATCCTTCAACCGCCAGGAATATGACGTGACCCAACGCGAAATTGGACAAGGTCTTGATGGTCCGAATGTCGATAATGGCTGCGACTATCATGGCTGCGGCAAGTCCTGTGGAGATAGCCGAAGCCAGAAACAGCACAGGCATCATGGGAGTGTTCCAGAATGGAACTCCGTTGACTACGGCGATCAGCACGCCGGTGTATGTGGCGGTAGACACTGCCAGAAAGCTGCCCACATATTCGAGGATTCGAATATATTTCTTGGCTATTTTCCCAACAAAAGTTAATTCGTTTAACGCAGCGGCGTACAAAAACGACACCGGAATAAAAACAGCGAGAATTATTACGCCCCAGGCGATCATGCTCCTCAGGTTCCCTACCAGGTAAACTTGCCTCCATGGCTCCCACAAACCCGCCTCAAGGTCGAGAACCAGGCACACGGTTCCTATTGTGACCAGAGGCCCTGCAATCAGGGATCCTGCTCTAGCCAGAGATTTTGACCAGTCCGGCGCTAACAGATCACAGTAAACTGCCGCCAAAAAAGCGCCAGATCCCGATCCGGCCAGGAACAAGTAAACTACAATCAACCATCCCCACGCGCTTTCCGGCATGATCAGCTCCTTTTATAGTAAATTTTAGGAAGCGTTCCCAGATCAGTTCTCAGTGGTTCAGCTCGACTTTCCGCTATGAATCGAGATATCTCACTGTTAGGATCGTCCAGGTCTCCAAAAATTCTAACCTGAGTAGGACAAGTGGATACACAGGCAGGGGTTCCACCTTCTCTGACCAACTCTATGCAGAAACGACACTTAACCACTATCCCGGCATGGTGGAGAACGATTCTCATTTTGTAGGGACAGGCTTCCATACAATACTTACATCCCACACATGTTTTCTTGTTTACCAGGACTACCCCTTCCGGAGAGGTGTAAGTTGCTCCTGTAGGGCAAACGCGCTGACATGGAGCGTTTTCGCAATGGTTGCACTGAAGGGGAACGTATTCACGGTCATAGGAAGGATATTTTCCGCGTTCCTTCTCCTTGATCCAGTTAAATGTTTCAGTATATTCGAGGCCATTCTGATTCTGGCAGGCCAACCTGCAGGAATGACAGCCAACACATTTTGTAGTGTCTATGGCAATACCGTATCGTGGCATTTCATACTCCCATCAAGATCGTCCACAAATAGGCAACCTGAAGTTGCCCCAAGCCTTAACCTGGTGGCATCATCGAGGTCACGACTGGGTTTTTTCTACTCGAACAATGATTTCATTAGCCATCACATGGCCGAGAACCGGATCAAAATAAGTCGGTAGATAATCATTGTAAGAGGTTCCAAACCCATAAGCTTTCTGTAAATTTTTTGCAAAAACCCCGTAACCACTCGGTAAGAAAACACAATCCCTGTGAATCGCTTCTGTCACACGTGCCCGCGCTCTGCCTTTGCCAACAGATGAAGTTATCGTCATACAATCTCCATCCTTGATCCCCAGAGCTTTGGCTCTTTGTGGGTGAATCCAGGCGCGTGCGGCGTCATTCAAGGTTGTCACTTCTTTTAGAAACTTCTGGTTAATTGAACGAGCGTGAGTCAGGTGGGCCTGTTTACCATGAATCAGTCTGAATTCATAAGGGTCAGACGGATTGGGATTTACCAAGGGTTCTTCCCATAAAGGGACAGCCGGTAGATTAAGATCCTGAAGTGTCGATGAGGCTATTTCGAGCTTACCGCTGGGGGTCACAAATTTGGGCTCACCTGGTTTCCATTCGCCGCCAAGATCGACTACACCCTCTTTTTTCAATTTCTCCAGAGATACGTTGAGGGGGGCTAACGAGGCTCGGTTGTACTCTTCCAGTGTAAAATTGAAATATTCCCCAACTCCGCAGTGAGGCGCCAAACCAATCAGGATGTCCACCATGGGTTTGGTGTCATAAAGAGGTTTCATGACGGCCTGTCTGATTGCTACCTGTTTGGATGTATAACAATGGTTGGTGTGAACGACATCATCGCGTTCCAGGTAATACGATTCAGGCAATATGTAATGCGCCAGGGATGCTGTTTCTGACAACACGTAATCAAAACTCACCAGTAAGTCGAGTTTGCGATACCCCTCGATCATCCTGGCTGGGTTAGGGCAGGTTCTTAAGGGATTATTGTGATAAACAAATCCTGCCTTGAGTTTGCCGGCTATTGCAAGTTCAGGTATGGCCTGACTGATACCCAGACCAACGGGAGTCAATGGGTAACGCTCGGGATCTCCGCTGCCGTCAAGCATCGGGGCGTCGTTTTCAGGGACGTCAGGAAATTTGTCCGGACCAAGTTTCCCCAATTTGACTTTGGGGGCGTTAAACATTCCGCCCTTCTGGTTGTAATTGCCAAGTAAGCCATTAATACAGCCGACTGCCCTTACTAACTGGAGACTGTTTTTGTACTGGGTGCCCATTGCGCCGTGGTACCCGCGATGGATGAGGGAACTTGGCGCCGCCTGCGCCATATCGTGGGCAAGCTTCACAATTACTTTTTCCGGGATCGTGGTAATTTCTGAAGCCCATTTAGGGGTGTAAGGGTCAATTTTAGACGCCCACTCTTCGAAGCCCACGGAGTATTTTTCTATGAAATCCTTCTGATACAAATTTTCCTTGATCATCACGTGAGCCACTGACAGTAACAAGGCCAGATCTGTTCCAGGCCGGATCTGAATCCACTGATGTCCCATCGCCGCCATTTCGCTGAATCTGGGGTCCACTACCACATATCTGGCGCCTTTGTCTTTGGCCTTGGCCATGTCGGCAAGCATTCTAAGCTGCAAGCCCGCCGCAGGGTTGCGACCGATGAAGACAACATGTTTTGCGTTCTCAAGGTCTTGCTCCGGTTTGGCGTAACCAGTGCTGAGCCACCATCCGATGTTGCGGGGCAGGAAACATGTGCTGGCATGTGAGAATACGTTCTGAGATCCCAGGGAATTCATGAAGCGGATAGTTAGAGCATCATTTCCCTCGGGGTATTGGACAAGGAAAAGCGACTGGGCCCCATTTTTAGCGATTATGTCCTTGAGTTTTGAGCCTACTTCCTTGTACGCCTGCTCCCAGGAAATTGGTTCAAACCTGTTTGCGCCCACTCTCTTCAGCGGTGACTTGATTCGGTCCTTGTTGTAGACTTCATGCAACATGGCATGACCTTTAACGCACATGCGTCCCTTGTTCAGGCCCGCCACAGGATTGCCCACCGCTTTCCAAATTCGTCCGCCTTTGGTGTAAACATTGATCGCGCACCAGTTGCCGCAAGCGTCACATAGGGTGGGGGTCACCTTAACGTCATCAGACGTGACGTCTGCTGCCGCCCAAGCGTCGAAGCTCATATATGGTGACGCGACTAAAGACGCTCCACCTACCGCGGCTCCGGCAAGAAACTTTCTCCGGCTCATACCGAATCTTTTCATATTTCCTCCACCGAGGTTTGTAGTCCTAAATATTTTTATATATAGATATTAATATTAAGTCAAGAGCTTTTTGACAACTGGCTAAAGACCTGATTAGACAAAGAATACTATCGTCCAGGAGTTAAAACGCCTTGGTAAACGATTCTTAAAAAAACATAGGCACGAAAAAACTTTGTACAATATCCTACTGAACAACATGTCTAATAACCAGAATAATTTTCGATGTTCATGTGTGCTTTAGAAAAAACTTTTAAGAGATTCTGAAATTCTAAAAAATCCGGCGCGTAGGTTAAGCTCTATCTCGCATTGAAACTGCAAAGACCGTTTTTATTTGAAGTGATCCCATCCCTGAGGTTTAATATCCACAAGGTTATCCCCGGATTTCAATAAAACGCGTCCTGAATCCGGGTTGAATTCCCCAATGTGGTGGATCAGCGCCCCAATCTGTTTAAAACGGGACTCCAGTTCCGGCAAGCCGTGTGGTTTTATAGCGGCCAGTAAAGCGTAATCTTCACCACCGTTAAGGATAAAGTCCATGACATCTTTTCCAGAATCTGAAAAAACGGTTTCCAGTTTTTTTGAAACTGGAATTTGTTCTTGTAAGATGATTGCCCCGACTGCTGATTGTTCGCAAATGTGATTCAAGTCGGAACTCATCCCGTCTGAAACATCGATCAGGGCTGTGCAATACCCGGATTGCGCCAGAATTCGACCCTCTCGAAGCAATGGGAGCGGGGTAAGATGCGAGCGAACCAGACCTGCCTGTTCGGGTGTTTCGATAGAGGCGCCTGCCTCGAGCAATTTTAACCCTGCGGCTGATTCCCCCAAAGCGCCTGTCAAACATACCAAATCACCGGGGGAAGCCCCGTTGCGAAGGAGAGTCTGGCCCTTTGGCGCCAGGCCGGTGAGCGCCACATTGATAACCAAATCGGACTTGGACAAAGTTGTGTCGCCACCGAGAACGTTTACTCCATGGCGTTTGGCCTGCTCAGTGAGTCCTTGATAGAATCTGTCGAGCCATTCGACATCCATCCTGTTAGGTATGGCCAGGCTTATGAAGGCGTCTCTGGGAACGCCTCCGCAGGCGGCTATGTCGGAAAGGTTCACAGCCAGGGATTTGGCCCCCAAATCCTCCGGGGAAGTCCAATCAAGCTTGAAATGAGAGCGTTCGATTAATAAATCGGTGGTGATTAGCAAAAAATCATCGTCATTGATATCGATTACAGCGCAATCGTCACCGATACCCTTGTAGACTCCCTCGGGCCTGTTGAGGCACAGGTGAGACATGCGTCGAATGAAACCGAACTCCCCGATTTCTGAAAGTTTCATGATCGATTCTTTTTGTAGATGAGTCGTTTGGAATCAATAACATTGTTGAGGAGTTTCATTGTGGCCGACTCCACATCCTCAGCTCCTGCAATTGCGGAAACTACGGCCGCGGAGTCAGCTCCGGCCCCTATAACTTCCGTTAGGTTGCTTTCATTGATTCCACCGATAGCAACCAGGGGTTTGTCGGTCATTGATCTGGCTTTCTTCATTCCGTCAAGTCCCCATGGCTGGGTAGCGTCGGTCTTGGTCGCAGTGTAGAAAATGGGGCCTATGGCCAGGTAGTCAGCTAGTGGAGCTTCATCTGAAAGTATCTGTTCCGGATAGTCAATCGACCATCCGATAATTTTTTCGTGCCCCAGAATTTTTCGCGCGACCTGAAGAGGCATGTCGGATTGGCCCAGATGGACTCCATCAGCATCGAGCGCCAATGCAATGTCGATGCGGTCATTTATTATGAATGGGATATGGTTCCTGGCCAAAAGGTCTTTCAAAGCCAACCCTTCTTTTAAAAAAGTTCTTGAATCAAGGTTCTTCTCTCTCAGTTGAATGACAGAAACACCGCCTTTGATGGCCGCCTGGCAAATTTCGATGAGGCTCCGTCCCATGGACAGGTCCCTGTCTGTAACAAGGTATAGGCTCCAATCCTCTATGTTTGTCATATAAGTTCAATTCTGGCGTTTCGTTCCACTTCGTATGCGGTGATGGAATGTAACTGATCAAGCACATTTATCCAGTAAGATCCAGGCCCATTGGTGCCATCAGCCGCTCGTTCAGCGACAAGTTTAAATACCGCCAACGCTGAGGCCGCTGACAAGACGGCGTCTTTCTCTACTGCCAGGAACGCCCCGACAATCACAGATGCCGTGCAACCGGTGGCAGTCACCGAAGTCATCATGGGAGAACCTCCTGACACTGCGAATGACCTGTAACCATCCGTTACAATGTCTTTCTGGCCCGTGACCGCAATTACAGACCCAAGGGCTCGTGAGACTTCAGTTGCAGGGCCTACAGCGTCTTCCACCGAATGTATGGCATCCACGCCCCTGGTTTGGCCTCCTTTTGAACTCAGCGACATGACTTCAGACGCATTTCCTCGAATCACTGTGGGTGGGGCATAGCGAATGAGTTCTTGTGCGGTTTGAGTCCTGAAACGTGTGGCGCCTGAACCGACGGGATCGAGAACATAAGGCTTCGAGAGTATTCTGGATAATCGAGCGGCAGCGTTCATGGACTGAATCCAGGGTTTGGACAATGTTCCTATGTTGATAACCAAAGCGTTGGAAATAGCCGATACGTCCTCCATCTCTTCCAGAATATGACTCATGAATGGTGAGGCGCCGAGAGCCAGAAGAGCATTGGCAGTCGGTGTCATTGCGACGAAATTGGTGATACTGTGGACCAGAGGTTTTTTCTTTCGAACTTTTTCGAGATTTTCGGCTGCAAATTTTGCCAGATCTGTCATAGTTAGTAATCTCCTTGCTTGCAGCGACTTGAACTGCAATTTCTAAAAAGTTTGGTTGTTATCGAGAGTTACGCAGTGTTTGGGTAATTTGTTTCGTTTTCTGTATGTCCGCAATCTTTGCTGATAATGATTCCATAGAGGTTTGTAAGCTCCGGGGATAGAGCCCTTCTTGTGAAAACCATCAACAATGGATTCAGAAAGCCTGTTCCTCTGGTCATAGTCCAGTTTATTTTTTGATGACTGATACTCTCTTATCTCAGGATACATTACCATCGGAATGCATCCTGTTGAGCAGTGTTCGAAGGCATTGGATATTCTCTTGTATATTTCAGGAAATGGTTCATGCTTGATATTTCCAAACGATACTTCGCTGACTTCGCAGGGTTGAACATCGCCGGAAGCAGTAATGTACAGGTATTCGAATCTGCATTGACATCCCAAGGCTTCATCTTTTTCCAACCATGTGGATAAACCGCTTAACGGTGGATAGTCGGAATAGTCCGGGTTGGCAAAAAGTTCCTGCTGCAGATGCTCCAGTACTGGGCTATGCGGGCTAACTCCTCGACAGGCTTCACGGCCGGAAGGTTTTTTCTCCATGACTCTAATTTCGGCTACACCCATATCTTTGGCCATGTCGTAATACTTTTTGAAATTTTCCGGATCAATGAAATCATCCGGTGGAACCAGGGAGAGGCACGTGTAGACACCGGCGGCCTTGAAAGCCTCCACGGCCCGTAGAGCTTTTTCGAAAGCGCCTGGATTGCCTCTCATGCTGTTGTGAATGTTCGGATCAAAGTGGTCCAGGCTCACCCATACCCCAAACAGCCCGTTTTCCTGAAGCTCTTGGGCCCGTTCAGGGGTCACACCGTACCCGGTCGCGAACATCCACAGACAGGTTTCCCTGTTGACGCTTTTTACTATTCTGAGGAAGCGGTCGTACCGGTACATTGGCTCACCACCATGAAGAATTATCATCGGAGTGCCGATCTTCTCGATTTCCTTGATAGTGTTGATAACCAGTTCTTCATCAAGATCCGCTTTTGATATTCTTTTTGAATTGGTGGAACAGAACGAACAGGAGTAAGGGCACAAATTTGTCGTGGAAATCGATACAATTCCGGTGGGAATATCTTTCATGTCCAAGTAGTTAAGATAGTTTGATAAACGCTTGTTAAAAGCGGGCGAGGGGAAAGGTGGGAAGGTGCTGTCAATAATGACCTTATCACCGAAACGGACCATGTTTCTATATTTCAGCACTGAATATTCGAGAAATGACAGCTTGATGAAATTGAAAAGTGAGTCCACCGTGGTCAGACCATTTTTATAGCGAATTTCCCGGTTATACCTGTGGGTCAACAGTTTGCGGGCGCAGTCAAAAAAACTGTAAAAGGTTTTGTACTTATCAATTCCGGTTATGTTCACGAAAGAAGGTTTGTAATTTTCCATGTGGCTCCTTTATCTACTGGTCAGACATCCTGAATTGCCATAACCAGCCACGGTGAATTCCTTAATCAGGTAGTCAGTTCATCTTTCAGGACACTTGCAGCTTTTTGCACATCTTCACAGGTATGTGAACTCATCAGTGTCAGTCGGAGTCTTGCAGAGCCTTCGGGTACGG
>CAZGVM010000074.1:0-14491 GCA_964528855.1 uncultured Desulfomonile sp. | reverse complement strand
ATCTTTTGTAGCGCCCACTCCCCATTGACGGGGAATTCATGAGTTTTTGCAGGAAATATTTACGATGAGTGATGAACCTATTTTGGTCGTGGAGAACATCAGCAAGACATTTGGAGGCGTCGCAGCGCTCTCTATGGTAAGCCTTCAGGTAAATCGCGGGGATATAGTAGGGATCATCGGGCCTAATGGTTCGGGAAAAACCACCTTGGTCAATTCTATTTCGGGATTTGTAAAACCGGATCACGGTAAGGTCACTTTCAAGGGTCAGGACATCACGGGCTGGGATCCTCATAGAATTGCCGACGTAGGTCTGACCAGAACCTTTCAGGTGATGCGACCGTATTACTCTCTACCAGCGTACAAAAATCTGATCGTTCCTCTTTTTTCGCCGCGGGCCAAACGCACCGGCGGGTGGCGGGGTGGTGGGAAAATGGGTAGCCGCGACACAGTGGCCCTCGATATACTTGAGGAAATTGGATTTGAAAGGGACTCTTACGTCCCTTACAAGATGGCTTCATCGCTTCCAACAGGTTATTTGAAAAGACTGGAGTTGGCCAGATGCCTAGCGCTTCGCCCCGAACTTATCATCTGCGATGAAGTCTTTTCTGGTCTGAGCATGAGTGAAATGGCCAGCATGCTGCCTCTGATAGAAAAACTCCAGATGGAGGGGATATCACTGATGATGGTGGAACACCGTCTGCGCGAATTGTTCAGACTGGCCAATCATGTCGTAGTGCTTAACTTTGGCTGCAAAATAGCGGAAGGAGTCTCCGGAGATGTAATGGAACTCAGAGAGGTCAAAGAGGCCTACTTCGGGTCTGAGGAGGAGGTGCTCGATTATGTTTGAAGCCAAGGGTTTAATGGTTTTTTACGAAAACATGCTGGCCTTAAACAATGTCAGTTTGTCATGCGGGACCAACCAGATCATTGGAGTGTTTGGAGCCAACAGCGCCGGTAAATCCACATTGATGTATACTTTGTCCGGAATCATGCTGGACATTCAGAAAAAAGAGGAGATGGCCGGAGGCGAGCGCATCACCGTTCGTGGAGACGTTTTATACAATGGCTCTAACATTATGGGAATGGCTCCAGCTCTGAGGGCAAAAAACGGGGTTGTTTTATGTCCGGAGAGAAGACGCATATTTCCGGAAAGCACCGTCCTGGAAAATCTCCGGATTGGGGGTTATCTTGCCACCACTAGCCAGGCAAAGGATACCCTCGACTACGTGTTCAACATTTTTCCCGCTCTTAAAAGGTTGATCAACAGACTTGGCGGCTTTTTGAGCGGAGGAGAGCAGCAAATGCTGGCAATTGGCAGATCTTTAATGGCTCAGCCCAAACTGCTCCTGCTTGACGAGCCCCTTCTGGGACTTAGCCCTGTCATCCAGTACCTATTGGCAAAATCGATAAATAAAATCAGGGATGAACGAGGGGCCTCGATCATAGTTTCAGAACAATATGCCCGGCCAATCATGCCGATAATAGATTATGGATACATCCTGGAAAATGGAGCCGCAGTTGTGGAAGGCACTAACACTGATTTAATGAACAATCCGGATGTTAAGTCCGCCTATTTTGGATCATAAACTGGAGGCGGACAATGCAGAAGGAACTTACATTTACACGGTTTGAAGCTTCATGCAAGGAATACCCGCACAATACAGCGATCATATTTCTTGGTGAAAAATTCTCCTACAAAAAATTGCAGAATATGGTGGACAGGTTTGCCACCGGATTGGCAGGGCTTGGTTTCAAAAAAGGTGACAGAATAATCCTTTATCTGTCGAACTGCGTACAATACGTCATCGCTTTTCTGGCTGCCCAGAAACTGGGGCTCGTGGTGGTGCTGGTCTCACCTATCTATACATCACATGAGCTTGAATATATGGTCAAAGATTCAGGGGCTCGAGCCATCGTCTGTCATGACACAAACTACGGGTATGTTCGAGAGGTTATTGAAAAAACTACACTTGAAAAAATCATTTTCACCAACCTCATAGATATGGTTTCCCCTACCAAAAGGCTGATAGCCTATCTGTTTGACAAGACTCCACACGGCACGGTGAAAGGTGGGGAAGAGACCATTGCTTTCAAGAAATTGCTACGAAGTCCCCCGAATCCACCTGAGGTTGATATAGATCCTGTCAAGGATCTTTCATACATTCTTTACACGGGTGGCACCACCGGTTTTCCCAAGGGTGTTCCCGGCAATCATTGGGGTCACACGTCTTACGTCAACAACATCACTGACTGGCTGACCATCGGGCATCTCCAGGCCGGAAAAGACGTCTACATTGCAATAAACCCTCTTTTCCACATAATGGCCCTGGGATTGTTCATGGCCATTGGATTGAATGTCGGAGCGACCACGGTGCTGATGCCAGTGCCGCAAGTTGACGCCATACTGATGGAGATCGAGCGACGTAAAGTGAGATGGATGCTCGGGGTTCCGGCCCTATATCGTATGATACTTGAGAATGATCGTCAGGAAACCTATGACATCAGTTCTCTCAGATACTGTTTTTGTGGTGGTGACGTGCTGCCTCGCGAAGTCCTCCAGAGGTGGAAAGAGCGCGCAAACATACCCATTTACCAGGTTTACGGCTCGACGGAGGCTGGACACGTCTCTTACTCCACACTCGGGGCAGGAGACCCGTCCCCCATGTCAATAGGCAAACCACTGCCTTCCAGGAAAGTCAAAATCGTTGATTCGGAGACCCTGAAAGAGGTTCCTGTTGGTGAGGTCGGAGAATTGCTTGTCACATCCGAATATTCAATGAAAGAATACCTCAACAAGCCTGATGAGACAGCAGGTTCTTTCGTAAAAGTTGGCGCCGAAACCTATTACAGAACCAGTGATTTTGTAAGGGGAACTGAACACGGTGAAATTTTTTATGTCGAGAGATCAGCGGACATACTTAAGCACAAAGGCTACCGCGTGTCAGCGTCAGAAGTCGAGGCTGTGCTCCAGGACCATCCTGTCGTGGTCGGCGCTTGTGTGATAGGTGTTCCTGACCCGAAAGTTGGCGAGAGAATCAAGGCTATCGTAGTCCTCAAAGATGACGCCAAGGGTGTAGGAGCCGCTGAGCTTATTAACTGGTGCTCATCTCAACTTGCGTCATATAAGGTTCCGTCATACATAGAATTCAGGGACATGCTGCCTAAATCAAAGGTTGGAAAATTACTTAGAAGAGAGATCAGGGAGGAAGAAAAACGAAGGGCCCACAAGGATAAAAAGTAATTCTTCCAATCCACGGAAAATTCAACAACTGGATCAGCAACAAAACTTCAAAAGATTTTAGAATTATGGTCTTGCTGATCCAGTTAGGCAAACCCCAAGGATGTTTTTGACAAATCGATTGGGATGCCATTTTCGTCACATAATGCGAATTTCTGTTGGACCACTTTTTCTGGCTCTCGTTCATGCGCTTATGCAACCCCCTCAAGGATTACCTTCCCTACACAGGCGCCGCCGGCGGTCCAATGATCCGGCAAAATTTTCAAACAGACCCTCCAGAATTTTAGAGAATAATGCTAAACTTGAAACGTTTGAAGACTGTGGATTTCTATTCGGTCATTGCTGAGAAATTTCTGACACCCAGTCATCAGAATCGTTTTCAAAAAGGGGATGGGCAAATTTAATTGATCGGAGCACGCATACTAGACCGGTATATATTCATGGAAATAGCTGTCTCTGCTGTATTTTCCTTTGCCGTATTCCTGGGGGCAGGACTCATTGCGGGTTTCCTTCCTTTACTGCAGAGGGGCATGGAATCTGGCGCTGAGTTGACGATTATCCTGTTTCAGGTCTTGGTTCACGCTCTTCCCGGAGCCTTGGTCACTGTAGCGCCGCTCTCGATCACCGCTGGCGTCCTGTTGGGTTTGGGACGGCTGGCGGCCGATAACGAGATCTCAGCCATAAAGGCGGCCGGAATATCAGTTCTGAGATTGGCTCCACCTGCTATGGTGATCGGTCTCATCGGTTTTTCGATCAGCCTGGTATGCACGGTGTGGCTCATACCCCAGGGTATCTCCCAAGGAAAGCGTTTGATGCAGGACGCGTTGACAAAAAGGGTCGATGCAGGAATTGAGGAAGGAGTTTTTTTTGATAAACTAAAAAACCTCATCTTGTATGTTGAGAAAATCGATTCATCCACAGGCGTCATGAGCAAAATATATTTAAGAGAAACTTCAAATCCCAAAGAGACCAATATTGTGATGGCCAAGAAAGGCAAGGTGTCTCCCGACCCGGAGGGCAAGGCTTTCATCCTTGATCTGCGTGATGGAATAATACTGCGTGAGGATCATCTTGGTGACTCTACAGGAGCGCTGGCCTTTGAAACATACGTCTTCAGGTTTCCTCTGGATAAAACCCTTTCTGAGCCGGTTCCCCCGTCTTTTGAAGAGATTTCCGTGCGGGAAATCCGGCACCGGATTGCGTCCATGCCCGACATCCATGACACTGAGGACAAGAATCTCAAGGCTTACTACGCCCGGGCTCGTAACCATGCCGGACTACTGATCACTCAACGATTTACTCACCCTCTGGCCTGCGTAGCCTTGGCCTTCATCGCGTTTCCGATAGGAGTTCTGAATCTTGGCAAGAGCAGGTTAAACAATGTGTCCGTCGGACTTGGAGCCATTTTTGTTTATTACGCCCTGACCCTGATGACGGAACGGATTGTCCGCTCCGGACTGGCCCCGGCCGAATTCGTGTTACCGATGCCTGCGCTCGTTTTCATGTTCTTTGGAACCTATTTCACTTTACTGGTAAGAAATGAGAGAAATCCGCGACTGTTCGTTTGGGTTCAAAATTTGTTCAGAAGATTCAAGAGATAGAAAAAGGTAAACGCCTATGTCATTTTCCAGTTCTGAATCATCCGCTTCCAGCGATCCACAAATCGAGGAAAGCCTATGACAGTTTCAAGCAACAGAAAGCCTGTTAAAATATTGTGGATTGATGATGACGAGAATGTCCTGGATTTTTGTAGCAGGTCGCTCCGAGCACAGGGAGCAGAGGTCTATTCGGCAGAGTCCGGAATAGAAGGACTTCAAATTTTGATGGACAACGACATGGATGTGGTCGTGAGTGACCTGGAAATGGTGGGTTTGGACGGTCTGGAAGTAGCCCAAAAAGTAAATGAAATGTTTTCTGACAGCCCGAGAAAAAAGCCTTTATTTGTCATACTGTCGGCGTGGATTAGAGAACTGTCTTCTGAAGATATCGAGGAAGGTTGTTTTGTTGACGCCATTCTGGAAAAACCCATAGAGATGAAACAACTTTTGAAAACGCTTGACAACATCATGACAGCCAGGAAAGTTTGATATAATTGGGTGAGATTGAAGACTCACGACGCGTTTTACGGATACCCGCAATCTCAACCCGAAACGGTGGAGCCCGGAGTTTTCACCGGTTTCTTATGATGGGCGCTATCTCGTGCATCTTTAAACACATAAAGACAATGACTCCGACACTTATAGCTATTGCCGCCGACGGATATTCCGAGAATCGGATTGAGTAAACCAGAAGACCGAAAAGACTTATGCCGCACTGCGCAAAAAAAAGACATTTAAAAAGAGCGTTCCCAAAATCAGGAACGGGTGGCGTCACCGCTTCTATTTTATGCCATATCGTGAACGTCACCACATGAAATACTACGACAGCGCATATACATCCCCACAAGACGTCAGATGGAAAATGAGCCCCGACAAAGATTCTTGAAAGTCCAATCAGGGAGGCCAGCAACAATACCAGCCCCTTGACGGGACTGCCTTGAGCATAGCCGACAATGGCCAAACATGCGGAGAAACCTGCAGCCGTATGGCCCGAAGGAAAACTTCCCCAGCGTAAGACAGGCCCTGTAATGTGAACGGCCTGCATTAATTCGAGTGGTCTGGCGGAAGGCACGGCGTATTTTATCAGGTTTACAGTGATTGAGGATATCAGAAATATGGTCAATCCCAATGCGGTGATTCTCGGATTGATAAGCAGAAAACAACCCAGGATCATACAGATAAGCAGTCCATCGCCCAACGTGGTGAAGGATAGCCAGAATATGTCCGTCAGTGGCCAATGAATGCCGTTTAGCAGCAAAAATAATTGCTTGTCGAAGAAATGAACCGGTATAGATAACAACAAGAGAGTTATGATCGCCCATAACGACGGATTTTCATAATTCCAGAGTTGAAAGTAGTTTTGTTTCATGATCACCGTTTTGTCAGATTGGACACAAATGGATTTTTCGCGGTTTCTGCTTGCTAGTGAAGCAACGCCCCCAATCCACAGATGAGGCGCTTAAAACGGGCACAATCCTGAATTGACTTATCCTGTTCAAATTTCGGAGAAAAGCGCCTAGTGGCTCACAGGTCTTTGCCTGACCAAATAGGCGCTTAATGTACCGGTTCAGGTAAAAACTCCCAAACTCCCGCCACATGACAGACGCTTCCCGGAAGCGGTTATTTAAGGGCATCCAGAAATTTGTAAAGATCTGATTCATCACTCAAATGAACTCTGATGACTCTTCTCCCTTTATTTTTCAGAGCCTGAAAATCACCTATGGACTGAGCCTGTTTCAGGACGCCAAAGGTGTAAGATTCTTCTGGAACCTGAATGTCCTCGTTTTCATCAGTTGTAATGACAATGAATAATCCCGTATCAGGTCCACCTTTGTGGATCTGGCCAGTGGAATGCAAATACCGTGGACCGAATCCCAGGGTGGTCGCCACCTTGAAACGTTGTTGAATGAGAGACCTCGCTTCATCCAGACACTTACATGCCGTTTCGGAAGGATGAATAAAAGCATTGAACGCTACATAATCATTGGATTTGGCGCTCTCCAGAAAAGCCCTGATGTCTCCAGGGAAGGAGACATCTTTGGGATCCAGTTTTTCCGTATCCGGTATTTTCCCATCTTTGGTGTAGGCTGACAGCAATTTCCCAGTGATGTCTTTGGATTCCTGAACATTAGGCTGATCAAACGGATTGATTCCGAGAATTACCCCTGCAGCGGAAGTTGCAAACTCGTATCGAAACATTTCCCGCCCCAGGTCATAGTTACAGTGAAGTCGTAGAGTTACCACCGGATGCCCCGATCTCTCCAGGTCACTCACGGCCCTGTCAAAAGTAGGGTCTCCGTCCAATCTCATGTAAACAAACAACCGGTCATCCCCATAAGCATCCGGGGCCCCTACCGGTTCCATGTCCACTGGTATGACTCCTTTGCCCTCTTTTCCCGTGCTTTCAGCTATCAACTGCTCCAGCCAGCAACCGAAAGTTGAAATCCCTGGCGATAATATCAGCGTCAGTTTGTCCCTTCCGTGCCGAGACGCCTCACCCATTATTACTCCGAGCCATGCCCCGGGACTTTCTAAGGACTGAGTTTCAGGTCCAGAGGCCTCTACGGCCTGAAATGCCCTGGTAAGAAAAAAGTCCAGGTCCATTCCGAGAAGACTTGCGGGAACAAGACCAAAATAAGAAAGGGCGCTGAAACGGCCACCTATGTCGGCCGGATTGAGGAATATTTTTCTGAAGCGATTTGCGGAGGCTAACTTCCCCAAATTTGTCCCCGGATCCGTTATAGCTACGAAGTTGGCGCCAAAACCATCGCCGAGAACATCCATCATCTTTTGCCTGAAATACTTGAACAGGGACATTACCTCAATGGTTCCCCCGGATTTACTGCTGATGATGAATAGTGTCCTGGACAGGTCGATGCTACTTTCGATCTCCAGTATTGATCGAGGAACAGTGGTGTCGGCCACTTTCAATTCGATAAAACCATCGGCTACTCCAAAAGTTTTTACAAAAACTTCCGGCGCCAGACTGCTGCCACCCATGCCTATGAGGATCGCCGTTTTGAACCCAGCGCCTTTCAATTCTTCTGTAAACTGCCGCAGTTTGGCTGTTTCTCCCGACATGGTTTCCACAACCCTCAACCACCCCAGCCTCTGCGATATTTCTTTTTGGCCTGCCTCATCTTCAGTCCAGATTTCAGGTTCGCAATTCCAGATTCGCTCGGGAATCCTTTTCCTGTCGAACATTTCAAGCGAACTATCCACAGCCCCCTGTAAGGAGCCTAGTGAGGCCGACCTGTGGCCCCAGCCACGAAGAAGACGCAATCGCTTCCTGGAAACTTCGTTGATGAGAATTTCATAAGAGTCGGAAAACGCCCTTATACCGTCTTCAAGCAGTCGCCCTGTTATTTCATCCATGTTCAAATGAAGCGCTTCAAGTCTCTCTAGAACCGTCTGGGCCTCTTCCAGGGATATTTGGCTCTTTTTCTCCAATGAGCCGTGATCCCTGTATGCCTTGAGGGTGACAAGAGGCAATGTGTTTATAGTTTGAGGCCATAGGAGACTATCAACATAGTAGGTATCCGGATATGTCTGATTCTTGGCGCTGGTGCTGGCCCAGAGCAGCTTTTGAACGCGCATCCCCCTGTCCATCAGGGATTGAACCTTGTCACTTTTCAGGCTTTGCTCAAAATGAGCGTAGGCCATGCGCGCATTGGCGATTGAAGCTTTACCAAAGAGATCCGCCAACGCGGCTCGGGCAGCCGGAGCGCTGCTCTCCTTGAGTCGTTCATCCACAACCGTGTCAATCCTGCTCACAAAGTATGACGCCACTGAGGTGACTCTGGATGGATCTCCGCCCCGCTCAATAAATTGTTCTATCCCTTCGGTAAAAGCCCGTAATGCTTCCTCATACTGGGACAGAGAGAATATTAGAGTGAAATTTACATTGATTCCCTCTGCCACAAGGGCTTTTCCGGCCTCTATCCCCTCTGCCGTCGTGGGTATCTTCATGAGTATGTTTGGACGATCCACCAGTTCGAACAAGCGCTTGGCTTCACGTAATGTTCCTCTGGCATCGAATGCAAGTTTCGGAGCTACCTCCAGACTGACGTAGCCATCTTCACCTGCGCTGGACTCATAAACGCCACGAAGGGCTTCAGCCGCATCTCTTACATCCGAGATGACCAGATTTTCATAAAGCCCTACCGGAGTTTCGCCCTTATCTACAAGCGCATGAAGCTCATCGTCGTATATCTTGTCGTTACTCAACGCTTTCTGCAGTATTGTCGGATTTGTTGTGACTCCTGTTAACCCATCTTCCTCTATGAGCCGATCAAGCATGCCGGATTTAAGCAACTCTCTCCCAAGATCATCCAACCACACAGATTGACCGCTAGTCTTCAAGTTTATTAACTGACCAGACATTTAGACCTCCTCAATATCCATGAAAAAAAATTTCAGCGTCAAGTCTCGACAAAATTACATGATGCGCATGTCCAGCTAAAAACTTTTCATCATTCAGAAACTACTTTTACCTCTGATTGTCCTACTGGAGTGTTCACTGGTTTTGACCGAACAATACGCTTGACATAAAGCTGTTCGGACGATATCAATTCCAAGTATGATATTAAAGAAAGCGGACCTTAAAATCAATTTAACCCCGAGCGCAAAAATGGATTTAAAAAAGTATTTGGAAAATCAGAATTCGGAAATTCAGCGTCATAAATGGATCGAATCCGAGAAAGCAGGAAAAGATCTAGGCGTTGAAGCTGTAATTGATTGGATAAAAAAATACGCTGACGCTTTCAGTGAAGATTATCACGATAAAAACCAGTCTGAAAGCTCTTGAAAAGACCTTGCCCAGCCTGGTTTGAAGTTAACCGCTAAATCCCGAACATAACCAAATCGACGCATAAAGGTATATCTTTAACTCTCACCCGTTAGCCGCAGACTTTAAGACACTCTATAAAAGCACCGCTCGTAAACAACTAATCTGAAAGTTTAACTATTGTTCATTGTTTGCTGATTTTTAGAAAAAAAAGGGCGCGTCGTGAAACGCGCCTGGAGGCCTGTCAGATGGACAGGAAACCGTTTTTCCGTTGTGAGGTGAATCCACGCCTTTACAGCTCCGAGCCATCCAGGGTAAATTCATTAATATGGATATCTAAGAAAATGCATAATGTCAAGTTTTTTAGGTGATTCGCTCACAGGTCAAACTTTCCCCATCCCAAATTACAATTGCACACATTCCACTATCTGAAAGGAAAATCGAACACCGCGTTTTGGACAATTTCCACTACTTGTTCGGGTTCCATTGTGACAATGGCGAAATCAAACCGAAATGGCCTGGTGACTGAATTTTTAACAACGTATGACTGAGCGGCCTTCTTCAAGCTTTTTATTTTCTTTGGACTGATGGCAAATATGGGATTCAGTGATTCTTCAGACTGGCGCGATCTAACCTCGATGAAGACCAAGTCCTCAGCATGCAATGCTATGATGTCCAACTCTCCGGCTTTGCAGTAAAAATTTCGTTCAACTATTTCATAACCCAGCCTTTCAATGTGTCTGGCCGCAATGTCCTCAGCCCTAAATCCCTTGTCTTTAGTATGAAAGGCTCTTTCCTGATAAGATTTTTCCATGTTCCCCCCGTTACATAGTTTTTAAAAAAATTTTGTTTGAAAAAGAGGCCGGAACTCTGAGGAGTTCCGGCCCGGGCCCACTGCCGTTTAATTATGAGCGCTCATGAGCATCTTCTCATGCAAACGTCTGGCTTGAAGAGCAAAAGCCTCCAGTCTGGCCTCTATTATCTGTGGAAAAGCGTTTCCATCTGTTTCGATGGCCAGGAAAGGTAATTTACGATCCTTGTTCTTGAATATGTCTGAATCCTGAGCTGATTTTCCATTGGTTTTAGCCATTGCTTCCAATTTTTCACCAGTAGTAAACTTTTCAGACAGGATGGCCTCAGCGACCCTCGTGGGCATGCAGCCAAAAGGTCCGATTGAAAGGATTCCACATGAGGGATGAAGGATCTCATGCAAGGCTGCGCCAACGGTGAGAATAGCCTCTCCTGTAAGCATAGGCGAGACGAATTTTTCACCTGACTTGATTAAATCATCAATTTCCAGGGTCTCGTTGAAAAACAATCCCGACGGGGCGAAAAGATTCCTGATCCTGGAATCAAAATATCTCTTGACGTAATAACGCACCCAGAAAGGAATGTCACGACTTTCTCCTTCTATACCGCTCTTGATCAACCAATCGACATATTTGATCCACTCACTGGTTTGGGAAGTTCTAACTATGAATCCCCTGTCGGCCATTTTCTCCACTAGGTTCTGCAGAGAGATGGGGTCGTTTCGCACATATATCTCACCAATGAGGGAAATTTTGGGTATTTCATGATACGGGGCTTTCAGTTCGATACCGGCCAGTCGCTGGGAACTGGATCTTATCTGCCTTTTTATAACCCTCCATGACTTGTCCACCACATCAACCAGCTTATCCCACTCCTTGAAGAAGATCTTCAGACCTTGCTCCCGGTCTTTGGCTGCAGCCAACACGGTAGACCAGACTTCGTACATAACATCGCCGATCAGGATTGAACGCCACGCCGGAAGTGTAAATCTGTCTCCAAGCCCCATGTAACCATTCGCCGCATTCAGGGTCAGCACTGCGGCGTCCGGTATTTCGTGACGCTCAATGAGTCTTCGGGAGAAAACATTGTACTGGCCGAAGCGGCATGGCCCAGAGGCGCCCGGCATAAAATACGCCGTCACTTCTCCCTTCGGACGATCCCTCCAGAAATAATTCAGCATTGAGCCGACCGTAGTTTGAAGCGGCAGACACTCCTTGCAGGTGGAATTTCCGCGTCCTATCTTGAGCACTTCCTCGTTGGCCGGGGGAAGTCCGTAAGCGCTGATTCCAACCTTGTTGAATGTCTTTACCAAAGCCTCGTGGGCAAACCTTCCCATTGCCGGTATGACAACACGCACACTCGGATGTGATAACGGCAGTCGCCTACCGTCGGCAGTCACTATGACGGGTTTGCCATCCATAACTGTTGTGAATGCGGCCTTGAAGTCACTGCGGATTTTCTCAATCTTCTTCTTGTTCTCAAGCTCCCTATAATATTGGACTATATCGAGAAAAGCTTCAATCCTCGTTTCGAGTCCGGCGTCGGCTGTATGGCTGTCCAACTCCAGGGTTAGAGAAGGTTTGCGCCCCACTTCATCCCTGAAGAAGCCTACAACAAAAGAATCCGGTCCACATGAAAAATTACTGATGAAAGTTCCGAACAGTTGGGGATTCTTTTTGACGAGGCTAGCCGCCTTCAAAATCATCCTGCCCATGGACCAGTACATGGTGTCCTGATCCAGGATGCTCTCGTTTTCAAATGGAAGCATGTCGAAAGGCAGTATTCGGTATCCACGTGACGCAAACTTGGCAGGGATGCCCTTGTTGGCTTCGGGAGTAAAGGAGTTGTAAGGCCTTCCGAAAAGAACTATCGCAATAGCTTCGGGATCGCTTTTAATCTCTTCAAATATCTGCGCGCCTTTGCGGCGAAGTTCATACTTGAAACTCTGCTGGGCATTGAAGGCCTTTTCAAAGGCCCTCAACCCCTCGCTTGCGTTTCTTCCAAATTCAGCCGCAAGCTTGACAAAATCTTCCTTCCTTCCCTCAAAGCCTTTGCTCAAATCAAGGTATGGAGTAACCGCCTTTTTCAATTTTACCGATTCAAAAGCGCTCGAAAGATAGAAGGCCTCACCTTGAACAAAAACGCAGGTGCATGTATCAGCATTATCATCATCAGTCGGAATACCCCTGATATGCGGAATGAAGTATACGTCAGGGTTTTTATCAATCAGGTTGGATATGTATCCATGAGATATTTCAACAGGATAACAGAATGCCGCCCCCTGCTGGTCCGTGCCGTGCTGTTCTATCCTGTCTGGTAACACAACCCGGTAACCAAGCTCTTTGAAGAAAGCGTTAAAAAATGGAAAAAAGGTGTTCATGAGGAACGATCTGTTGACGCCTACCGTCGGACGCGTGTCGGCGGGATCTTCAGGAGCCAGATCTTTAAAAACCAGTTTCTGGCGAAAATCCACCATGTCATATTCGCGGGTGTCATACTCCAGATCCCTTATAAGATTTACATAACGGTTGCATGCTCCGCCGAAAGGATAGGTTTTATCTTCAATCTGTATACGAGCAATTTCACAGCGACGATCGCATTTCTCTTTCCCTCCCCCACAGACAAAGCTCTTCTTGTATGTGACCTGTCTGTTCGCCAAAGCCTCCAGGTCAAAAGACTGCTCTTTCATCAACCCTATCTGGATTCTTCTCTCCACCTCGAGAGCCACCCCAAAAGCGCCCATCAATCCTGGTTCGGGCGGAACAACGATCTCTTTGCCTGTGAGCGCCGCCATGGCCGCCGGTATGGCCTCGTTGTAGCAGACACCTCCCTGCATGAAAACCTTTTTCCCCACAGGTCTGTTTCCCTTGACCCGATTGGAATAGTTCATGCAAATCGAATAAACGAGGCCCGCTACTATGTCATTTACAGGTATGCCTTCCTGAGCCGCATTTTTTATGTCGGAGCCTATAAACGCTGCGCATTGGTCGTTGAAGTTGGGAGGTTTTAATGCGCTGTAGGCAACCTTTCCTATATCCGTTACCTTGAGGCCCAGGCTCTCCTTGGCGGACTCTTCCAAAAATGAACCGGTGCCCGCGCTGCAGGCTTCATTCATGGCATAATCACTTGGCACGCCGTTCGTTATGTAGGTGTATTTCGCGTCCTGTCCACCTATTTCAAAAATCGTATCAACCTCGGGGTCAAAATGAACCGCCGCTGCGGCATGGGCTATGATTTCGTTGATGACTCCGTTGGTCATGGCGTGTAATCCCGCTATCTGACGACCCGAACCGGTAACCCCGAGCCCCTGAATTTTTAGCGGAATATCCACCTGATGAGCCAGACTTCTGTAGACTCTTCTCGAAGCCCCCACTGGGTCACCGTCAGTCCTCAGGTAATCAGCGGCCAGTATCGCCTTGTCCGAGCGCCTCATCAGAACGCCTTTTGTCGTTGTGGAGCCAACATCAAGCCCGAGGATACACTCATCCATCGGTTGAGGCAGTCCCCTTCCCCGCTTTTTGAAAGAGACCATTTCCCGGTAGTCGCCCAGAGGATTTAAATATCCAAATGCGGACGACTTCTTTTTGAAAACGTTTTGAGCCCCGGAATAACTTTTCGTCTGGTTGTCCAGAGCCCACAAAGCCGCACCTAAAGCTTCGAAATATGGAGCCTCTTCCGGTATGAAGAGGTCGTCTATCTCTTGATTCAGGAAATGCGCCATGCTCGTGTTCTGTGAAGATCCGCCAATCAACATGACCGATTTTTTTGGCAGTTTTTTCAGTAATTCAACTATTTTCCCCGCCATCATTCTGGCCAAACCACTAACGACCTGATCCTTCGGAACACCTTTGTTCAGGGCGTGCGTGCAGTCACTCTTGCAGAAAACGCTACAACGTCCGGAAACCTTGTGAGGGTTCTCTGAAATTTCGAAAGTCGAAACCTCATCCAGTGTCACACTCATACGCCCGATCTGCTGCAGGAAAAACTCTCCCGTGCCGGAAGCGCACTTATTCCCCGTCTGGATACCCTGTATCTTGCCGTCCTCATCAAGATGATAGA